>NZ_JAVHZY010000010.1:0-164260 GCF_031119655.1 Phocaeicola sp. GP0067
TCACCAAGTCAGTCACACACTGTCTGAAGTGCCGCATCTCTCTCGATTGCGGATGCAAAGGTAGACCTTTTAACGATTACCAGCAAACATACGAAGGAAAAATTATACGGATTTCCTGAAACTTTTTTGTAATACTCTGAATAACAGATGTGTTACAAAGCATGTTTTTATAACGGAGGACACCGGAGGAAAAAGACACACACATTATAATATTCGCACGCGCGTATAAGGACGGAAAAAAGGAAGGGGCCCATACGAAAACAGCAGACGGAAAACAAGAAAAGACGGAAAAACGGAAGGCAAACTTGCAAACTTGCAAAACTTGCAGCATCTCCACACCCACACACGTGCGCGTACATTATAATGCAACAAAATAATATGTTCCAGAATTCCACTCTATTTCTTTATTGTGATCTGTGAATGATCTGATCTCCTCCTGTTTTCTTGTTCACGTTTTTTCTCTTTTGCGAAATATATGCGTCTTGATGAGGAAATTTCTTTAAAAGACCATTACTACAGCCAGTGCCGGCTGAAGAACAGCAGCTGGCAGGTCTTCTGGCAGGACAGTGCCTCGGAACAGGATGCCATGCCGTGCGTCTTCATACAGTTCATATGTTCCGAAAGGTTAGTAACATGTGTTCCGTAAAGTTAGTAACGTGTGGCCCTATACGTTACTAACATACAGGCCTGCACGTTAGTAACGTGTTCCATTTAGATTGATAACACGTTATTCCTCATGCCGACAGCTTGTTCTCCCCAGGATTGTACAAGCTGTACCAGCATGATTGGCGGAAGGCCCGGCCTATACAAGTACCTGCTGAAGATTCGGGCAGTCATCCCTTTGCCACCTGTGTCTGTCCGATTCCGGTTTCTGTCTTCCGCTTTCCTTTTTTCTTCTTATACGGCCCCTCCTCTTTCCACCAAAGATCCTGTCACATCTCTCCCTTTTCCCCGCTCCACTTTCTGTGCTCCGTCATGCTTTCCTCCATTTCAGCTCTCCCCTGCATCGTCCGTTTGTCCTCCTCCACCCTTGCTTGTCACATTCTCCTTATGTTCTCTCATTTTTCCACATTATAATGTACGCGCACGTGTGTGGGTGTGGAAGTGCTGCAAGTTTTGCAAGTTTGCAAGTTTCATCCCCACTTTATATCATAAAGAGAACTGAAAATAAATAATATTCTGGCATTTAGTCAATGCCCCCATAAACTATATAATTTTTTATTGCTATATTTGTCCTCATCAAATCATCAAAATGAATATAACTTCTACTATCATAACAGCTTCGGACGGAACACCCCTCTCCTTATATGATGTATGCCGGTTCCTATCCAAGCAGCAATGGAAACACATATTAAAACAATTGAAACAAGAAGGAATACATATAGAAAGAATAGAAGCTTATGAATATCCGGAAGTTCGAGACATCAAACATCTATTTATACGCTTTGAAAAAGAAAAAGAAGACACTCCTTTTTATTTACTGTCTCCGGAAATATTCTCTAAACTAACCAACGCGATAATACAAGAATACTCTTCAAATATAAAATAAAAAAATTGTACAATCCATCAAATTAGGATGAGATGAAAAACATCAACGGTCAAGGCAATGAAATTACAATTATTTTACCACATAAGAAAATAGATTGTATATCCTCCCATCATGAACAATTCAATCAAATCATCCATCAATCCCATATCATAATTACAGGAAACAACAATCATGTTTCCATGCATTTCGATTCAGAATAGAATGTTGAAAAACTACTTCTTAACGAAGGTTTTCTATTGATTATCAAGGGAAACGATAACACGGTTAATTTAGGAACAATCATTTTACACTATTCCAACATACTAGGGATGAGTGGACTAAAACTCATCATCGGCCAGTTGCCCGGTTTGGGAACTGGTGTTTCAAGAGTTGCCAATAATTGTAGAGTTGATATAGGTAATCGTGTAGTTATCAATGGAGTTACTTTATATTTACAAGAAGATAAATCAAATGTTAGCATAGGAGAAGACAGTCAATTAAGCTGGGGCATTGATATTTGGTGTACCGACGCACATACTATAACAAATTTAAAGAGAGAACCGATTAATTTTGCTCAAAGTATAGAAATAGGCAAGCATGCATGGGTAGGGAAAGATGTAAAGATTGGTAAAAATACAAAAATACCCGATAACAGTATTGTGGGTTGGGGAAGTATTGTAACCAAAGTATTCAACGAACCGAATATAATATTAGCAGGCATCCCTGCAAAAATTGTAAAGAGAGGTATAAATTGGGATCGTAGATGCATTAATAAATACTTACTAGAATAGTATTTAGGGTGTCTGAAAAGATAGCTAGTCAGACCCCCGATTTGATAACTATTCCGTTAGAACTGGAAATAAATAAACGGCTGAATATCACTGCTCTTTATCTGGATAACCAAATAAATCAGTACTACCAACAATAATGCCTTTCCCAATAAAGGTAATTTTACCACTCCACGACAACACGCATTCTGCCAACTATCAGGAGCAAAATGCAGCAAATACCCTATTCCCATCAAAACAAACACTTTCCAATAACCTTCTATCAGCTGCATGAATACCTCGGGATGGAAAGCTGTACATATCTGCTTCAACATAACAACCGAAGCTTCAAAAGTCGTATTACGGAAAAATATCCAGCAGAAACAAACAAAATTGAAAGTAACAAGAACTGCAAAAAATTTACGAATGCCCTTACTGCCAGCCGTCTTAGGCTTATGCAGCAAGTTACGCCAGAATTTCTGTGCAGCCAGTGCTATTCCATGAAATCCCCCCCATATCACAAAATTCCAAGATGCACCATGCCACAAACCACCTAACAACATAGTAAGGCACAAATTAATATAAGTACGGACCTTCCCCTTGCGGTTTCCCCCCAATGAGATATAAAGGTAATCTCGCAACCATGTAGAAAGAGAGATATGCCAACGATGCCAGAAATCGGTTATACTATCGGCTTTATAAGGCGAATTAAAGTTCATAGGGAAACGGAAACCCAACAGCAAAGCAAACCCGATAGCCATATCACTATATCCGGAAAAGTCACAATAAATCTGTAAAGCATACCCATATACACCAAACAAATTCTCAACCCCGGAATAAAGAGCCGGATTATCAAAAATACGTTCCACAAAATTTACACTGATATAATCGGAGATTACAGCTTTCTTGAATAATCCGCTGATGATAAAGAAAACACCAGTGCCAAACATCTCCGAGGAAACAAACAGCGGTTGCCTGATTTGAGGAATAAAATCGCGGGCACGTACAATAGGCCCCGCTACCAGCTGCGGAAAAAAAGACACATAAAATGTATAATCCAGCAACCTGTTCAAAGGAACCAGCTCACGACGGTAAACATCTATGGTATAACTTAAAGACTGGAAAGTGAAGAACGATATTCCCACCGGCAAGAAAATATCCAACGGCTGGAATTTCCCATTCCACAAAGGAGCCAGTATCTGATAAAAGAAATTGGTGTACTTGAAATAACAGAGCAATCCTAAATTTATTCCCAGACTTGCCAGCAGCAAAACCCTCCGTTTCCATTGAGTTTCGGTATTCGCCATACGCCCTGCCAGCAAGAAATCCGTCACTGTCACCACCCCCAGCAAGAAAAAATAAAAACCGCTACTCTTATAATAAAAATAATAAGAAAACAGCGTTACAAACAGGATGCGTGCCGTATCCTTCTTCTGCAATAACATATAAATCAGGCTAAAGCCTAAAAACAGAAACAAAAACAAGCCGCTGCTAAAAATCATCGGTTGCTTGGCATTATAAGTCAATACCTCAGCCAGTTTACTCCAATCCAGTTGCCACATATTCATTATACGCTTTAATCAGTGCCTGATGTAATAAATTACCTTGTAAACGATATCCATCGGGAGTGAAATGAATGCCATCCGCACGAAGCATGTGGTGCTTCGTCCAGTTACGACAAGCATCTGTCTTTCCTCCTACTATATTATACATATCCCAAACTGCCATTTTATTCTCTTGTGCATACTCCTTTATAATACGCGCCGCCGTTACGGTTCTCGGATTAATGGTACGTGCACGACGACGTCCCACGTATGCTCCGGGAGGTGTAGTCAGTAAAAAAGCCGCTTCAGGACAGGCTGCTTTCAACATACCCAACAGTCTGCCTATCTGCATTTTGTGAGCCTGAGCCAGATAACGGCGGCTATGTGCCTCATTGGTTCCAAAAGAAACAATAATCAGATCGGGATGCAAAGAAGCTATTTCTTTTATTTTTTCATCATCAGAAAAAGTAACAGAAGTAGCTCCATTAATGCCAATCATATGATAAACAATACCCGGTTCGCCCGTTTCATGTGCCAACCCACCGGTACGATATGAAATAACATCAGGATAAACAGCCTCAGCACCAAAATCATGTTCCAGACGACGACGGGTTATTAATGGATAAAGATGCCCCCGCACATGAGAATCACCTATATGGACTATCCGTACCGGTCCTGTCATATCATTCAACTTTTGAAAGAAAGGAGAAAGCGAACGGTTCTCATCTTCTATCACATTATCCAAAGAATGAGTAAAACTCGCCGGAAGTGAATCATGTACTGTTATCAGCCGCATGCCCCGATGCATTTCCTTTGTTTCACCGGGTATGCGAAGCGGCTCCAACGGCCGGGACAATGCCGGAATAGCATCCTGAGCATAAAGACATGGAAACAGCAAGAACAGGAACAATACCATTGCTATACCGGACAGACCAGGAAATCTGTTATTCCTCCTCATAGGCTTTCCGTCTTTCATATTGCTCTTTGCCATACATCAATGTTTCAAATAAGATACCTGCCAAATGCTTGCCTCCCTTAAAATTGATATGGGTATAATCAAGATTCGCCATTTTTTGCCCGATCATATCGACAATGCTTCCTTGACCTCCCATTGCCTCATACATATTCCAAAAAGCGATATGGCTATCAGCCGCAATGGACTGTTGATAACGGATAAGATTCTTGACTCCGGGCATGGTGCGGAGATCTCCATTCTCGTTTTTATATTCACGGTCACCCACACTGACCAGTAAAATGCTGGTTTCAGGAAAAGCTGTCTTCAAATGTTCTATCACCGAAAGCATCCCTTTCTTATAGCCATCGTATTTTACTCCCCGTTCCGTAGCCACATTCAAACCATATTGGACCACAATCAAATCGTATGGACGAAGACGTTGGAAATCGCAAAGCGTATGTAAAGGAATACTACGTAAATGAAGCCCACTGCTACCACGTACGCTAAAATTATCCAAAGATATTCCCTGCCTGCCGTCCATAGCCACTCCATAGAAAGTAACAGAATCAGCTTGTTCCACACTCCACCGTACTTGTCCTATCCTTCCTCTCACCGAAACAGCCTGCACACCTCCTGTTCCTACTTCCTCATGCAACTCTCCTTCCGCAGCATTATTCACTTTAGAACGGACAGCGGCAAAACCTTTATTCAGGAAATAAAAAGTAGAAACCTCACAGGTATCCAGTCGGGAAGCGTATTTACTCTGTCCTTTCAACTGTACATAAGCACCTTCACGAGGAAAAAAATAATGTCCGGAAATATCTTGCTGCATTTTATCAAAACCAACGGAGTCATTGGATGAATGACTGCTCCATCCCCCAAAAGTATGGCGTACCGTAGGACGGTAACCGCTGATGGAAGAGGTTACAGGAACATATCCCACTCCGCAACCACCAAATTCTTGTTGAAGCATTTCGCGCAAATCGGCAGTAAAAATATCAGCTTCTATAAAAGAATCACCGAAGTAAGCGATACGCACAGGGCGTTTCATGGTTTTCACTTTGGAAAGTGCCTCATAAAAATGTTTCATTCCCCGCATGGTGGAATCCGAATAATCCTCAATACAGGTAATACCCGTTTTACATGTATCCACAAAAATAGGTTTTACAGGAGGAGGAAGGACAATGGTGTCGGAATCACATACTTCTTCTTCCACATCCGGACGGATATCAGCCAGCAGGTCCACCTTGCGCAACGGTTTGCCGCCCACCGACATGGAGGGGAGGAAATACAGCCCCATTAACACTCCTACTACAATAAGAGTGAGAAGAAAAGTGGCCGGTATATAGTTTTTCATATTGCTATATTTGTAAATTAACCGCAAAAGTAGTGATTTTTTAGACGGAGTACTTCATGATAGAGGCTAAAAAAAGAAAAAAGACTGCGCCAGAAAGAGGGCAACAGTCTTTTTCTTTAATGATGAAAAGACAGATTCAAATCGTCTTTTCTATGTTCCACACAAAAGCACGTAATCCCAATTGTTCGGTTTCCTTATCCATTTTATGCAAAGCGTCCAATAAAGGCTCCACTTTAGTATCATCTACCACTGTCATAATGGCCGAGCACATACTGGGCCACGCGTGACTGCCATAATGCGGTTCTCCTTTTACAGAGCCGCGCCCCTGCAACTGCTGCCAATAACTGAATCCACGACAATTCTGACGGTCCAACAACGCCAGAATACGTTCGTAAAAAGCTTGGTCGAAAGTGATGAAAACTGATTTCATTATTCCATTTTTTATTTTAAGTTCTGTCATCCGGTCTCCTATTCATTTCAATCCGGATAACAACTATATTAATTATTCTTTTTTGCCTTTGGTCATCTCCGTCTTATGTGCTTGATAATAGTCATTCAGTTCACGGGAAGCTTTCATCTTCTTACGGTTACGCTTGATACCTGTACCCGCAAATGAACAGTAGAGCACCGGAACCAAAATCAAGGTGAGCACGGTAGATACAGTCAAACCACCGATTACGGACACCCCTAAAGGCTGCCACATTTCAGAACCTTCCCCTCCTCCTATCGCCATCGGCACCATGCCCAGAATAGTGGTCAAAGTGGTCATTAAAACCGGACGTAAACGACTACGGCCCGAAACAACGACCGAATGAATAACAGACATACCCCGCTCACGACATAAGGTAATGTAATCAATAAGCACGATACCATTCTTCACTACGATACCAATCAACATGATACCTCCCAACAAACTCATGACATTCAATGTAGTCCCCGTTCCATACAATGCCATCAATACCCCACTGAATGCAAACGGAATAGAGAACATAATGATAAACGGATAGGTCAGAGACTCAAACTGGGCAGCCATTACAATAAATACCAATATAATAATCAAAACAGCCAAAGTTCCCAGATCGCTGAATGAATCCTGCTGATCCTCATAAGACCCTGCCACCTGGATACTGATACCGCCAGGTAAATCCATCTTATCAATAATAGACTCACCCGCTGCCACCACACTACCTAAAGGCGCACCTGAAATCACAGCAGATACTGTTACAATACGTTCACGGTCTTTACGTTCAATAGTAGGAGGAGCTGAACGCTCCACTACCGTGCCGATATCTTTCACCCGAATCGCTTTACCTTCATTGGTATAAATCAGAATATTCTCCAAACTTTCAATACTGGTACGGAACTGGGGAGCATAACGCACCTTGATATCATATTCGTCACCATCTTCCCGATAGTAAGAAGATAAAGCACCATTAACACGGTTACGCAGATACAAAGCTGCTGTAGAAAGATTCAAACCATGTAAAGCCAGTTTTTCACGATCAAAATCCACCTGATATTCCGGCTGATAATCCTGACGGCTGATATTCACCTCAGACACACCGTTCACTTTCAATAAAGCTTCTTTCAATTCAGCGGCTGCCTTATCTGTTTCTGTAAAATCATATCCATAGATTTCAAAATCGGCAGTGGCCTGTCCACCCATGCCTCCACTGCTACCACCCAAGATAACCTGGGCTTTATCCAGTTCGGGATAGGCTTTCAGATCCTCACGCATACCATCGCAGACTTCTGCCAACGTAACAGAACGCTGATCGGGATTATAAAGGTTGATATTGAATGAAATGATATGGCTACCATTATCCTGAATAGAAGCCCAAGTATTATCCGCATCAGCCTGTCCCACAGTATAGTTACAGATACGCATCACCCCTTCATATTTCTTCAGCCACCTTTCGGTCAGCTCCTGGGCCAATGCCTGGGCACGCTCTACGCGAGCTCCGATAGGCAATTGTAATTGAACAGAAATACGACTGTTGTCTTGTGACGGAAAAAACTCTGTACCAATTCCTTTCGCACAAATCAGGCTCAGCAGAAAGAACCCGAAACAACCGGCAATAATGGTCTTGCGGTGACGGACAGCCCAGTTCAAACGTTTCTGATACCAGTTATCCAATCCATCCAACGCACGTTCTATCGGTTTGTAGAATGTGACAAACCACTTACTTTGTTTTTTTTGCAAGCGAAGCATCTGCGCACACATCATCGGAGTAAATGACAGAGCCGAGATAGTAGAAATAGTCATAATGACACACATCATCCAGCCCAACTGACGGAACAAAACTCCCGACATACCACTGACCATCGTCAACGGGAAGAATACCGCAATCATGGTCAATGTGGATGCGATAACAGAAATTGCCACCTCATTTGTTCCATGGATAGCTGCCTGTTTCGGCTCGGAGCCACGCTCGATATGGGTCGTTACGTTTTCCAAAACAACAATAGCGTCATCCACCACATTACCAATCGCAATAGAAAGGCACGACAAAGAAATAATATTCAGAGATCCCCCATCCGTGATAGCCAAATAAATAAAGGAGGCAATCAATGACATGGGGATAGTGATACAGATAATCACCGTAGCACGCCAACGACCTAAGAAAACAAATACCACCAAGACCACAAACAGAATGGCATACATAATAGTTTCCGTCAAACTGTCGATGGTATTCAAAATATTATCCGAAGTGTTCACAATAACCCCCAGTTTCACATCACTGGGCAGTGACTTCTGTAACTTAGGCAACTGCTCCATTACTTTCCGGGAAATGTTCACTGAGTTTGCTCCCGATTGTTTCTGTACAACAATCATGGCTCCCTGCACCCCGTTATTATAGGTTTCCTGAGCACGTTCTTCTACAGAATCGACTACCGTTGCCACGTCACGCAAATACACCGAAGCACCATTGCGTATACCCACTACGATATTCTCCATTTCTTTCGGGTCCTTGAATTCTCCTTCCACACGCAAGGAATAGGTATTACTGCCCACATCGAAAGTTCCACCCGGAGTATTCTTATTTTCAGCCCCGACAATGGAACTGATGGTCTCAATCGTCAGATCATATGCTTCCAGTTTGTTGGGATCACAATAAATATTCACCTCACGCTTCGGCGCACCGGCAATGGACACCGTTCCCACACCGGGAACACGAGCCAAAGGATTTACTACATTATCATCCAATATCTTATACAGAGCCGGCTGACTTTCTTCTGCCTGAACGGACAACAGCAGGATAGGAATCATATCCGTACTGAACTTAAAGATAATCGGAGTATTGACTTCATCGGGAAGCTCCGAACTCACCATATCCAATTTATCACGCACATCATTAGTCAACACATCAATATCATAGCCATATTCGAATTCCAAAGTGATAACTGATATATTTTCTGAAGACTTGGATGTAATATGTTTCAAATTACTAACCGAGTTCAACGTATTTTCCAACGGACGGGTTACGTTGTTCTCTATATCGGAAGCACTGGCACCCTGATAAGATGTCATAACCATAATGGTATTGGTATCAATATCGGGATACAAGTCTACCGGAAGTTTCGACAATGAGAACAGACCAAAGATCGCTACGGCCAAAAAGCATAACGAGGTCATAATCGGTTTTTTAACCGCTCCTTCGTATAAACTCATGTTTGTTAAATTAAAAATTAAGAACTAAAAAATCATATATAGGTAAATAAATATGGAGTATTATCAACTAATTCTCAATTTTTAATTTACTGCCACTTCCACACCATCGGCCAAACGGGTCTGACCGGCAACCACCACCTGCGAATTATCCTCCACCCCGGAAATCAATTCATATTCGGTTCCCATCCGACGTCCCAATTCTACTTTATTATAAGAAACCTTACCGTCTTTGTAGACATATACATAACGGTCGCCCGAACCGGCACGTTTCACAATAGCCTGATCAGGAACCACCACATGCCGCAATGTACCAAAGCTCACAGTCACACGGCCAAACATTCCCGGACGTATACGCTGACGGGTATTAGCCAATTTTACCTCTACAGGAAAAGTATGAGTAGCAGCATCAATAGTAGGATACACCAAACTAACTTTCCCTTCGAATTCCTCATCACCATACACATCAAATTTCACCTTTACGATCATACCTTTAGTCACTTTCGGGAAATAAGGTTCGGATACATTGATCAACAGTTTAACCGGAGTGATCTGTTCAATGACCAACACAGGAGTGGAAGCGGAAGAATATAAATCACCGTTATCAAAATTACGTGCTGTAACCACTCCATGAATAGGGCTTAACAACTGCGTATTCTCCAACAAATTATTATAGGAAGTACGACGTACATCTAAAGCTGTTTTTGCTGCATCCCATTCAGATTTGGAAGCTCCACCCACTTTGTACAGTTCATCCATACGTCTGAATTCCGTTTCTTCATTTTCTAATTGCAATTTCATTTGTTTCAGATTTGCCGCATCCATCTGTACTAATTTCTGTCCTTTGGATACATGGTTTCCCACTTCAACAAAAATACGGTCTATACGCCCGGGAGAGGTCGGAGCTATATTATTTTTCGCTTCCGCTTCAACAGTGGCAGTATATTCCTCTATCTGATCTACATCGCGGGAAGTTACGGAAGCAAGCCGGACTACCGGTTTGTCCTCCATAGCGGTATCAGCAGCTTCCTTACTCTCCGTTCCACCTGAACATGCCCCCAGCATAGTTACCACCAGCCAAGCTGCGAATTGAAAATATTTTCTCATACTGTTATCTTTATGTTAATGTGTTATTGTTCCGTTACTTCATCAATGCCTAAGACTAAATCCAAATCAGCTTTAGCTACCAGATAGTCATAGATGGACTGGTTATAAGTCAGTTGGGCCTCTGTTAAAGCCACTTCCGAACTATTCAATTCCAAGATAGTTCCTTTTCCAACTTCATATCTTTTTTCGGCAATAGTACGCCCTTTCTCCGCCTGAAAGACAGCTTCTTTATTACTTACCACCTGTTCCGTACTAGCGGCCATATTATCCAAATAACCGGTAGCTTGCATAGTGAGTTGCCGCTCTGTATTGATACGGTTCTCTTCCAGTTGTTTCATCTGGATACGGGTCTGTTTCAATTGAGTAAAATTACTTCCTTTGAACAAAGGAATGCTTAGATTCAGGCCGATAGTAGAATAGGGCCTCCAATCGTATTCCTTGAACTTGAAATTATCATTCATTGAAGTATACATATATTGGAAACTGGCAGAAAGGGTCGGCATAAAGTTGGTATACTGCAACTTCAGCGTCTGCTTTAATTGCAATGCATTCAGTTCCAATTGCTTCAACGTACTGTTATTTGTCAAATTGTCTGGACGAGGCATTGCCTGACGAGTAAACATAGACATTTCATAATCCTTCAGATTGCCTTCAACCGCTACCTTTACATCAGACTCCATTCCCATCAAGACCTTCAACTGCAAATTTGCCAAATTCACTCCGTTACGGGCAGACACCACGGTAGGTTTCAAGCTGCGCATCTGCACATCCGCACTAATCTTATCATATTCACTGACAGTCCCCTGTTCATATTTAGCTTTCACCACATTATAATTATCTTCACTCTGCTTATAACTTTTAAGCAGCACTTCATAACTGTCCTGTGCCAAAAGCAACTGAAAAAATGCCTTGGTCACTTGATTTACCATATCCAGACGTGAAGCACGTGATTTCTCTACCGCCAGGTTCACATCTGTACTTGTCAAACTGATACTTTTGTAAAGAGCCGGAGCAAAGACAGGCAGACTGACAGACAGACCACCACTATAAGTATTATCTGTACCGACTTCAATCACCTCTCCCATCATGGCGAATGACTGCTTTTTTATGGCTCGTGAATAACTGCCCACCAAACTGGCTTCTGGGAAAAGACCGGCATAAGCTTCCCGGCGGGCTTCTTTCTTTAACAGGATTTCCTGACCGGCGACTTTAATGGTGGGATTGTCGCTCAATGCTATCCGGACTGCGTCCTGTAAGGTAATCCTCAATGTGTCTTGTGCTTGTGCACTTTGTATTGCTACATAAAGCAGCAAAAACAAGGTTAACGTAGGTTTGCAATAAAATTTCATTAACTATTATTCTTTATTTAGTGACTTATTTAATTTCTAACCATACTTATTATGTTCGTTTCCTTTTAAATTCAATAAAAAATTATCCACAATCTTCAACCCCTTTTCAGTGGAAATGCCACGCATATGCATAAATACAACTGTTTCATAAATTTCACCAAGCGAATAGGACTTGCATATTTCCGAATGCAACAACAAATCCATCTGCTCACATACCATAGCGCGTACAATATTATAATTTACATCATTTCTAAAAATGCCTTGTTCCACTCCTTTGCGATAAAATTCCATAGCCGAATCCAAATTCTCCTTCCGGCTTTCGTCAATGTAACGCATTACCTTGGGATATTTCTCAATATCCTCAAAGAATTTCCTGTTTGTATTCTGAAATTCCTGGGCACTTCTTTGAAAAAACTTCAAGAGGACTTCCAAAACATTTTCTGCTTTGGAAGCCACTTGAGTCATATATTCCTGCATCTCCTCCCGATGTAACTTCATGACATCAAGTAATAAATCCTCTTTGTCATGGAACAATTCATAAAGCGTACGTTTAGATATAGATAATCCGGCAGCAATATCATCCATTCTCACTGTTTTGACACCTTTCTGGGCAAATGATTTCGCTGCTGCCAAAACAATGTGTTCCTTCACTACCGTTTTATCCGTTCTTTTTTTCCTGACGCTATTCATTCTTAACATAAAGGGAGACAAAGATACATTTATTTTATAATACCCAACTTAGAACTTCTGACAAACTCTATCAGATGTACAATTTCAGGACTAGACGGAACCTGTTCTTCAATACGACGCAATGCATCCTCTGTAGATGTATTCACTTTATACAATATACGGAAAGCATGCGCTATATGTTTAATAACCGTTTCCGAAAAACCTTCATGTTGCAACACGGTGGTATTGATGCTGTAAAAAGCCGTAGGCTCATGGGCTGCCACACAATAAGGAGGAATATCCTTGGTAAAACGACACCCGCCCTGTACGGCGGCATAAGTCCCCAAACGAGTCTTTCCCTGCATCAGTACATTGGAAGTAAGAATAGCATAATCCTCGACTACACAACAACCTGACACCTGCGAACCGTTACCAATAATACAGTTATTACCGATGGTCACATCATGTGAGATACGTGCTCCCTGCATAATAAAGTTACCGCTTCCTACCACAGTCTCATCTCCGGCGAAAGTGGCACGAATAATAACCGCATTCTCACGGATGGTATTATTATTACCTATACGGGCAATGGTATCATCACCCGTATATTTAAAATCTTGCGGAGTAGCAGCAATTACAGCTCCGTTATAAATGGTATTTCCGTTACCGATGCGTGCGCCGCTCATAATGCTGGCGTTGGGCATAATTACATTATCATCACCTATCTCCACATTCTTATCAATGTAGGCAAACGGGTGAATAGTTACGTTTTTCCCGATTTTTGCAGACGGGTCTACATAAGCTAACGGACTAATCATATTCATATTATTTTTAAGGTTAATTATTCACGTCCACCGCCCAATGCGCTGTACAGATTGATAACAGCCTGCATACGCTGGAAAGTATCGGATACTTCGTTCAACTGGGCACTCAGCAATGACTGTTGTGCAGTAATGATTTCCAGATAAGTGGCCTTTCCCGCCTGAAACAAATCATTGTTCATCTCCACCGCTTTTTGCATTTCAGAAACCTGTGCCTGGTGCTCGCTCAACTTTTTGTCTGCCGTATCATACAGGAACAAAGCATCACTTACTTCCTTACCAGCTTCCAGAATAGTCTGCTGATAATTCATCTTGGCAATCTGTTCTTCCGCTTTCGATACTTTCAAGTTGGCAATCAATTTTCCACGCTGGAAAATGGGTTGCGTCAATGAGCCGATAGCATTCCAAAGCATAACGGCAGGATTAGAAATCACTGTACCATTGGAACCATTAGTCCATCCCAGAGTACCTGTAATATTAACACTGGGATAAAAAGCGGAACGCGCCTGATTGGTAGTATAATAAGCGTCGGCTAATGCCAATTCTGCCGCTTTTACATCGGGCCGGTTCTCAAGCAACTGTAAAGGAACTCCCACCGCCAAATCTGCCGGCATCACTTGTTCCTCCAATGTTCCACGGTCTATGTTCTGAGGAGCCTTTGCCAACAATACGGAGATAGAATTCTCAGTTTCACGCACCTGGCGTTTCAAGTCAGCCAATGAAGCCTCCGTCTGGTGATAAGCCCCTTTACTCTGTGCCACAGCAGCTTCGGTAGTCATACCGGCTTCCTTCATAGCTTCCATAGTGCGCACTGTTTCTTTCATTAACGCCACATTCTGTTCGGTCACACTGACTTGACGGTCTAGCATCAATAAAGAATAATAAGCATTGGCTATACCACCAATCAACTGTGAACGCACTGCCTGCTGATAGGCCTTACTTTGCAAATAAGAAGCTTTCTGGCCACGATGGGCATTCAGCAATTTGCCGAACAAATCAACTTCCCAGCTTGCAGAAGCAGGTAAAGTATAGTTCTTAACAGGAGTACTTTTGTCCACACTAGTCAACGAACCTTGTGGAGCAAGGGCCAAAGAAGGGAGATAAGACAAACGAGCTGATGTCAATAACGCCTTGGCCTCCTTTACACGCAGGATAGCAGCCTGCATATCTACATTGTTTGCCAATCCCTCTTCAATCAGCATCTGCAATTTCGGATCACGGAAAATTTCCTTCCATGACAAGTTACCCATATTGGTTGTATCGTTAGCAGCCAATGTATCGTTGGCGGCAACCGGGTCACGATAGATGCCAGTGGCATCTATCGACTCGGGACGATCGTATGATTTATAGATGTGGCAACCGCTTAATAAAAACGTCGCGCAACATAATCCTATTATCTTTTTCATTGTTCTTCTGTTCATTTACGGGTGTATTGTTCAATTTCGGGTTCAACCTCTGTATTGTCCACACTTTCCCATTCAATCGGTTTGAATTTCTCTTGTAACCATTGGAATACCACAAACAATACGGGTACGATAAAGATCTGGAAGATCATACCAATCAACATACCACCAATAGCCGAAGCTCCCAAAGTACGGTTACCATGAGCACCAACTCCCATAGCCAACATCAACGGAATCAAACCTACAATCATGGCCAATGAGGTCATTAAGATCGGTCGCAAACGGGCTGCCGCACCCAAAACCGCAGCCCAGGAAATACTCATTCCCTGCTTACGGCGATCCAAAGCAAACTCTACAATCAGAATGGCATTCTTCGCCAACAATCCCATCAACATGATCAATGCAATCTGCATATAAATATCATTTGACATGGTTCCTAAAATCATCTTCAAAGCCGGAATATTTCCCAATGCTGCAAATCCGTTTACAAACAGGAAGCTACCCAACAGACCGAACGGTACTGAAAGCAATACGGACAACGGCAGAATGTAACTTTCATACTGTGCACTCAGCAACAAATAAACGAATACAAAACACAGAATGAAGATGATACCTGTGGAACTGCCACTGGTAGATGCCTCTTCACGAGCCATACCTCCCAACTCATAACCGTAACCGGTAGGCAAATTCTCTTTAGCAACTTCCGCAATAGCCTGCAAAGCCTGTCCGGAAGTATAGCCACTGGCAGGAGCCACCATCACTTTGATAGACGTATAAAGGTTGAAACGGCCGATAACATCCGGTCCATATACTTTCTTGACAGAAACGAACTGGGAAATAGGAGCCATCTCATTCCCATTACGTATCTTGATACTATTCAAGGATTCCAGATTCTTGGTCGCTTCGGGTTCCGCCTGAATCATAACACGATACATCTTACCGAAACGGTTGAAGTTAGAAGCATACAAACCACCGAAATATCCCTGCATGGTAGTCAGAATATCACTAGGACTGATTCCTGCCTTCTTACAAGCAGCAGCATCAATATCCAACATATATTGGGGGAAACTCGGATTGAAGGTAGTCTGGGCCGAATTAATTTCAGGGCGTGCCTTCAACGCATCCATATAGTCCAAAACTACATCATAAAAATGATTCAAGTCTCCACCGGTCTTATCCTGCATATTCAACTCGATATCACTGGATGCCGAATAACCCGGAATCATAGGAGGAGCAAAGAACAATACCTGCGCATCCTTGATGATCTTCTGCGCACGCATAAACAACGTACCTACCACAATATCCGAATTCTGCATCATGGAGCGTTCTTCCCAATCTTTCAGCTTAATAATGATAGAACCGTAAGAAGGTCCCTGACCACCAATAAAGCCGAAACCGGAAATCACCGTACGGGAATCTACAGCCGGTTCGGCAGCCACCAAGCTGTCTACACGGTTTAAGATTTCCATTGCACGTTCCTGTGAAGTACCGGGAGGCAGTGTCACCGCACCCATAATGGTACCGGTATCTTCATTGGGCACCATACCCGTCGGAGTAACCTTCATAAAGAATACCAACAAAATGATAGAAGCGGCAACCAGCCCGAATGACAACCATTTCTTATGGATAAAGAATACTACATGCTTCTTGTACTTCTTCAATATAGAATCATAAGCCGCATTAAAGGCTGTATGGAAACGTTCTACACGGGTCATCTTCTTTGCTCCATGTCCCTCATCATGCGGTTTCAAGAAAATTGCGCACAGTGCCGGTGACAAAGTCAATGCATTCAAAGCTGAAAAACCGATAGAGATCGCCATGGTGATACCAAACTGACGGTAGAATGTACCGGCAGTACCTCCCATGAAACTTACCGGAATAAACACAGACATCATGACTAACGTAATAGAAACGATAGCTCCACCCAGTTCACTCATGGCATCAATAGAAGCCTCACGGGAAGACTTGTATCCCTGATCCAACTTGGCATGAACCCCCTCGACGACGACAATGGCATCATCGACCACAATCGCAATGGCAAGCACCATCGCCGAAAGAGTCAGCAGGTTCACACTGAAGCCAATCAGTTTCAGTACAAAGAAAGTAGCCACCAACGCCACCGGAATGGCAATAGCCGGAATCAGCGTTGAACGCATATCCTGCAAGAAGATATATACCACAATAAACACCAAGATAAATGCCTCTATCAACGTCTTGATTACTTCATGGATAGAAGCGAACAAGAAGTCATTGGCATTTTGGGCGATATTGATATTCAAACCTGTCGGCAGTGATTCCTGTGCCTTTGCAAGCACTTTCTCCAAATCGGAAATAGTTTCGGTAGCATTAGAACCTGCCATCTGATAGACGATACAAGATACAGCCTTGTGACCATTTACCATATTATTGAATGTATAAGCCAGACGACCTAATTCTATATCGGCCACATCTCCCAAACGAAGTACATTACCATCCGGCAAGGCCTTGATAACAATATCTTCAAATTCAGTCGTTTGCTGCAAACGTCCTTTATAACGGATCGTGTATTGGAAAGTCTGATTACCACGTTCACCGAACTGTCCCGGAGCCGCCTCAATATTCTGTTCGGCCAATGCTGCCGAAACATCAGTAGGAACCAGTTTGTACTGCGCCATCACATCCGGTTTCAACCAGATACGCATAGAATAATCCTGTCCCAACACATTAGCATCACCTACCCCCTTTACACGCTTGATTTCAGGAATCAAGTTAATATTAGCATAGTTTTCAATGAACTCAATATTATACGAGTCGGTTTCATCATACAATGAAAAGACCATCAACATGGAGTTCTGGCGTTTCTGAGTAGTCACACCCACCTTGGTTACTTCAGCAGGCAGCAATCCTTGTGCCATAGAAACACGGTTCTGCACATTAACAGCCGCCATATCCGGATCTGTTCCCTGATTAAAGTAAACGTTAATATCGGCAGCACCGTTATTGGATGCTGATGACTGGATATACATCATGTTCTCCACACCGTTTATCTGGTCTTCCAACGGCGCGATGACCGAATTCAATACAGCTGTGGAGTTCGCACCGGTATAGGTGGCACGTACCTGCACCGTAGGAGGTGCAATATCCGGATATTGCGTAACCGGCAATGTAGCAAGTCCGATGATACCCAGAATAACTATCAAGACGGAGATTACCGTTGATAGCACCGGACGGTTAATAAATCTATCTAGTTTCATTCTCTATATACCTTATTTATATAAACGAAGTTAATCTGTTTATTTTATACTGATTATTTAAAGGCCGTGGCAATATTCCCTTCCTTCTGGTCTTTCAGGTGTTGTTGATATTTCGCCTCTTTCTGTTCCGGAGTAATCGGAGTAATTGTCTGTCCGTCCTTCAACGTCTGTACACCTTCAACTACAATTTTATCGCCGGGCTTCAAACCACTGGTAACAATATAATTCTTACCGTCACTCAAATTCGACACTTTGATCTCAGTATGCTTCAATGTATTATCCGACTGAAGCACATAAACAAACTTTTTATCCTGAATTTCCTGTGTAGCCGACTGAGGAATCAAAATAATATCCTCCATAGTATAAGGGAAAATTACATTAGCCATACCACCACTACGCAATACAAGCTGTTTGTTCGGGAAAACGGCACGCATACTTACCGAACCGGTAGTCTGGTCAATAACACCACTTACAGCGTCAATCTTACCTTCTTCAGTATACATTGTACCGTCAGCCAATTCCAATTTTACAGCCGGCATCTTCTCCAGTTGTTCTTTCAGTGTGCCACCGGCTCTTGTCAAACCCAACAACTGCTTTTCAGTCATAGAGAAATACACATACATTTCACCGATTTCACTCACGGTAGTCAACGGTTGTGTTACCGAAGGGCTCACCAAACTACCAATACGATACGGGAATGTACCCACCACTCCATCTGAAGGGCTGGTCACTGTACAGAAGCCCAAATTCTGACGAGCGCTGGTCAACTGAGCCTCAGCCTGTGCCAAACTGGCTTTTGCAGAAAGCAATTGGTCTACTGCGCTTTGATACTCAAAATCGCTGATAATTTTCTTATCATACAAATTTTTCTTCTGTTGTTCGTTCAAAGATAGCGTATTGACATTCGATTTTGCCATCTCTACAGCAGCTTTTGCCTGACGTTCGGCAGCCGCATACTGTGTAGGATCGATCTGAAAGAGCGCCTGGCCTTTCTTTACCGTTGCACCTTCGTCCACACAAAGCTTTACGATAAAGCCGGAAACCTGAGGACGCACCTCGATATCCTGAACACCTTTGATAGTTGCGGGATAAGAAGTAGACTGCTGGCTGGCTGTAGACTGTACAGCCACGACGGTAAATTCGTCATCACCCAACTTCATACCGCTCTGACCGCCTCCACAACTGCTTAAAATGGTCATTGCCGCCGTAAATATCGCGAGGCGGCTCCATGAAATACATTTCATACTATTTACTGTCATTTTCATAACTAATATTATTGAACTTTACTTATTTGTCGAATTAACAGATGTTTATAGAAAACTTTTTAAACCCAATTAGTTTTTACTGCCGCAAAATTAGTCATTTTTCCGGCATTTGTTCGCTTAGCCCATTAGCTTTAACTATAAATAACGTGCGCATATAGAAGGATATTAATTATGTAAAATATATTCTATATATATTCAATCTGTTTCCAGATCTAAACAAGCAAACCATATTACAACTCATACATGATACGGACATGAATGAAACTATTTTTTCGCTATCTTTGTCCAGCAAAATACGAAAGAATGAAATCTGATTTTCACATTGGTCAAAATCAACACTTAAAAAATCATCAATTCGACATCATTTTACAGTATTTAGGCTTCAAATTATAATTTTATTTATATTTTTGCCACCAATTTAAAACGATATCTAATTATAAGGAAAAAGATTATGGTCAAGATTACCAAAGAAGCTGCTTTGCTATACCACTCGCAAGGCAAGCCCGGAAAAATTGAAGTTGTACCGACAAAACCGTACAGCACACAAACAGACCTGTCACTGGCTTACTCTCCCGGAGTAGCTGAGCCTTGTCTGGAAATAGAGAAAGACCCGCAAACTGCATACGACTATACTGCGAAAGGCAACTTAGTAGCCGTTATTTCCAATGGTACAGCCGTTCTAGGACTAGGCGACATAGGTGCATTGAGCGGAAAACCTGTCATGGAAGGTAAAGGATTACTTTTCAAAATCTATGCAGGTATTGATGTTTTTGACATTGAAGTGAATGAGAAAGACCCCGAAAAATTTATTCAGGCAGTAAAAGCCATCGCTCCCACTTTCGGAGGTATCAACCTGGAAGACATCAAGGCTCCCGAATGTTTCGAGATAGAAAACCGGCTGAAAGAAGAACTGGATATTCCAGTAATGCATGACGACCAACACGGTACAGCCATCATTTCATCCGCCGGCTTATTAAATGCATTGGAAGTTGCCGGAAAGAAAATTGAAAATGTAAGAATCGTAGTAAACGGTGCCGGAGCCTCCGCCACTTCCTGTACAAAACTGTATGTAGCATTAGGAGCACGGAAAGAAAACATTTTAATGCTAGACAGCAAAGGCGTGATAACCAGTGACCGTCCTAACTTGACAGAAAGTAAGAAATTTTTTGCTACTGACCGTCGCGATGTACATACACTGGAAGAAGCCATTAAAGGTGCAGACGTATTTTTAGGACTATCAAAAGGTAATGTGCTGACTCAGGATATGGTCCGCAGTATGGCAGATCATCCTATCGTATTCGCATTAGCCAATCCGACTCCGGAAATCTCTTACGAAGACGCCATGGCATCCCGCCCCGATGTACTGATGTCTACCGGACGTTCAGACTATCCTAACCAGATCAATAACGTAATCGGTTTCCCTTATATTTTCCGCGGAGCTCTGGATACTCAGGCCAAAGCTATCAATGAAGAAATGAAGCTGGCTGCCGTGCATGCTATCGCCGATTTGGCAAAACAACCTGTTCCCGACGTAGTGAACGAAGCCTATCATGTGAATAATTTTACTTTCGGTCCTGATTATTTCATTCCGAAACCGGTTGACCCTCGTTTGATTACCGAAGTTTCCATGGCTGTGGCAAAAGCAGCAATGGAATCAGGAGTGGCACGCAAAAACATCACCGACTGGGAAGCCTACAAGACCCGGCTGCGCGAATTGATGGGACAAGAAAGCAAATTGACCCGTCAACTTTACGAAACAGCCCGTCGCGACCCACAGCGGGTGGTATTTGCCGAAGGTATCCATCCTACCATGTTAAAAGCTGCCGTAGAAGCCAAAGCCGAAGGAATCTGTCATCCTATCCTATTAGGTAATGACGAACGCATTGAAAAACTGGCAAAAGAACTGGATCTGAGCTTGGAAGGAATTGAAATCATCAACCTCCGTCATGACCGTGAAGCTGAACGTCGTGAGCGTTATGCCCGCATCCTTTCGGAAAAACGCGCACGCCAAGGAGCCAACCTTCAGGAATCCAACGACAAAATGTTCGAGCGCAACTATTTTGGTATGATGATGGTTGAAACCGGAGAGGCCGATGCATTCATCACCGGTCTATATACCAAATATTCCAACACAATCAAGGTAGCGAAAGAAGTTATCGGTATCCAACCGGAATACAAACATTTCGGTACAATGCATATCTTGAATTCAAAGAAAGGTACTTATTTTGTAGCCGATACCCTGATTAACCGTCACCCGGACACCGACACACTGATTGACATCGCTAAATTGTCGAAGAAAACGGTAGAGTTCTTTAATCACACTCCGACAATGGCCATGCTGTCTTACTCCAACTTCGGTTCAGATACAGAAGGAAGCCCGGCTAAAGTACATGATGCGGTGGACTATATGCAGAAAGAATATCCGGAACTGGCTATAGATGGTGAAATGCAAGTCAATTTTGCACTGAACACTAAATTACGTGATGAGAAATATCCCTTCACACGTTTGAAAGGTAAAGAAGTAAACACGTTAGTATTCCCGAACCTAAGTTCTGCCAATGCTACTTACCAGCTCATTCAGTCTATGAGTGAAACCGAGGTAATCGGCCCGATACAAATGGGATTGAACAAACCTATTCATTTCACTGATTGTGAAGCTTCTGTACGCGATATTGTAAACATCACTGCGGTTGCGGTTATTGATGCCATCGTTGACAAGAAAAAGAAAGAAAAATAAATAACTTTCACCACAGATTGCATAGATTTACACAGATTATTAATCATGCTTGTTAGTACCAGCAAATTCTATCTGTGTAAATCAAGGCTATTTGTGGTGAAATATATTCAATTCATTAAAGCAATACTATGAGAAGAAAACCGCTTTCCCTCCCACAAATCGTAACCTTAGCCCTTTTATGGATTGCCATTTGCTATATTATTCTAACAGGGAGCGAACATATTGACGGGCCTTTAATACTATCCATTATCATTTCGGGAGCTTTAGTCTTTATTCCACTATTAAAATATCTCAAGGAAAGAGGAAAATAATCTTTTATCCGCTTTTTAGCTTACATTTTGTACATATTGATATTTTTATACGCATTTTCTTTATAATTTGTTGCATATTTCAATTCTTATCTATATTTTTGCACCATCAAAAGAAACAAGAAGAATTAATTAACAATTATAAAAAGAAGTAGATTATGAATGCAGCTAAGGTATTAGAAGATTTGAAAAGAAGATTCCCCAATGAGCCTGAATATCATCAAGCGGTAGAGGAAGTGCTAAGTACAATCGAAGAAGAATACAACAAACATCCCGAATTTGACAAGGTGAACCTGATTGAACGTTTGTGTATTCCTGATCGTGTGTATCAATTCCGTGTAACGTGGATGGATGACAAAGGTAACATCCAGACAAATATGGGTTACCGCGTACAACATAATAATGCCATTGGTCCTTACAAAGGTGGTATCCGTTTTCACTCTTCTGTAAACTTGGGAATTTTGAAATTCCTTGCCTTCGAGCAGACATTCAAAAATTCACTAACTACTCTTCCGATGGGTGGTGGCAAAGGAGGTTCCGACTTCTCTCCGCGTGGCAAATCAAACGCCGAAGTAATGCGTTTCTGCCAGGCATTCATGTTGGAATTATGGCGCCATATCGGTCCTGAGACTGACGTACCTGCAGGTGATATCGGTGTAGGTGGTCGTGAAGTAGGTTTCATGTTCGGCATGTACAAGAAACTCTCTCATGAATTCTCCGGTGTACTGACCGGTAAGGGCCGCGAATTCGGTGGTTCTCTGATTCGCCCTGAAGCAACCGGATATGGTAACATCTATTTCTTGATGGAAATGCTGAAAACCAAAGGCACAGACCTGAAGGGAAAAACTTGTTTGGTTTCAGGTTCAGGTAACGTAGCTCAATACACGGTAGAAAAAGTAATCGAGTTGGGTGGTAAAGTAGTTACCATGTCCGATTCAGATGGTTACATCTATGATCCGGATGGAATAGACCGCGAAAAATTGGATTTCATCATGGAACTGAAAAATTTATACCGTGGACGTATCCGTGAATATGCAGAAAAATATGGCTGCAAATATGTAGCAGGTGCTCGTCCTTGGGGTGAGAAAGGTGATATCGCATTACCCTCTGCCACTCAGAACGAATTGAACGGTGATGAAGCCAAACAATTGGTTGCCAATGGTGTCATAGCTGTCAGCGAAGGTGCAAACATGCCTTCTACCCCTGAAGCTATCCGCGTATTCCAAGAAGCCAAAATCCTGTATGCCCCGGGCAAAGCAGCCAATGCAGGCGGCGTATCTGTATCTGGATTGGAAATGACTCAAAATTCTATCAAACTGGGCTGGAGTCAAGAAGAAGTAGACGAAAAATTGAAAAGTATCATGAAAAATATTCATGAGGCTTGTGTACAATACGGTACTGAAGCCGATGGTTATGTAAACTATGTGAAAGGTGCTAATGTAGCAGGATTCATGAAGGTAGCCAAAGCTATGATGGCTCAAGGTATTGTTTAATAAAAACCATTCCTTTATATTATATCATATTGTAGAGAAGGACGCGGGAAATAATTTCCACGTCCTTCTTTGTGCTATAAACATCAAAGTTCTTCACAAATAACCAAATACAAAAATGATAATCCTCTTTTTGAATAAAAACACAGAATTTTTCAACAAAAAGCAGTAACTTTGTCATTCATTACACATATTTTCATTTCAACAAAATTATTAAACTATAAATTCATGAAACTAAAAGACTTACTAGCCTGTGCGGCAACCGGAATGATTCTTTGCACTTCGTGCATCAAGAATGAAGCCCCTAATGCCGAAGCTGACATTCTGAACTGTACCCTGCCCGAAGGTATACTGACAGATGCCATCATCAACTATAATGCCCCCTTCGACGGAGAAATCAACGCCTATCCCCTCCGTCTGGAGGTGCACAACGGAACCGATCTCACCCAATTGGCCCCCACTTTCGAGCTAACACCCGGAGCCACTATCACACCAGCCAATGGAAGCACACAGAACTTCACCCGTCCGGTACGCTACGAGGTAACTTCGGAAGATGGTCAATGGCATCGCACCTACTCTGTCAGTATACAATTTCCAAAAGCAGAAAGCATTCCCACTTCCTATCATTTCGAAAACGTGCGGCAGGCTACTTACAATAAAAATACATACTACCTGTTCTATGAAGCATCGACCGGATATTCCACTCTGGAATGGAGTAGTGGGAACCAAGGCTTTGCCCTGACTGCTAGCGGCAAATACCAACCGGACAATTTTCCTACTATCTTGAATTCCAACGGACGAAACGGAAATTGCGTGCAACTGACCACCCGTGTCACCGGCGACTTGGGAAACATGGTGGGAATGCCCATTGCATCGGGCAATCTGTTTATGGGATACTTTGATGTGGGTAACGCATTAAGCGACGCACTATCCGCCACACAATTCGGGGTTACTTTCTATAAAGAGCCCGTGAAACTGATCGGCTATTATAAATACAAAGCTGGAGAGCAGTTCTACGAAAACGGAAAATACACCGACCGAAAAGACACATTCAACCTCTATGCCTTATTCTACGAAAAGACCAACGGCATACAGATGTTGGACGGACACATCGCTGCCAACAATTATGAACATCCCAACATGGTAGCCTCGGCAGCTATTACCAGTGAGGATGCGCGCGAAACGGACGAATGGACTCGTTTTGAACTGACTTTTGACTATCTCCGCTACGGTAAAGCAGTAGACCCTATAAAACTGGCAGACGGAAAATATAACATAGCTATTGTTATGGCATCTAGCAAGGAAGGCGATCTCTTCAAAGGAGCGCCCGGCAGCACCCTGCTGATAGACGACATGGAACTGATATGCAAGTAACAAAAATCTCATTAAATAAAAAGATATGAAAATAAAAAATTATATATTGACACTAACTGCTCTACTGTTCAGCCTGTCCATAGCAGCACAGAGCAACCGCAACCGTACCTTAATTAATGCCGCCCTGCATGGATGGGAATATGAAATAAGAGCCGGATTTAACATCGGAGGAACACTTCCCCAACCTTTCCCAGAAGAAATACGCAGCATTGACAGCTATACCCCCACTCTGAGCGTTAGTATCGAAGGTAACATGACCAAATGGTTAGGAGTAAAGCAACGATGGGGAATCATTACCGGCATCCGCTTGGAAAACAAAGGAATGCGCACCAAAGCAACTGTAAAAAACTATGGTATGGAAATCATAGGCAGTGACGGTAACCGCCTAAAAGGCAACTGGACTGGAGGAGTACGTACCAAAGTACAGAATTCCTACCTCACCATGCCCGTACTGGCCGCCTACAAACTGAACCCACGCTTCACACTAAAAGCTGGTACTTACTTTTCTTATCTTACAGGAAAGGATTTCAGCGGTCATGTGTACGAAGGCTATCTGCGCGAAAACAATCCTACCGGAGACAAAATCAATTTCAGGAACGGAGCTATAGCCACCTATGACTTTTCGGATGACCTGCGCCGCTTCCAATGGGGGGTACAATTAGGAGCAGACTGGAAAGCCTTCAAGCACTTGAAAGTATATGCCGATCTGAACTGGGGAGCAAACGAAATATTCAAAAAAGACTTCGAAACTATCAGCTTTGATATGTACACTGTTTATCTAAATGTGGGATTCGGATACGCATTCTGACCTTTTCTGAAATAACCCCACAAAGAAGTATATTCCCGAACGTGCTAGGCTTGTTCACAAAACGGGCCCGGCACATTCAGTAAAAAATAAATTCCAGCAAATGCTCTGTAGCCCAATCACTATAAACAACTAGAAGCCAACACTTTGCTGTAAAAAAACATTCCAAAATTCCACTAACCGCTTGCTTTTTCCTATTACCGACCTAAACCTCATAAATTTCCGGTTCATACTCCATCTAGCGAGATATATCTATTTCAACCACTGTTTCCCATCATGCAAACATTTATTTTTATTGCTTCACATAGGTGAAGCAATCGTTTCACATACATGGCTACGCGTCTTCACACAGGTAACACTGCATAGTCACACACGTAAAGCAACAGATGTAACAGAATGCCGCACTAAATGAAAACACTTGAAAAACTATTTGGTACTGGCAGAGAATAAACAGGGAAATGTTTGCAGTATCAACCGATAGTTTCCTTAACCTTCACTGACGAAGAGAAACTGACAAACCATTTCTAGAGAAACGATAACATATATACGCCTTAATTAATAGTCAACGCATTGTTGTGATTAATAAAAAACAATTATTAACAAAACAGCATATGGAATTACGCACAGCAACCAAATCATGCCGAAAGAATTTCTGGATGATACCATCACGAAACATCCAAAAAGTGGATAAAACTCATGAGTATTCTCGTTTGAATTTCATCCGAAAAACAACAAATCCAAAAGACAGGGAAAGTGATAGCTTTAAAAAGCACAGAAAGATATAGCCTCTTACAACGTAACATGCTACATCTTTCCGTAAACCTTGCTGCAAATTCTTTCGGAACCGGCAGCAAGTAATATTATTTTTTATTCTCTTATTTTGCAGAAATCAAGTCAATGCCTATCTGCACATCTTCAGTTACCGCTATGATATCAGGGAGTTTATCCAAAATCTGTTTCACAAATGCAGCAGCAAGTCCTCCTAACGGACCCGCATTCTCTTTTACCAATTCCACCAAAGCTGCTTTCAACGCCTCATCTTTCACCAATTCGCCCGCAATAGCCAACAATGGTTGGAATACATCGTATCCCAGATAGAACGCTACATTACCGTTTTCCTTCTCTCTATAAAACACAGGAACACCCTCAGCCAACATAGGAAGAATAATCTGCTTCAAAGCCGGCAAAGCCTCTTCTATTGACGTGCGCGGACTTTTGGTATCTGCAACAGCCATAATCTGATTCACATTCAGATATACACGGATTTTATTATCACCGTCCATAGAATACATAGCTAGATTCAGCGGAGAAGTCTTGAATGCCTCATCTGTCGGATTATCCTTATACTCTGCTTGAATATTGCCATCCGGCAAAAAAGTCACCTTCTTCAAAACGCCGTCAAGCAACTGAGGAATAGTTGAATTCTCAACCGGAATCATAGAGATCATCAGTTTCAAAATCCCTTCCATTTCCACCTCATCATGATTCTCCTTCCATACAATATGCAATGGAGCTGTCGGCTCTTCTTTATCCAATGATGCCAGATTCCATGAAGTACCTGCCAGTCCCATTGTCGGCATCGTCACATTCACATCCAATTTCATACCGCTTGGAGTAGCCTCTCCCTTATAAGTAAGGACACGACCTTCCTTTTTATCCGTTCCTTCAAAAGAAACTTTATCACCCTCTATCTTTAAATCTACATTCAAAGTAGTAGTTAGCTCACCGGGAACGACACCTGCGGTAGTCAAGCCGCTCGGAGCAGACATCGCATCTCTTTGCAAACCCGATAAATCCAACGGAGCACCAGATAGGGTCAGTACCGCCTTGTTACCCTGCGGAACAAATTGCACCATTTTGCCTAACATAGGCGCACTGCTATAAGTCAACTGCAAACCGCTTTTGTCTGTAAATGTCGTTTCACCTACCGGACATACTACTTTTTCATCATCATCGTCGCTACATGAAGTGAATAGGCTTACTGAACAAATCACAGCGAACAAATAATAAAACAGATTCTTTTTCATTGTTTTAATCGTTATTAAGATTGATACTTAAAAAAAGCAGGAACTGCGCACAAGCCCCTGCCTTTCCATGCGTTATATATTAATTATTTAGTACCTTCTAATTCCACTTTCAATGTATTAAGTAGCGGTACATTGGTAATATTAATATCAATGTCCAATTCTTTGGCATCCACCTCGCCTTCGATAACAATAGGCAATTCAACGTTTCCCAAAGCAGCAACAGTCAAAGTAGTTTGCCCGTTCAGATCAAAGTCATCACCTTCTTTGTCTAACGTAGCCTTGCAATTAGCAGTAATATCACCTATAACCAATTCTCCGAATTTAAAATCTTTCAGTGCTACTTTCACCGTATTAGCGTCCACTTTAATCACAGTAATGGAAGTGTTAGGGATAGGTTGCTGTAACACGCTCAAATCGCCTGTAAAAGTACCTACTACATTATCAATAGTTAACCCCTTCACGGCATCATCATCATCACTACACGATGTGAACAATGCCACAGAACAAATCACTGCGAACAAATAATAAAAAAGATTCTTTTTCATTGTTTAGTTAATTTAATTTATACTCGAAAAATCGTGCAAATATAATAAAAAGTTAAGCGTATAACTATTTTTATCGAAATTTAGGACACATTTTACGTAATTTAGAACATTATTCCGGCAACATCACTACCCCCAGCTTCTTCTTTCCATCCATCTTCACTATCAATGGTTTATCAAACCGCACATGACGAATGAACCTGGTTTCTTCAATAGCCGGCCGGGTATCCAGTACCTCTTGGTTATAGATACCATCCTTCATATAGGCATTAATTGTGAAATAACCGACTCCGAAAGAAGTCAGATTCTGAAAGAAGTGAGTTCCCTGACTAGGGTCCACACGATAATTAGTCAGCCCCGCCTCCACAATGACACGTGCAGCCGAAATATGGGGCCACTTCACAGGAATGCCCAGCCACGAATCGCTGCTTCCCCAGCGTCCCGGACCTACCAATATATAATGTTTCCCTTCATCCAAGAATTTACGGTTCATCTTTTCTATTTCATAAGCAATGGTCGGATTATTGGAAGCAGTATAACCATCTGTCTTCACATAAATCACATCCTGAATGTCCTCCATAATGCCATGCCCCAGTGAATTATTACTCTTTAAAAGAACATCCTCATCCTTAATAAGGTTCAAATCCTCCTCAAGATTGGCTTTCACATCGACCATCGGACGAATCTGCAATAAATAGAAAGTACCATTCTTCTTTTGCTGGTTCAATGTCACAGCAAACTCTATCTCAACAGGACGCCTCATCTCACTTTGCCCGTATTCCTGTACCAACTGCAAAATACGGGGCAAAGGAAATACATCGTGTTGCAACACATTGGCAAATGTTATCACCTTCCGGCCTCCCGGATAAATTCCGTCACGGATAATCATATCATACGGATCATACGTGGAAGCAATGAAAGTTAAGGCTCCATCATTATCAGCTTCTTTCACCGGAAGCTTCAACAAATTAAAGCCGTCATCCAAAGAAAAGTTATGCCCCGTATTCTTCAAATCAAGCGCATAAAACTGAGTCTGCGTTTCACGAAGAGCTATTTCCATCTCACTGGTCTGCAACACTTGGTTAGGATGATAAGGACACACCCTCAGAGTCAGACCTCCGTCTACAATATATTTACCCAACCCCAAAGCAAGACTTACAGTTCCCTCTTCGGCTTTTTCATCTCCTATGGGGTAATAGTTGAGCGAACGTGCCACCCCCGAAATAGAAGGATAGAAACGGTCACCATACTGTGTGCCGACCACCTGTTGTAAAATAACAGCCATCTTCTCTTGGTCTATCACATTGCTGGTTGCCTGCATATACGCCTTGCTGTCTCTGAAAAAAACAGAAGCATACACCCCTTTTATGGCATCGCTCAACATACGGAGCATCTCATATTTATCATCTAAATAAGGAATCATATAAGTAGAATATATCCCAGCAAAAGGCTGATAATGAGAATCTTCCAGCAAACTGGAAGAACGGATGGCTATAGGCGATTTCACCACATCAAAGAAAGCAAAGAAATCTTCCACCAGACGGTCGGGCAACTTGGCACGAAGAAAAGCTTTCAATATCGTGTCATCATCCGCATCACTCAATGCTACTTGATATAGGCTATTGGTATCCATGAATTCATCAAAGATATCCGTACAAAGCACCACCGTTTTAGGAATGACCACCGTCGCATTTTCAAACTCATCAAATTCCACGTGGCGCTTTACCATATTGTCAATAAAAGCCAGACCACGTCCTTTTCCCCCCAATGACCCCTCACCGATACGGGCAAAATTAGAATAACGGTCAAAACGATCACGTTGGAACACAGCCACCACACCTTGATTCTTCATCTTACGGTACTTCACAATAGCCTCAAAGATTATACGGCGATGAGCATCAATATCCTGCAAAGAATCCCAAGTTATCTGCTTTAAGAACTCGGCAGGTGGAAACATGGCACGAGAATACAGCCAGCGGGATACGTGATTACGACTGATATGGTAAAGGAGAGATTCTTTAGGAATAGCAAAAATAACATTCTGTAATTCCTTCAAATTATGAACACGGGCCACTTCTTCCAATGTATCGGGATTACGGAAAATGAAATCCCCGAAACCAAAATCATCAGACACAATTTCACGCAAGTCTATATTCATCTTCTTGGAATTCTTATCCACAAAGCTAGCACCATACCGGGAAGCATACACCTTGTTGTCTACCTCAGCCGACTGTAAAATAAGAGGAACAAACGGATCCCTGGAACGTACCTCCGCCAGCAACTTAATACCTGCCATTGGATCCACCACACCACCACGCGGGTAACGTGCATCCGTAATCACACCTAATACATTATTCTGATATTTATTATATAAATCCATCGCCTCCTCGTAAGTACGTGCCAATACAATTTTGGGACGTCCCCTCATACGCAATGTACGCTGGTGAGCATTCAAAGCCTCTGTGGCAAATTCCTGACTTTGCTTCAACACAAATTTATATAAGTTAGGCAACACGGAAGAATAGAACCGGATGGAATCTTCCACCAATAAAATCATCTGCACTCCCACCTCTTTAATATCATGTTCCAAATTCATCTTATCTTCTATCAGCTTGATGATAGACACTAACAGGTCCGTATTCCCCAACCAGCAGAACACATATTCAAAGATGCTCAGATCCTCATGCTCCATACGTGCCGTAATACCATGCGAGAACGGGGTCAGTACCACCAGCGGAATATGAGGGTATTGTTCTTTTATGCTGCGTGCAATCTCAAATGTATCACTGTTATCAGATCCGGGCATACAAATCACCAGATCAAATGTAGTGTTCTCCAATTGCTTCCAGGCAGCTTCCTCAGTAGAAACTTGTGTAAAACGTGGCGGATAGCGAAGACTGAGGTTCATATATTCATTAAATATCTTCTCATCTATACGCCCGTCATCCTCCAACATAAAAGCATCATACGGATTTGCTACCAAAAGAACATTAAAAATCCGTTTGGTCATGAGGTTTACAAACGAAGTATCCTTGAAATACAACTGATTTAATTTTAACTTGCTGAGCATGGTTATTTGATTTACATGGATAATGTAATAGCAAAATACGTCAATAATATTGTTTTATGCAACTTATTCGCAATAAAAAAGAACTTTTGGGTAGAGAGGTCTTACCACAACGATTAACTTTTTATCACCACCAAACTAAAATTTAGCCAAAAATATTTTGCCAATTCACCAAAAAACATACCTTTGCATCAGAAATGATTTTCATTTTGTCAAAACCTTAAATGCATAATAGTTATGGATATTAATCAAATCATGACCTCCCTGGAGGCAAAACACCCTGGTGAATCAGAGTACTTGCAGGCTGTAAAAGAAGTCCTGCTTTCTATTGAGGATATATACAATCAACATCCGGAATTTGAGAAAGCGTCCTTGATTGAGAGATTGGTAGAGCCCGACCGTATCTTTACATTTAAGGTGCCTTGGGTAGATGATAAAGGAAAAGTACAGGTAAACTTAGGTTACCGCGTTCAATTCAATAATGCGATCGGCCCGTACAAAGGCGGTATCCGTTTTCATGCTTCTGTAAACCTCTCCATTTTGAAATTCTTAGGATTTGAGCAAACATTCAAAAATGCACTGACCACATTGCCTATGGGCGGTGGTAAAGGTGGTTCCGATTTCTCACCACGTGGTAAGAGCGATGCTGAGATCATGCGTTTCTGCCAAGCATTCATGCTTGAATTGTGGCGCCACGTAGGTCCTGATATGGATGTTCCTGCCGGTGACATCGGTGTAGGTGGCCGTGAAGTAGGATACATGTTCGGTATGTATAAAAAGTTAACCCGTGAATTTACAGGTACCTTCACTGGCAAAGGCTTGGAATTTGGAGGTTCGTTGATTCGTCCTGAAGCAACCGGTTTTGGTGGTCTTTACTTCGTAAACCAAATGCTGAAAGCAAAAGGAATTGATATTAAAGGCAAAACGGTAGCTGTTTCCGGTTTCGGTAATGTAGCTTGGGGGGCCGTGACTAAAGCAACTGAATTAGGTGCAAAAGTAGTCACAATCTCCGGACCCGACGGCTATATCTATGATCCGGACGGTGTAAGTGGTGATAAAATTGATTACATGTTGGAATTACGTGCGTCAGGCAATGATATCGTAGCTCCATACGCAGAGAAATATCCTAACTCAACATTCGTTGCCGGACGTCGTCCGTGGGAAGTTAAAGTAGATATTGCGCTTCCGTGTGCGACTCAAAACGAATTAAATGGCGAAGATGCTTGTAATTTAATAAAAAATTCCGTTCTTTGCATTGGAGAAATTTCTAATATGGGTTGTACCCCGGAATCAATTGATGCGTTTATTGAAAATAAACTAATGTATGCACCGGGTAAAGCCGTAAATGCCGGAGGTGTAGCTACTTCAGGTTTGGAAATGAGCCAAAATGCAATGCATATGAGTTGGAGTGCACAAGAAGTAGATGATAAGTTACATCAAATTATGTATGGTATTCATGAACAATGTGTGAAATATGGTACTGAACCTGATGGATATATCAACTATGTGAAAGGAGCAAATATTGCAGGCTTTATGAAGGTAGCCCATGCCATGATGGCTCAAGGAATTGTTTAAAGGCATTCTATTAGCATAAAAATATCTCGTTTAGTTGTATTTGTATTTTGTATTGTAGCTTGCGCTGCCCGCCTGTGAAGGTATGGCAGCGTTTTTTTATGGTATATCCAATCTTTTTTATACATTTGTAGCTTCAAGTAAACGTATGTAAAAATTAAGTTATGGAAATATTACAACTAGATGGCCTTGAACCTCAATTATTTAATTTAATTGGACCATTGGCTATGAATCCTAAAGTCCTAAGGGCTAATAACAATTATCCCTTCAAAACGACCGAACGTTTTCAATGGTACATTGCCGTCGAAGATAATGACGTAACCGGTTTTGTCCCTGTAGAGCAGAAAAGTGGCGGTTATGTCATTAACAACTACTATGTCCATAACGATGATCAGGAAGTGCTGGTTGAATTGTTGGGAGCAGTAAAGCCTAAAAACAATTTATATGCAATTGTTCAAACCAAACACGAAGCTATTTTTTCCAACTGTGGTTTTCAAACCGAACACCGTTGGACTAATTATATTAAAATGATTTACAACACGAACAAAAATGAATAATAAAAGAACTAAAGGGGAAAATGTTTATCAACTCGTTCAAAAGAGACTCAAATTCTTATTCAACGAATTTGATAATATCTATGTTTCTTTTTCTGGAGGAAAAGATAGCGGTGTCTTGCTCAACTTATGTATTCAATATATCAGAGAGCATAATCTGGACAGGAAAATCGGAGTATACCACATGGACTATGAAGCACAGTATCAAATGACTACAGAATATGTGGAACAGACGTTCAGAGAAAATCAGGATATATTGGAAATCTACCATGTCTGTGTCCCTTTCAAAGTAGTGACTTGTGCTTCTATGTTTCAAACCTATTGGCGCCCTTGGGACGAAAGTATGCACGCCCACTGGGTAAGGCCTATGCCTAAAAACTGTTATAAGAAAGAAGATTTCCCATTCTACAATGAGGAAATGTGGGACTACACTTTCCAGACTTCATTTGCATCGTGGTACCATAAAAAGCATGATGCAGTACGCACTTGCTGCCTGGTCGGCATCCGAACTCAAGAGAGCCTGGACCGATGGAGAACTATTCACGGTAACAATCGCCTGAACAGCTATCACAACCTGATGTGGACCCGCAGACTAGGATACGATTTATACAATGCCTACCCTATCTATGACTGGACTACCGAAGATATATGGACAGCATACGCCCGTTTCAAATGGCCATTCAACCAAATGTACGAACTTTATTATAAAGCCGGAGTACCTTTGGACAGACAACGTGTAGCCAGTCCGTTCCTCAGCACAGCACAGGAAACCTTGAAATTATACAAAGCCATCGATCCCAATACTTGGGGGAGAATGTTAGGCCGAGTAAACGGAGTAAACTTTACCGGAATCTATGGTGGAACCCGTGCCATGGGATGGCAAAACATCAAATTACCAGAAGGCTACACATGGAAAGAGTATATGTATTTCCTGTTAGATACGTTACCCGAAGAAACCAAACAGTCTTACTTGGAAAAACTAAGAGTAAGCCGGGAGTTCTGGAAATACAAGGGAGGATGCCTGGATTTATCAACCATACGTAAATTAACTGATTTGGGCATAAAATTCTACGTACAAAAGAAAACAAACTACAAGACAGACAAACTTCCTGTCCAAATGGATTATCTAGACGATATAGACATCGCAGAGTTTAAAGAAATCCCCACTTATAAACGTATGTGTATTTGCATTCTGAAAAATGACCATGTATGTAAATATATGGGATTTGCCCTAACTAAAAAAGAAAAGTTAAGAAGAGACAGAGTGATGCAGAAATATAAAAATATTATCAAATGAAAGAAGAATTCGAAAGTCCTGTGTATCACGTGCACAGAGTACCGGTGGAAAAGGTACGTGCCAACAGTTATAATCCAAACCACGTAGCCGCTCCTGAAATGAAGTTGCTGGAATTAAGCATTTGGGAAGATGGCTATACTATGCCTTGTGTATGTTATTATATTCCCGATGAAGATATATATGAACTGGTAGACGGATATCATCGTTATTGTGTGCTTAAAACTTCAAAACGTGTGTTCGAACGAGAAAAAGGTTTACTTCCCGTGGTCGTTATAGAAAAAGACCTTTCAAACAGAATGGCAAGCACTATCCGCCACAACCGCGCCCGCGGCACTCACAGCATTGAACTGATGGTAGATATCGTGGCAGAACTGACCAAAGCCGGAATGAGTGACGAATGGATAAAAAAGAATATTGGCATGGATGCCGACGAACTTTTACGACTCAAACAGATATCCGGCCTAATGGAACTCTTTGCTGACAGGGAATTCACAATACCTGAACCATAAAGCAATTTTCATTAATACATTATTCAGTTGAAATATAACTCATTAATAATAGGATTGTCGGTCCTGGCTTTGCAAAGCTGCACCGACAATCTTGTTTATACAGGGACCGATATCGAGGTAGTACTCACAGGCAATACATACCAAGCAGTTTTCACAGAAAGCTCCCCTGTTTCCACTTTTAACTCCGGCAATCAAATCCTGCTGAATGCTTCCGGCAGTCTTCAAATAGACAGCAGAATTCTGACTTATATGGACAACCAATGGAAAGCAGAAAATGAATTTAGCTGGAGTGACCTAACAGGAAAAACAAATGTTACGGCAGTATATCCTGTCTATCCCGATTTGGACTATGTCCAAGAAAATCTTTATAAAAACAATTCGTTGGAAGACATACTGTATGTCAAGGATGAATTTCCGGCCGGAAATTCCATCCATTTACAGTTCAAACATTTATTTTCTCTTCTGACACTGCATTTGGAGGGAAATTTACAAACCTATTTTCAGAAAATAGAGGTAACATGTCCTGCTGTTTCCTCTATTATCCCAAAATCCGCTGAAATAGTTCTAGCGGATAACGGAACACATACGACTACTATTGCCCAAGTTTCTCCTTCCGGAAATTATTCGTTTATAGTCCCTCCTGTCGGAAACATGGTCATCGCCATAAATATGGTAACAAATGGAAAGAAATATACAACACAACTAGAAACAAAGTCTTTTACCGGTAACAAAGAATATACTTATCACTTAAAAATATCTGAAAAAACTCCGGGAATTATGACTGCCGAAGATTGGATTGCATTCAGTCAACTTATCAATAGCAATACATTTACCCAATACAAAGGAAAAACATTGGACGATTTCGGAGAAACGATGAATGGAATAACCACTTATTATCTATTGAATGACATTGATTTTAAAGATGTGGATTGTACTGAGTTAAAACAAATAGGATACGCCCAAACCAACTATTACTTTTCCCAAACCTTTGACGGACAAAATCACACCCTTTACAATATACCTATCAATTCCAGCAATGGCACCACAGGTGTATTCGGAGCCGTCAATATCACCGGCATAGTTAAAAATCTCCATATAGAATCCAGCAAAGTATCTATCACATCAAAAAGCAAGAGCACAGCAGAAGGTACAAGTATTTTAGTCGGACGCAATAAAGGCAAAATACTAAATTGTTGCGTTAAGGAGTGCCAAATTGCAGCCAATCCAACCAAAACGAACCAATCAGCCAATACAGGAGGCATAGCAGGAACTTCAACAGGGGAAATCACCAATTGCTATGTTACCAACACCCAAATCATTTATGACGCAAATTCAAAAATAAAAGCAGGACCAGCCGGTGGAATAGCAGGTTCCAGCCAGGCCCAAGGTTTGATAGCAAACTGCTATTCTGCCAACAACATAATAAAGAACAGAGAGAGTTACAATGGTGGAATATGCGGGAAAGCTTCGGATGGAGCGCACATTGAAAATTGTTATGTCTATAACATAGATCTAATTACGACCAAAGGATTATTCGCAGGTATAGCTGCCAACTCTTTCTTTATCCACAACTACTATGATAATGCAAAAATAACCTTTATCGGAAAAAATGACGATGGTAATCAGTTGTCTAAAAATGCCCAATACACAGGTACTTTTATGAATAAGGAAGACATTCCCATCTACCGGCTTCTCAACCAATGGATAGATGAAACAGCTCCTACCCTTTATCCCGGTTACCCCTTTACCCGATGGACTGATGGAGGAGAAAATCTTCCTGCCGTTTTCATTTCAGAATCCCTGAAAAAGTAAGTGAACTTACTTTTTCAGGGATTCTGTACAAATTAAAAGCCGCTTTCTCATTTCACTGAAAAAACGGCTTTTTATATAAAATTATAGCTTGTTCTTATTAAAGAGCACCTACTTCATGCAAAGCAGCGTTAGTCTTGCGAACAGCAGCAGCACTTGCAGCAAATTTAGCTTTTTCTTCTTCGTTCAAAGGCAATTCAACGATCTTTTCAATACCGTTCTTACCCAAGATTACAGGCACACCACAGCAAATATCTGATTCACCGTATTCACCTTCCAAATAAACTGAACAAGGAACCATCTTACCCTGGTTGTGGATGATAGATTCAACAACAAATGCACCAGCTGCACCCGGAGCATACCATGCAGAAGTACCCAGCAACTTAGTCAGAGTAGCACCGCCTACCATAGTAGCAGCAGCAACTTCCTGCAATTTTTCTTCAGACAAGAAGTTAGAAACAGGCATACCTTTGTAAGTAGCAAAACGAGTCAAAGGAATCATAGTAGTATCACCGTGACCACCGATAACCATACCTTCCACTTCATTAGCGTTGCACCCCAAGGCTTGAGACAAGAAATATTTGAAACGTGAGCTATCCAAAGCACCACCCATACCGATGATTCTATTCTTAGGCAAGCCCAAAGCTTTCAATGACAAATAAGTCATAGTATCCATCGGGTTAGAGATAACTACGATGATAGCATTAGGAGAGTACTTTAAGATATTCTGAGCAACTGACTTAACGATGCCTGCATTAACACCGATCAGTTCTTCACGGGTCATACCCGGCTTACGGGGAATACCTGAAGTGATAACCACAACGTCAGAGTTAGCTGTTTTTTCATAATCGTTAGTGCAACCTACAATGTTTGTGTCGAAGCCCAACAACTGAGCTGTCTGCATCATATCCATTGCCTTACCTTCTGATACGCCTTCTTTAACGTCCAGCATTACTACTTCGTCTGCTACTTCGTTAAAAGCAAGAACATTTGCACATGTAGCACCTACGTTACCTGCGCCTACTACGGTTACTTTTGACATAATCTCTATATTTTGTTTAAAGTTGATAATAAAATCGCCTTCTTAAAAGCACCGCAAAGTTACAATGATATTCCGAATTAAAGAAAAATTTCCATAATATTTTTCGAGCAGTCTACATAAATTATTGTACTTTTGTCCAAAATTCAATGTAACACTATGGATAAGAGCAAAAAACTGATTATTGTCATTATTCTGCTGGTTGTGATTATCGGCGGAGTTTCTTTTTATGCTTTTCATCAAGCAAAAGAGAATAAGGAAATGAGCGAACTCTTCGCTGTGGAAAAACTGGAAATGGAAAACGAATATACCACTTTCGCCACCCAATATGATGAACTTCAGATACAGATAAACAATGATTCCTTGCGCGAAAAGCTGGAGAGTGAGAAGCTGAAAACACAGCGGCTGCTAGAAGAATTACGACAAGTAAAGACCAGTAACGCAGCTGAGATCATGCGTTTGAAGAAAGAACTGAAAACAGTACGTGCCGTACTACGCACCTATGTTATCCAAATAGATTCACTGAACAAACTCAACCAAGCACTAGCTGAAGAAAACCAAGAAGTAAAACAAAAATATACGCAGGCAACCCGTCAAATCAATAATTTATCGCAAGAGAAAAAAAATCTGAATGAAAAGGTCACCTTGGCAGCCCAATTGGATGCCACAGGAATTAGCGTAGAGCCTAGAAATAAACGTGGTAAAACAGCCAAGAAAGTAAAAGATGTGAAAAAGATAGCCATCTCGTTCACCATTGTCAAGAATATTACCGCCAAAACAGGTGAACGTACTTTATATATACGTATTGCCAAACCAGACAATGACATACTAACCAAAAACGCTTCAAACACATTCCCATACGAAAACCGTAATTTGGTTTATTCCATCAAGAAATACATAGAATACACCGGAGAAGAACAAAATGTAACCGTATATTGGGACGTAGAGGAATATTTGCCTGCCGGAACTTATCATGTTTATATTTTCGCTGATGGAACCATGATAGGACAACAAGCTTTCAGCATGAAATAACAAGGAACATTCTCTCCTTCAATATATTTAATAAAAAAACAGCCGGTTGGAAACGAACCGGCTGTTTTTTTCTCCACCAAGCAAAAGCAGTAAACATACAGATTGCAGAATTATAAAAATATTTTAAAATAACATCCAGAATATGGCTTTCTTGAAGATTTGTCTTATTTTTGTTGCATAAACAACTTAAAAACAACAAAACAAGAACACTATAATGAAAAAGATTGCAGCTTTTATCCTATTTATCGGTGTTTTAGATAGTATTTCAGCCCAAAGCACACTCACCTTAGATAGTTGTCGTGCTTTAGCATTATCCAACAATAAAGAGTTGCGCATTTCAGCTGAAAAGATAACAGCTGCACATTATGAAAAGAAAACGGCTTTTACCAATTATCTTCCTAAGATTGCGGCTATAGGAACCTATATGCACACTCAGAAAGAAATCTCTTTATTAAGTGACGAACAAAAGGGAGCTATCAGTCAGATAGGGACTACCGCCCAAGGCTCCATACAGGAAACTTTCCAACAACTGGCAGCTTCCAATCCCGAACTCGCACAAATACTGCAACCACTTGCTCCCCTCATCCCAGGTATTGGAAATGCACTGAACAAGGTAGGACAAGGTTTGGTAGATGCGCTGCGCACCGACACACGCAATATGTATGCAGGAGCTGTGACCCTTACCCAACCCATCTTCATGGGAGGAAAAATCGTTGCCTACAATAAAATCACCAAATACGCTGAACAACTGGCCGAATCACAGCACGCCACCGGTATGCAGGATATCATTTTGAGTACCGACCAAGCTTACTGGCAAGTCATCTCACTGATAAACAAGAAAAAACTAGCCCAAAGCTATCTGCAACTGGTCAGCCAACTGGACAGTGATGTAGATAAAATGATAACCGAAGGTGTCGCCACCAAAGCCGACGGACTAAGTGTAAAAGTAAAAGTGAATGAAGCCGAAATGAAGCTCACACAAATAGACAACGGATTAAGCCTATCTAAAATGGTACTATGCCAATTATGCGGTCTGCCTTTAAATGATGAAATACGTTTAGCAGATGAAGACGTAGAAAGCTTAACTCTCCTTGAATATCATGTAGGTGATAATGTAGCCACCGCTTTGGCAAATCGCGAAGAATTACGAAGTTTGGATCTAGCTAATAAAATTTATGACCAAAAAGTCAATATCACCCGCGCGGGATTTCTTCCTACAGTGGCTCTGACCGCCAACTACATGGTAACCAATCCCTCATTGGTAAACGGCTTTGAACGCAAATTCCGCGGCATGTGGGCTGTTGGCGCTATGGTACAAATTCCAATATGGAACTGGGGCGAAGGAATGTATAAGGTAAAAGCTGCCAAAGCGGAAGCAAACATTGCCCGCTACCAACTGGCAGATGCAAAAGAAAAGGTAGAATTGCAGGTAAGCCAAGCCAGCTATAAAGTAAATGAAGCAGCCAAACGCCTGAGTATGGCTGAAAAAAATCTGGAAAAAGCAGACGAGAATCTGCGCTATGCCAAACTGGGATTCATGGAAGGAGTCATTCCTACCAGTAACGTATTGGAAGCGCAAACCGCTTGGTTATCTGCCCAGTCGGACAAAATAGACGCTCAGATTGATGTAAAACTGACTGAAGTCTATTTGCGCAAATCAATGGGAGTGCTTAAATAAAAATTAAAGATTAAAAACGAAAAGATATGGCAGAAAGATCACAACACAGCAATATTTTGCTGGCATTTATTTCACTGACAGCAGTCATTGTCATAGTGTCACTGATAGGTTTCTTTACACTGGGTAAAGGTCCGGAAATCATTCAGGGGCAAGCAGAAGCCGACGAATACCGTGTATCCAGCAAAGTGCCGGGACGCATTCTGGAATTTCGTGTAAAGGAAGGAGACAAAGTAAAAGCCGGTGACACACTGGCTATCCTTGAAGCCCCCGATGTAAAAGCCAAACTTTCTCAAGCACAAGCTGCCGAACAAGCAGCACAAGCCTTGAATGAAAAAGCACAACGAGGTACCCGCCAAGAGCAACTGCAAGCTGCCTACGAAATGTGGCAGAAAGCCAAAGCCGGAGTAGAAATTGCTGAAAAGTCATACAACCGTGTCAACCGGCTCTTTGAACAAGGCGTAATGTCCGCGCAAAAACGTGATGAAGCCAAAGCACAATTTGATGCCATGACCGCTACAGAAAAAGCAGCACGCTCCCAATACGAAATGGCAAAGAACGGTGCACAACGTGAAGACAAAGCAGCAGCCGCAGCCCAAGTAGAACGTGCCAAAGGTGCTGTAGCCGAAGTTTCCTCCTACATAGACGAAACGATACTGACCGCGTCAGCTGATGGAGAAGTGACCGAAATTTTTCCCAAAGCAGGCGAACTGGTAGGTACCGGTGCCCCCATTATGAACGTGGCCCGCTTGAATGACATGTGGGTAACATTTAATGTACGCGAAGATTTCCTAAAAGACTTTACCGTAGGAAATGAGATTAGCGCATTTATTCCTGCCTTTGACAAAGAAATAAAATTCAAGGTTACTTATATGAAAGATCTGGGTACATATGCTGCCTGGAAAGCAACCAAGACTACGGGACAATTCGACCTGAAGACCTTCGAGGTGAAAGCTGTTCCTGTAGAGAGAACAGACGGATTGCGTCCGGGAATGAGTGCCATCATCGAGAAATAACAAACAATGAACAATACTGTCCATAACCGTATATTCCGCATAGCCCGGCGTGAAGTGTTCCGCATCGCCACAAGACCGCTATATCTGTTCTGCATGATCATAGCTCCCTTGTTCTGTTATCTCTTCTTCACTACATTAATGTGGAACGGACTCCCTACGGATATGCCGGCAGGTGTGGTCGATTTGGACAACACAGCTACCACACGCAGCATCATCCGTAATCTGGACGCTTTTCAGCAGACTAAAATCATAGCACATTACCCCAGTTTCGCGGATGCCCGCAAAGCCATGCAGCAAGGAAAGATCTATGCTTTCTACTATATTCCAAAAGGAACTACCGAGAAGGCATTAGCAAGCCGTCAACCCAAGGTTTCCTTTTATACCAACTACTCCTATCTGGTAGCAGGTTCATTACTCTATAAAGACCAGCGCACCATGTCCGAGCTGGCGGGTGGAGCCATCGGCCGTGCCACCTTATATGCCAAAGGAGCTACAGAAGACCAGGCCATGGCATTCCTGCAGCCCATAGTCATCGACTCTCATGTATTAAACAATCCATGGCTCAATTACTCTGTATATTTGAGTAACACCATCATACCGGGTATCCTGATGCTGCTTATCTTTATGACCACCGTCTATACCATTGGAAGTGAAATGAAAACCAACACCCAAAAAGAATGGATGGGCATGGCAGACAATTCCATCACCGTAGCCCTGACCGGCAAATTGCTGCCCCAGACTGTAGTTTTCTTTGTCATGGCCACCTTCTATAATGTTTATCTATACGGTTTCCTGCACTATCCCTGTAATAGCGGTATACTGCCCATGCTGTTTGCCGGTCTGTTACTAGTACTGGCTTCACAGGCTTTCGGAGTATTTCTGTTCGGATTGTTTACAACAGTCCGCTTGGCACTGAGCACCGCCTCCCTATGGGGGGTGATTTCTTTCTCCATATCGGGTATGAGTTTTCCGGTTATGGCAATGAATCCTGTATTACAGGCACTGGCCAATCTATTCCCGTTACGCCACTACTTCCTGATTTATGTAGATTTGGCACTTAACGGATATCCGCTGATTTACGCATGGCATTCAGTAGTCGCGTTGATGTTATTCATGCTGTTGCCTTTCTTTATACTGAAAAGACTGCGCACAGTACTATTACATTATGTATATATTCCCTAAAACGGCAAACAGGTATGAAAACATATAAACTCAAAGATATCATCTCACAAGGAACCAAGGACCTTTTCTACATCTGGTGGCAAGAGTTGAAAGCAGTTGTAAAGGATCAGGGTGTACTTATCTTCTTCATTCTGGTACCACTAGGCTATCCGCTTCTCTATACCTTTATATATACCAATGAAACAGTACGTGAAGTCCCTGCTGCTGTAGTAGATAACAACCGTTCCAGCCTCAGCCGTGAATACCTGCGTCTGGTAGATGCAGGTGCCGACTTGGAAATAGTATCTCATTGCAGTGATATGGAAGAAGCAAAAACTTTATTGAAGAACGGCAAAGTGTATGGCATCATCTATATTCCTGAAAGCTTCAGCCGCGACATTACTAAAGGAGTTCAAACCCATGTCACCATCTACTGTGACATGAGCGGTATGCTATACTACAAAGCCATGCTGACAGCCAACACCAATGCCTCGCTGGTAATGAACAAACAGATAAAGATAGAACGCTCCGGCAACACAACCATCCGACAAGATGAAGTGAGCACGTCTCCCATAGCGTATGAGGATATTTCCATTTTCAATCCGCAGAACGGTTTTGCCAGCTTCCTGATACCCGCCGTACTGATACTGATTATCCAACAAACTTTACTGCTAGGAGTAGGTCTATCTGCCGGAACTGCTCGTGAGAACAACCGTTTTCGAGACCTTATCCCCATGAGCCGCCATTATCATGGCACGCTGCGCATTGTTTTAGGCAAATCACTGACTTACCTTATGATATATGCTGTCATGGCTACCTATATGCTCTGCCTTGTTCCCAAAATGTTCAGCCTGGTACAAATAGCTCAAGCCGGAACCCTAGCGGCATTCATGTTTCCCTATATACTGGCATGCATCTTTTTCGCGATGACTTGTTCTATCTTTATTCACCATCGGGAAGCCTGTATGATGATTTATGTATTTACCTCAGTACCGTTGCTATTTATCTCAGGCATTTCGTGGCCAGGTACTGCCATTCCTAAATTCTGGGAGGTGGTTTCGTGGCTGTTCCCTTCCACTTTCGGCATCAACGGCTTTGTACGCATCAACAATATGGGAGCCACACTGACCGATGTGCTGACAGAGTACCGGGTATTGTGGATACAAACAGGTGTTTATTTCCTTACCACCTGCATCGTATACCGTCGTCAGATTACCTTAAGCCGCAGACATGTATACGAAAGATTAAAAGAGATTAAGAAAAGACGCAGAACAAATGTCGTCTGAATTTGTTTATAAATTAAGAACTAAATGAATTATTTATGATGAAAAAACTTTTTATTCTGGCATGCGTATGCCTGCTGATTACTTCATGTAACAGCAACTCCAAAAACACTAACGATTCTGCAACCTCCACCGAAACAACGGATATGCACAATGCAGAAAACTCATTGGATTATGACGGTACTTACACCGGAACTTTTCCGGCTGCCGACTGTCCGGGTATCAACATGACCCTGACTATTAAAAAAGACAAGACTTTTGAGTTGATATCAGAATATATTGACCGGCAGGATGCTACTTTCAAAGAATATGGAACTTACTCTGTTGAAGGTAATATCATGACTTTAATTAATGGAGAGGATAAGCAATATTATAAAGTCGGTGAGAATACCCTGATCGCTCTCAATCAAGACAAACAGGCAATAACAGGAGAGTTAGCAGACCATTATATTCTACACAAAAAATAAACTTTACTTCATCTGTCATTTTCATGCCAAAGTGAAGGGTCCGCTTCAATCTATCACAGCCGGATTCTTCACTTTGTTTTTTTATCTGCCCACAATCTGTATTCACACTAATTAACTCCCATTCCTTTTGCTTATTACGATTTTTTCGTAGATTTGCGAAAACATCGTAATCAATTCATTTTCTTATGGAAAAGCTAACGATACAAGAAGAAGAAGTGATGCTTCATATTTGGAGCATGGGAGAATGTTTCGTGAAAGACATAGTTGCTAAATTTCCCGAACCCAAGCCGCCTTATACTACGGTGGCATCCATAGTGAACAACCTGAAAAGAAAAGGGTACGTTACGGCCAAACGATTCGGCAACACTTATCAATACACCCCAGTGGTTAAACAAAGCGAATACAAACGCACATTTGTAAGTGGTGTGGTCCGGAACTATTTTGCTGACTCATACAAGGAAATGGTATCTTTCTTCGCCAAAGAGCAAAAAATCTCCGCAGCCGACTTGAAAGACATTATCAACTTGATAGAGAAAGAAGAAGATAAATAATCCTGCTAAATTCACAAATACTATGATAACTACAGCACCCGAACTCATCTACATGCTGAAAGTAAATATAGGCATCGCCTTATTCTATGCTTTCTACAAGCTGTTCTGCTGTCGCGACACTTTCTTCCAGTGGCGTCGTATCGCACTGCTGAGTTTTCTTGCCCTCTCTTTTCTTTATCCGCTGATGGATATGCAAGCATGGGTGAAAGAACAACCTGCCATCAATGAACTGGCAGATTACTACGCACTGATGATGCTGACAGAAACAAATACTTCCACTGCCACAGTAGTCACAGCTCCTGTTGCTATTCCCACACCCGACCTGCTTGATATAATAAAGTTCGTCTATTGGATTGGAATCCTTTTATTATCCGCACGATTTATGATCCAACTAAGCAGTATTTTCCGCCTTGTCTTAAAAAGCAAGAGTATAAATGTAGACCAAATATCCATACGCAGTCTATCAGAACCTGCCAATCCATTCTCTTTCTGGCAATGGATTTTCATCTATCTGCCCGGACTGAAAGAAGATGAAAAACAAGAAATCCTGACGCACGAACAGACCCACGTCCGCCAATGGCATTCCATAGATGTCATTATCAGTGAAATAGTGAATATCATTTGCTGGATGAATCCTTTTGCATGGCTGCTGAAAACAGAGATCAGACTCAATTTGGAATACCTTGCCGATCATAAAGTAATGGAATCCGGCACAAATAAGAAAGCATATCAATATCACCTTTTGGGATTAGCCAACCAAAACAGACAAACCGGTTTATATAATAATTTCAACTTATCACACTTAAAAAACAGAATTAAAATGATGAACAAAAAAAGAACCCGCACCACAGGGCATATCAAATATGCCTTGTTTGCACCGCTGACTGCTGCTCTACTCTTGGTCAGCAACATTGAAACCGTGGCACGGACAGCCGAAAGGTTAATCTATTCCACGGAAGAAAGCACCCCACGCCCCGAAAGGGAAGAAGTGGCATCTTTTGTCAACACAACAGTACAAGGTCTGGTGACTTTCACTATTACCGTAACCAATAGTGAAGGTAAGCCTCAGCCTAATATTACTCTGCAAATCAAACCGGGTAATGAAGTAAAAACTTTCAAAACCAATGCAGAAGGAAAGGCTACCATAGAAGTGGATATGACGACTCCCAAGTATGTTTCCCTAGACGTTTCCTCTCCTAAAAGTTCCAAACACCAATCACTTCTACTTTCAGCAAACAAACCGAATGTCACTGCCATTTTCGATACCGATGATGATATTGCCGCCTACATCAAAGCCGGCAAACAAATACGGATCAAGTTACAAATATCCAATAATGATAACCAACAACTTGCAGGAGTAGAACTTATTTCTTCTTCAACAAATGCCAAAGCCACGACAAACGCTCACGGAGAAGCTCAGTTAACAGTAGGAGTAGGCGAAACCATTGCCATTAACCATAAAGGTTATCAAGAAGGAAAATTCACGGTAAAAGAACTCTGCCCCATCAAAGATATGGAAAATCCGGAACTGGTGAGATTACTTCTTGTCGGAGAAGACCCCGTATACCAGATAGCAGACAATATGCCTGAATTCCCCGGAGGTATGATAGCCTGCTTGCAATATTTGGCACGCAACATAAAATATCCCGTAACAGCGCAAAAGGAAGGAGCACAAGGTAAAGTAATCGTACAGATGGTTATTGAAAAAGATGGTTCGGTAGACCATGTAAGCATAGTACGCAGCATTACCCCCGAACTGGATGCTGAAGCAGCACGGGTTGTAAAATCCATGCCAAAATGGAAGCCGGCAACTGTAAAAGACAAAGCAGTACGTTGCAGATACACTGTTCCTGTAACTTTCAAACTGCAATAAAGAGCATAAAAACAGAAAAGAGGCTGTTCCGAACAGTCTCTTTTCATCTTAAAAATATATTCCTAAATCATTTCTTCATCTCCACAATGTGTGTCGGTGCCTGTTCCGCATTACGCTTCTCAGTCTGCTTCACAACATTTTCAGCTAACTCTATAAATGCACGCCCGGTAATGCTGTCCTCATTCAAAGCAGCCGGAGTTCCTTTATCACCATTTTCACAGATACTCTGCACAATAGGAATTTGTCCCAACAAAGGCACATTCATTTCCTCTGCCAGCTGTTTGCAACCCTCCTTTCCGAAAAGGTAATACTTATTTTCAGGAAGTTCCGCAGGAGTAAACCACGACATATTCTCCACCAATCCCAAAATAGGAACATTTACTTTATCATTGGTATACATATTGATTCCCTTGCGCGCATCAGCCAAAGCCACCTGCTGAGGTGTACTGACGATTACAGCTCCCGTAATAGCCAAAGTCTGCACCAAAGTCAGATGAATATCACTGGTGCCCGGAGGCGTATCCAATATGAAATAATCCAGTTCTCCCCATGCGGCATCTCCAATCAGTTGTTTCAAAGCATTACTAGCCATCCCTCCACGCCATAAAGTAGCTTGATCAGGGTCGACAAAGAAACCGATAGAAAGCAACTTGATACCATATTTTTCAATCGGCACAATCAAATCACGACCGTCAATCTGCTCAGCATAAGGACGGGCATCTTCCACCTGGAACATTTTAGGCACAGAAGGACCGAAAATATCAGCATCCAGCAAACCTACTTTATATCCCAGTTTAGCTAGGGCCACAGCTAGATTGGCCGCCACAGTAGACTTGCCCACCCCGCCTTTTCCGGATGAAACAGCAATGACATTTTTTACCAATGGAAGCAGCTTACCCGGTTCGGGACGCGCCGCCTGACGGCTCTCTGTCGCAATAGCTACCTGTACATCAGGTGAAACATAAGTATGAATAGCTGTTTCGGCAGCCTTTATCATAGATTTCATAAACGGATCGGTCGGTTTCTCAAAAATCAACGAAAAGCTTACCGACATACCGTCAATGCGAAGATTATCGGCAACCATCTCCGCTTCCACCAAATTCTTTCCCGTTCCGGGATAACGCACTGTTGCCAAGGCGTCCAAAATCAATTTCGGATATAAAGTCATCATTCTGTTATTATTTACTTGTTTTCAACCCGCTTCGTTTACTGCGGTTGTAACTGCGATACTCATCCAATTCTATTTCCACATCGGGTTCATGCAACTCCTTCTCTTGCGGCAGACGGAACTTCATATATTTTATATTCAAACCACGATCCAACCATTGTTGTTCATAATAGGTACGGATGCCTAGTATGTCATCCACCAAACCGGAATGATACAAATCTTCGGTCATAAACTCTACCGGCAATTTGTTTTCCTCTACCATATAGCGGGTGTAAGTAAACATAAAATTACTGTCGGTCTTCAAATGAATCAGTCCGTCCGGCTTCAAAAACTTACGATAACGTTCCATAAAGTATGTGGAAGTAAGACGTTTAGTCGCTTTCTTCATCTGCGGATCAGAGAAAGTCAGCCATATCTCACTCACCTCACCCGGAGCAAAAAAACGGTCGATGATTTCGATATTGGTACGCAAAAAAGCCACATTCGTCATGCCATCTTTCAGCGCTTCCGTCGCACCGGTCCACATACGGGCCCCTTTTATATCTACACCGATAAAATTTTTATCGGAATACATACGACCCAGCCCTACGGTATATTCACCTCGTCCGCATCCCAGTTCCAGAACTATCGGATTATCGTTCTTAAAAAAGTCACGGTTCCAATTCCCCTTCATATCAAACGTAACGTTATCGGCCACCGAATAAGGGTATTCAAACACGTGCGGATACTCCCGCATATCAGCAAATTTCTCCAGTTTTCCTTTTCCCATGAAAATTAGTCTATCATTAATTTGTTTCCACAGGCAAAGGTAGGAATATCCTGTGAAAGAGAAAAAAAATAGACCCGCAATTCACTTGCAGGTCTATTTTTCTTATCTTTCTATTTTCTATATTATTCAGAAATTGCCTCAACGGACTCTCCCAATTCTTTCTTCAGATCTTCATAGAAAGCAGCATGTGATGCTTCTACATAAGGAGCCAGGAACAAGAAACCGATCCCCAAAGTAAAACAACACAGAATAGCCCAACCAATGAAGCTCAAATCCAACAAGAACATCTTCATCTTATGACCGGACATCATCGCCATACTTTTCTCTATGGCAGCATCGTACTGCAACTCCGGATAATCTTTCAGAATAAAGAGCGTCATGGCATATGAATAGGACTTCATGATGCCCGGAATGACAAGCAGCAACGTCCACAGGAACGTATAGACTGTAGTCAGCAGCATTGTACCCAATATCCGTCCATAGTCTTTAAACCCATCGAAAAGACGGGCAAAATCCAGCTTTATTCCACGAATCACATCCAAAAAAAGGACGGTATAGCCGAAGCCCAATGGCAAAAGCAACAAAGCGATGAGACTAAAGGAAGACGAAGCCACCGACTCCATAATACGATAGGGCAGCGTAGGGGCATTCATCACCAGTCCATAGACCAAGGTAATAACCGCACCCAGTCCCCAATTACCGGTCAACGCATCGATTGCCCGATTCTTCAATTCTGAATTTGTTTTCATAAGAATCTATTTTTCTATTAGTCTAAAATTGTCACCCAATTATGTGTATCAGGTTCATCACCATACTGAATAGCACGCAGTTTGTTATACAATTTTGTACAAACAGGACCCGGCTTTCCATCTTTAGAGATAATGTACGATTTCTTGTTTTCCAAATCATCAATACGCTGGATAGGACTGATAACAGCCGCCGTACCGCAAGCCCCCGCTTCCTCGAAGGTTTCCAGTTCTTCTTCAGGAACCGGACGACATTCTACCTTTATACCCAAATCCTCGGCCAGCTGCATCAAACTCTTATTCGTTATAGAAGGCAGAATAGAAGATGATTTTGGTGTAATGTAAGTATTATTTTTGATGCCGAAGAAATTAGCCGCACCACACTCGTCAATGTACTTCTTTTCCTTGGCGTCTAGATAGAACTCGCAGGAATATCCCAAATCATGGGCTTTCTTATTGGCACGCAGGCTGGCAGCATAGTTGCCGCCCACCTTAAAGCGTCCGGTTCCATAAGGTGCGGCACGGTCGAACTCACGGATAATAACATAAGGATTAGTAGAAAAACCACCTTTGAAATAAGGACCTACCGGAGTTACGAATACCACAAACAGATATTCATTGGCAGGGTGAACCCCCACCTGAGCACCTGTACCAATCAGTAACGGACGAATATAAAGAGCCGCACCACTTTCGTATGGAGGAATGAAACGCTCGTTGGCTTTCACCACCTTCTTTATAGCGGCCACAAACTTTTCTGTAGGAAGTTCCGGCATCAGAATACCGTCACAAGTACTTTGCAAACGTTCCGCATTGGCTTCAGGACGGAAAATACGGATTTTACCGTCTTTTCCACGATAAGCCTTCAACCCTTCAAACGCTTCTTGCCCATAGTGCAGACAAGTGGCGGCCATGTGAATATTCAACGTTTCTTCCGAACAAAGTTCCAACTCTCCCCATGCACCGTCACGATAGTAGCAACGTACATTATAGTCTGTCTTCATATAGCCGAAGGACAGATTTGCCCAATCAATCTCTTTCATAGTGTATCTTAATTATGTTATTATTTACGAATGAGAGCAAAATTACGTTTTATATTTGCAAATTCCAATCAAAACAGCTTTTTTATTTATAGCTTTTATAATTTGCCAATATGTCAATGTGCTAAGGTACAAATATGCCATGCAGAATATAGCGCAGCCAATTGGCACATTAGCATATTGTCACATTGAAACATTATTATCCAACATTTTCTTTATCTCCTCATCGGCTTTATAAAGTTTATCCCGGCAAAACTTGATTAATTCCTGTGCCTCTTTCAGGTTCACACCTAAACTGTCTATGTCCAACTCATTACTGTCTATGCGTGATACGATTTCTTCCAGACGTTTCATAGCCTGTTCATAGGTTTGTTTCTTTGCTGCCATACTTCGTTTTATTTTTTAGTTACTATACTCTTTATTTCTCCTTTGGCAAAACGGGTGGTAAGTTCATCACCCGGCTGCAATACAGAAGCATCGATCACCGCCTTGCCATTTTTCAGCGTGATACTATATCCCCTTTTCAACAAATTTTCGGGAGATGCCGCCTTCAATTCCTGCTCCAAAAGTTGGAGCCGATGCTTTTCCTTTACCAGACGACGCTGTGAAACGATGCCCAACCGAGTTTCCATCATTTTTAAACAATGGGTTTCTTTTGTCAGACGGGATTGCAGGCCTACTTCCAAATGTTTCATGATTCGTTCCTGGCGATAATGTTCCTCTTTCAGCCTCATCCGCGTCTGCATGGGAATACGTTCTACCATCCGGTTCAGCCGGGTATTTTCCCGTTCCATACGGGTAGAGATAGTATGAAGTACAGCCGATGCATAATCTTCAAGAACCTTGGCAGTGTCGTGCAAATGATTTATAAGATACTCGGCAGCAGCAGTAGGTGTCTTGACACGAGTATGAGAAACACAGTCCAACACCGTATCGTCACGCTCATGCCCTATACCGGTTATAATAGGTATAGGAAACTGAGCACAATTAGCCGCCAACTCATATGTATCGAACCCCGAAAGGTCGGACGTGGCGCCTCCGCCACGGATAATAACCACGACATCCCAATCATCACGACAGGCATGGATAGCATCCAATGCGGTAATGACAGATTGTTCTACCCGTTCCCCCTGCATAATAGCAGGAAACAAACGCGGATAAAAGACAAAACCATAGGGATTCTGTTCCAGTTGATTACAAAAATCACCATAACCGGCAGCCGTAGCCGAGGAAATAACGGCTATGCGTTGCGCCAGCAAAGGAATCTCCAGTTCCTTATTCAAAGTCAGCACACCTTCTTCTTCCAATTGCTTCAAGATTTCGCGACGGCGACGCGCCATATCCCCCAATGTATAAGTAGGATCTATATCCTGCACAGTAAGCGAGTAACCATACAATTCATGAAACTCCACAGCCACTTTCACCATCACTTTAATACCTGCAACAAAAGCCTGCCCGGTTTCCTCTTCAAAATAAGGCTTCAGCAGACGGTAGACATTGCTCCAAATAGTCCCCCTTGCCTTAGCTATCAGATTATTCCCCCGTGGCTCTTTCTGTACAAATTCCAAATAGCAATGACCGGAATAATTGGAACGTACATCACTCAGCTCTGCCTGAACCCAATAAGTATCGGGCAGACAAGCATGAATGCTACGCTTAACCAACGCATTCAGTTCATATAAAGAAAGAGGATGTTCTTCCATTATTTTTTCTTCTCTAATTCTATTTGACAAGCTTTCCAGATATCAGGCACACCATAACCGTAAATATTATCCGGATACTCTTTACGGTCTCCTGCATTCCGCACTGCCTCCACCACCTGCTTGGCAGTAAGCCAGGGACAAGCCTGCCAGAAACAGGCTACCAACCCGCACAATGTAGGCGATGCGAAAGAAGTACCATTGGCATGAGAAACCGTTCCATCATTACCCGCTACGGCCGAAGCAACTCCCACCGCCATCACATCCGGTTTTACACGGCCATCTGTAGTATTTCCTACAGAAGAGAAATCAGCATTAACCAGATTCCGGTCCGCCGCCCCCACTGTAATAACATTTTCCGCATCTCCCGGAGGTGTGATTTTTTTCCATGTGCCACGCCCCGAATTTCCGGCACTGCATACCAACACCAATCCTTTATCGGCAGCCAAAGAAGCGGAATGAGACATCAATGAATAATGCCCGTCCAAATCACGGTACCGGTAATTCATGGTCGTATCATCAAACTCATAATATCCCAATGAAGTGTTAACCACATCCACTCCCACACTATCGGCAAATTCCAAAGCTTCCGCCCAATAATCCTCTTCCACAGGCTGTTCCGTATCATCATCCTCACTACGGAGAAGCCAATATGAAGCTTCGGGAGCCGTGCCGACCAATACATTCGGCTTATTGGCAGCCATACAAGACAACACTTTCATGCCGTGATAGTTCTCGGCATAAATATCCGAGTGAGAATTTACAAAATCGCGTGTTCCCAACAAGTCCATTCCTTTGAAAACACTGATTTCATCAGCATTATAAAAACCTGCATCAATGACCGCTATCTGCATCCCCTTCCCACGAAAACCTGCAGCGTGAAGACTGTCCCCGTGATGAACAGCAATCTGCCGCCACGCATCCCCATAATAGTTATTACTCTTTGTCACCCTATTGGTCACCTCTTTTTTACGGTTGGCATTGCGGGCAGGAATACTGTCGGGAGCTGTCCACACTTTCCGGACAGCTGTCACAAAAGGCAATGCCGCCACTTTATCAATAACCGACGTGTCGGATACCTGCACTACCACTGTATTGTTCCATTTACTTTTGGATACAAGCTGTGCTCCTTTTCCGACCAGCATATCTATATAGCTCCGGCACACAGGAATATCTGTAGAATCAACGGGCAATCCCTGTTTCATGCGACGCTCCAAAGCACGTTCGGACAAATAAGCCGAAGGCTTGTCCAATGCATAGGTTGTTTCCGCCTTATCGCGAAAGTTTACACGATACTTATACGTTTTTACTTGTGCCGACATTTGTAAGGTGCATGCCAATAGCAAGCAGCCCACTATTCCTTTTTGACTATTCATTAATTCTATTCCGTTTATTTTTTTAAATGCAAAGATAAACAAACTTTTCCCTCACACTCATTTTTTGTGTACCTTTGCAGCCGAATTCAGGTTAAACAGGTAAAAAGACAGAAAATAAAGTATGGCAAAAACAGGAACCCCCACAGAATTGGGAACACAACCAATCGGAAAATTACTTTTACAATATGCAATACCCGCCATTATCGCTATGACGGCATCTTCCCTATACAATATGGTAGACAGCATCTTCATCGGTCACGGTGTAGGCCCTTTGGCTATTTCAGGACTGGCTATCACCTTCCCGCTGATGAATCTGGCGGCTGCATTCGGTTCACTGGTCGGTGTGGGTGCCTCCACATTAGTTTCCGTAAAATTAGGACAGAAAGATTATGCTACCGCCCAAAACATTTTGGGTAACGTAGTTACGCTGAACTTTATTATAGGTATAGGATTCAGTATATTAACCTTGCTTTTCCTTGATCCTATTCTCTACTTCTTCGGGGCAAGCCCGGATACCATCTCCTATGCACGAGACTACATGGTCATTATCCTGCTGGGCAATGTTATAACCCACATGTATTTGGGACTGAATGCCTTACTACGCGCTTCGGGGCATCCACAAAAAGCAATGACAGCCACCATCACCACAGTAATTATCAATACCATCCTTGACCCTATCTTTATCTATCTATTCCATTGGGGTATCCAGGGTGCCGCCATTGCCACCATTCTGGCCCAAATCATCTCACTGGTGTGGCAATTCAAGACCTTCACCAACAAGAACGAGTTGCTTCATCTCCGCCGAGGCATTTACAAACTGCGCGGTACAATCGTAAAAAACACCATCGCTATCGGTATGTCTCCGTTCCTGATGAATCTGGCAGCATGCTTCATTGTAATTTTCATTAACAAAGGTTTGAAAGAATATGATGGCGATCTGGCTATTGGCGCATTTGGTATTGTAAACCGGATTGTTTTCCTGTTCGTCATGATTGTGATGGGGCTGAATCAAGGAATGCAACCCATAGCCGGTTATAACTTTGGCGCCCAACAATATCATCGTGTAAACCAAGTATTAAAACTTACCATTTATGGCGCCACCGCTGTTACAACAACCGGTTTTCTAGTAGGTGAACTGATGCCCGAATTGGCCGTATCCGCTTTTACCACTCATGAGGGACTGATACAGCTATCAGCTACCGGCTTACGCATTGTAGTCATATTTTTTCCCATTATCGGGTTTCAGATGGTAACGTCCAATTTTTTTCAAAGTATCGGCATGGCCGGTAAAGCCATCTTCCTGTCATTAACCCGACAATTATTATTCTTGCTTCCCAGCATCATCCTGCTCCCTCTTTGCTGGGGATCAGCAGGAATTTGGTGGAGTATGCCAATATCAGACTTGGCGGCAAGTGTTGTCGCAGGAATCATGCTTTACCGCCAGTTCAAGATTTTTAAGACCCACGGTAACAAATTAAAAGTTGAAAATTAAGAATTAAAAATTAGTTTCCTTATATTTGCCCACATAATCAATAGACAACGACTATGAACGAGCATTATGTTATCAACCTAGGACGCCAACTAGGCAGTGGAGGAAAAGAGATAGGCGAAAAACTGGCCCAAGAGTTTGGTATCGCCTTTTACGATAAAGAATTAATCAAACTAGCTTCGGAAGAGAGCGGCCTATGCAAGGAATTCTTTGAAAAAGCAGATGAAAAAGCTTCTCAAAGCATTATCGGCGGTCTGTTCGGAACACGTTTTCCTTTTATCAGCGACGGAGCCATTCCCTATGGCAGTTGTCTGAGCAATGACGCTTTGTTCAAAATACAAAGCGACGTAATACGTGAACTGGCTGAAAAACAATCGTGTCTGTTTGTCGGCAGATGTGCCGACTACATTTTGCGTGACCATCCCCGTTGCGTTAATATATTCGTTTCTGCTTCCAAAGAAGCACGCATCGAAAGATTGATGCATATCCATCATATTTCTACAGAAGCCGCTGAAGAATTGATGGAAAAAGCAGATAAAAAACGGTCGGCTTACTATAATTATTATAGTTACAAAACGTGGGGAGCTGCCGAAACTTATCACTTATGCATTGATTCGTCCGTATTGGGGATTGATGGAACAGTACAATTCATCAAACAGTTTGTAAAATTAAAGTTAGGATTTTAACTACTTTAAAAATGGTATACAGACAATTCAAAGGGTTACCCCAGCTATAATGAAGGGACATGCCTGATTTTTTATTCCGTATTTAAAATAATTCAGGCACATCCCTTTATATTATACCATGGCAGGATAAATCAGAAAATATCAATCTTCAAACTTTTCCTATAAAATCAACCAATTCATTCACTTACGCAACATATCCCATAAGATTCCTATCGCCAATAATATAGAAATGATTACTATGAGCAGTTTCAAATATGCAGGGCTAATAATTAGCATAATTATCAGTCTGATATCCTGTACACACAACAAGAACTACCCCACAGCCTTCCAACCCGAATTGGCAAAGGCAGAAGCAATGATGTACAGATATCCCGACAGCGCACTGCATATATTACAGGGCATACAACCTGACATTCCTTCTGAAAATGAACAATATGCCACATGGGCATTATTGATGACACAAGCTCAATATAAAAACCAAATTGAACAATCCGATTCTTTAATAAATATCGCTTACTCTTATTTCACCAAACATGATAATGCACAAAGAAAGGCATTGGCGCTATATTATAAAGGTATCTTGCGCCATGAAAGTCATCATGCCGAAGATGCATTGTCATTTTATCTAGAAGCAGCGACTGAAATAGAGAAAACAAATGATTATCAATTAGGCTTTCTTATCAATTCAGAGGTAGGACTAATGTATCTGTATCGAAAACTAAATGATTATGCTATGGAATATTTTGAAAAAGCACATCATAATGCCGAACTATCCGACAACCAAACATACATAGCTTTCTCTTTCATCTATATCGCCAGAGCATTTTCACAGAAAAAACAATATAATAAAGCGATAGAATATTATGAAAAAGCTATAAAAATAGGACAAGTGAATAACTATCCTACCATATTGGCAAGCGCCATGAACGAAAGCAGTTTTTTATTTCTTAAAACAGGAGAAAATAAAAAGGCTCTTCAGTATGCAAAAGATTGTATTAAAATAAAAAAGACTGATCAAAGAATATTTTCATTGGGAGATACTTATCGCTATTTAAAAATGTACGATTCTGCATATTTTTACCTAAACCAAGCTTGCCTGTCACCTAATATCCATACAGCCCGTAGCGCCTATCAAGCACTATATTATATTAGTCAAGAAGAAAAAGATTACAAAAAGGCAGTAGAATACAGTAATAAGCTATGGTTCTATCAAGATTCAATAGGTAAAACAGAACGCAATAAAGCATTAATAGAGATGCAAGAAAAATATGATCAGCAAAAAATAATCAATGAAAATAATCTGTCACAAATAAAGAAAGACCGGATCATACGCAATGTGCTCATTGCCTTAATCATTTTGTCTTTCATCATAGCAATAACAAACTATCTATACCAACGAAAAATAGTTTCTCAAAAACAAGAGATATCGGAGAAAGAAGAAAAAATTCGTTATTTCACTATGAAAATACATGAAAATGAGACATTGATAAACCGCAACAAAATGCGGATAGAAGAACTTACGATCCAAATGGAAGGAAGCCTAGAGATAAAAGAACAATGGAAAGAACAAAATAAAATACGACAAGAAATACAACAACAGAATGAAACGCTGAAACTGGAGAACAATAACCTGCAAAATCATATAAGCAATTATGCCCAGTCATTAAAAGAAAAATCGAAAGAACTGGAAGCTATGGAACAGCTATCAAAAGAAAACCAGTATCTACATAAACGCGAGGCTTTTTTATGTAACCAACTCATTAAGCAGACAGAATTATTCAATAAGCTAAAAACAACAAAGTATATAGACAACAAACTATGGCAAGAAATAAAAGAAAAAATAGATTTATTATTCGATAACTATACTAAAAGACTATGTCATCAGATACCTTCCTTAACAGACGGTGATATACAAATATGCTGTTTGATAAAACTACGGTTCAGCAACGGTGACATCGCCAATATGTTAGCCATCTCGCCCACATCTGTGTCCAAAAGAAAATTAAGATTAAAAGAACGCATCGTACAAGAAATAGGTTCATTAGGCGAAAATCAAAGCCTTGATTTATGGCTTATGGAATACTAAAAATAAACAATTGTCTATATCGTCCTCCTATAAAAAAAGGTAATAAGCTAGTTATTAACTTATTACCTTTTTCCATTTGTCCACATGATATCTGCACGTTTTTAAGATTTATCCTCTAACTTTGCCCCAAACAAAACAATTAAAACAAACATAAAGTCATGAAGTTAAAAAGTATAAAGAAAAAGATATGGAGTATAGTTATTATCATAACTACATTAATAGGTATTTTGCCTGTACAAGCCAATACAACAGAAACTCCTGTTAAAGATGTAGAATTGGATGGCAGATGGGATGATCCTATTAGAAGTGCTGCTACCAATTGCCCCATAACTGTATTTACCGATGGCTATCTCCTTACCCTCAAGAACGCGTCACCCGACCGTGATATGACCATCCGCATCACAGATATGGCAAAAGGGGGCGTCGTTTATGAAAATGATATTCCTGAAGTACAGAGCGCTTACATCACAATTTCTATTGCAAATTTCCCTGCAGAAGAATATAAACTAGAAATAACAGGTACACCTTCCGGACATTTAACGGGATATTTCACTCAAGAGTGACAGACCTGTTTTCATAACCCAACTAAAGTATACTTAAACCACTAACTTGATTCATTAGAAATTGGAACATGAAAGTTCCAATTTCTATGAATATAATTTGTCCAAAAAGTTCATTAAACAAATCCATATTAACGCAATAATATATGCTGAATTTCCTTCTTGACATAGCACCGGACAAAAGCCAGTTATTGCTAACCATCAAATTAGCAGGGATATTGCGGGAAAAGAAACAAGAGGTATACTATACCTACACCTCAAACCCTGCTTTTACGCCTGTACTATATGATAAAGGAATAAGCAACTGCGTACTTTATCCAGATGATTTCCGTTGGTTAAAGCCCGACCTAACGCTTCTGGATTGTCGGCATGCAGCACATGCCTCCCTCTATCGGCAGCTAGCCATTGACTATATTTTCATAGCCATGCAGTTGCCTGACCAAAAAAACATACAGGACAAAGATATTTCTATACTTTATCTGCCACCCACTCCCTACCTGTCATCCGGTTCCGGACCACGTTTGGAAACATTGACAAAGAGATTGCAGGATATTAAAAAAGACAAAGAAAGAAATATTATTGTCGGATTATTAGGAAAAGGAAATAAAAATTCAAAGATTCTAGAAGATTTTTATAGAGTTATAAAAAGAAGTTCCATCAGAAATCCCCGGTACCAATTCATATTATTGACCGACATACCAAATGTATATCAATCGTCTGAATTGCCCGACAACATGGAATTATTCCGCACGCTGAACCTTAACACCATATTACCATTATGCGATTTGGCTTTGACCGACTCACATTCTGACGCATGGCTGGATTGTACCTTTGCTCAAATACCGGTACTGAAATATTCGCCTAAAGATATGATAAACATAACTCCGATGAAATTGGAGCAACAAATAGAATATGCATTACAAAATAAAACAACACTAACACAAAAGGCGAAAGAGTTATGCGATTTCTTTGAGCGTAAGAATCGGGAAATAAACAAAATAGCCGATATGTTAATAGAAAGAGCAGGACGTAACAGATATAACTCATGCAGACTCCGGCCGCACACTTATTAAAGTAATTCAGCGTTCATACCTACTTCCACGTCCAAATGAACGTTAATCGCTCCAATGAATTTCTTTTTTTAAGTGATTGCGGCCGCTCCATGAGTTTTCTCTTATAAAACAAACCGGGTTATGACAGAATACGAACTTGATAAAATAAAGAAATCATTTGTCCGTTCCAATGCTAAGTGCCCTGTAGAGGTAGCTTGCCTGCTCACTGTTATAAAATATTACAACGGAAAAGAAACGGACATACATACATTAACCGAATGGTGCAAAATAAATGGAAAGCTTACCTTGGCAGGAATGAAACAAGGGGCTATATATTCCGGCATGAAAGCCGAAATATGTTTGCAAAACATTCATCAATTAACACAAAGAAAACTTCCCATCATCCTTTTCACTCTCAATGATTTCAATGTACCAGGATATGTAGTCTGTTACGGCATTCATGAATCCCGATTCATTATCTGGGAACCGGAATTCGGACTTATGCAATATTGGGCGGACGAAATGAAAACATTATGGATAAAAGGAATAGCCCTGACCCTCTTTCCCACACAAGATTTTATGAATTCGGCAAATCTCCATCTAAAATGGTGGGAAATATATAGCTGGAGCAAACTATGGAAAAGAAAGGTAGAACATTGGTACGAATATATATGGTTAAACGTACCTTTATTCCGCCAAATGGTATATAAGCTGGGTAAGAACAAATGAAATGTGAAAAGTGGCACTCATAATCTTTCCTTCTCACTCTCTCCGGCACCACTACCCTTATATTTATTACGCGTAGCATTAAATTTATAGCGTACCGTCAGCATCACTTTCCTACTATCATAATTATTAATTTGCAAAGAAGATGCCCGGTTATAATACATACGGTTTCCCGACTTCATGCCATGGAACAAATCCGTACCACTCAGTTTCACAGACATCCTATCCCCCCAAAAGAACTTTGTAACCCCGGCATCCACATAAAAAATATTCTTGGTTTCCGAGCAATTCTCCATATCGCCTTTACTTTGATAATTCATTTCCACCGAAGCCATCCAGCCGTGATTAAAATTAAACGTATTATTAAAAGCCCCCGTAAACATCGGTTTGTTCATCTTCAGCAATCCATCGGTAGTCTCCAGATCCAGCCATTGTTTCTGTACTCCCCAATTCAATTGCGGCGACCAGATTCCAAACTTAGGCGCCAATGACAAGAATGCCGAAACAGACTTCAAGCTATGAAGATTTTTGAAAGAAATAAGCGTTACCGCCGGATTATACTCCATTTGTTCCCCCCAGTAAATGATTGCATTTCTTCTGTCATTATAATCCACACTAAACTGCATAAACTTCCATGCCCCCATCAAAGAAACGTTATGCACCACCTCATGTTCCAATAACGGATTGCCGGACTGAAGCGTGAACCTATTGGCATACGTCACATTATTGCTCAACTGCTGGTAGGACGGACGACGCGTCTTTGCCGCATAACTAAGCTGCAACTGCACTCCGCCTATTTCAGAACCCAATGAAACACTCGGAAAGAAATTACTGAAATTCCGGCTTTGTCCTTCCATATATTTCCCATCCTCATAATAATCAAAGTTCACCCACTCATAACGTCCCCCCACGGAGAGTTGCCCTATGGGGGTATTGCGGCTATACTCTAAAAACGGACTGATATTCTGCTCTTTCAGTTCACTGAATGAAGTCGGCACATAACCTTCCGGATTCACATAATCATCCTGCCGCTCTGTATGACTGTATTCAGCCCCTATCAGGACATTTCCTCCAAGCAGCGGACGGCTCAGCACCAGTTTGGCAGCAAAGAGTTCACTTCTCAATGTATTGGTAGAAGTGACAACCCTATCTTCCTTATTGCTGCTTTCTTCACGTTGTATCGTATTGTCTCCGTTTTTGTCAAACAGATAATCCGCATTAAAATCAATCTCCGTTTTTCCCGCCATCCCCTTATAATAAACATTTACCGAATGCGAGGGATTATAATACGCAGTGGCATTGATATCATTCGCCAGATAGTCATAATGCGTGCCATCGGCATATACATCCGAATTAAATATAGTGTGATAGCGGGCATCCGGATTGGCTTTCAATGTATATTTTACTCCGATTGAATTATTTTCATCGAATGCATAGTTCACACCTGCGATATTGGTAAATGCCTGTTGATTCGTTTTTGCGAACTGATAATTGTCCTGATGCCAAAGCGTATCAACATGCACATCTTGAGTAAACCGACTTTCGTCAAACCCTTCACTTTTTCTATAATACACGGTGCCGAACACATCCAATTTATCACGCCGGTAATTCCAGTTCAACTGTTCCACGAAACCGGCATACTCCCACTGATTATAACCGGAACGCACATCAAATCCAAATCCTTCCCCTTTTATGGGGCGGGTAGTAATCTTCACCACTGCTTTCACAGACGCATCATATCTTGCACCGGGGCTGGTAATCAGTTCTACATTCTTAATATCTTCTGACTTCAGCTGGTCCAGTTCCGACAAATCACGCAGCAATCTTCCATTCACATAGATTATCGGGCTCCCTTTTCCAAATACCTCATACGCATCATTTTTCTTCTGAAGTCCCGGTATATGCTTCAACACATCCTCCGCCGTACCCATTTTGCTAAGTACTGTTCCTTGCACATGGGTCTGCAACCCTTCAGCAGTAAGTTTATATGACGGGCGATTCCCCTTTACCACGACTTCCCCCAACAGATTAACATCTTCATGCATCACAATCGTTACCGGAAATTGAGCATAGGCTTTTGTCACCGGAATAAAGCCAAGACAAGAAATTCTGAGTATATTGTTACCGCTTGTTTGGTCTATGCTGAAAATTCCTTGTTCATTGCTAATTGTACCTTGCACAAAAGATGAATCTTTGGAAGATAGCAATACCACATTAGCAAAACTGACAGGATTTCCTTTTTCATCAACTAATGAGCCGGAAACACTCTGTGCGTCAACAATAATCACTTGTAACACTAATCCGAGTAGTAAAATCACTTTCCTCATGTTCTATACTTTTTATTTTTTTGAAATTATCACAAACGTCTTAGCTCATCATTTGCCGCTCCTGTCCCTTTATACTTGCTCTTTGTTGTATTAAACTTATAGCGCAAAGTAATAGAAAATTCACGAGTATCCCATTGATTAGTCTGCTCCCAAATAATACTGCCAAAATATGTTTGCCAATAATTACGTGAACCATGAAAAAGATCGTTCCCTCGAAGTTCCAGACTTAAGGCATCCCTTAAAAATGACTTACGGACAGAGATGTCAACTGTACCATAATTTTTGAACTGATACAAATTCTGATAATTTCCTTTTCCCATAAAAAGCCCATCCAAACTGACAAGAAAATCACCAGGAAGTTCAAATGTATTGTTGAACCTTATTGTAGGACGAGGCTTATTAAACTCTATGCCATCTATTGTCATCCATTGTTTCTTCACGCCGATATTTAGGTTAGGATGCCAAAAGCCAATAGCCGGTGAAATAGAGAAAGAAACATTCAAAGTCGGACGATTATGATAATTGAGGTAAGTCATCATCATTGAATTGCCATTATCTATCGGATCTCCCCAATAAATGATTTCCTTACGCCACTGCTGATAACTGACAAGTAACTGTAAAAAACGCCATGTACCGACCAATGAAATATCGTGAATGGTGCACGGCTCCAGCAATGGGTTACCACGTTGCATAGTGAAACGGTCTACATAGGTGACATTGTTGCTTAACTGGCTATAAGTAGGTCGTTGCGTTTTAGCAGTATAACTCAACTGTGTCCGGACAGAACCTAGTTTTCTTGAAAAAGAAAGATTAGGAAACCAGTTTCCATACATACGGCTCTGTTCATCCATGTGCACACCATCCTTATAATAATCAAAAGTTACATGCTCATATCTTACACCCAATGAAAGGTTACCTATCGGGAACTGACGGCTATATTCGGCAAAGCCACTCAATCCATCTTCCTCTACACGACTGATGGTACTTTCCACATATTTCTCCGGATTACGGTATTCGTCATTGCGACGAGTATCTGTATATTCTCCACCCAACGAAAGATTACCTCCAAACAACGGATAAGAGAGTACCAATTTAGAAGCTAACAATTTATTTCTGATGTAACTCAGTGTATGCACATCACGACTCTCCTGCTCTTGGCTGACTTCGTGATAAAGACCTTTTCCTGTAGAAGTATTAGTATAATAGTCTGTATTAAAATCAATATTCAAATCTCCCACAGTACCATTATAATAAACATTTAGTTGATGAGTAGGCTTACCGGAAGTAGAAGAATACTCTTGATTTTCCAAGTGGTCATAAAACTGATTGTTGGCTGTAATATCATTAGAGGTAAATACATCCGACTTCGTATTTGGACGGGAAGTAAGAGTATAGCGGAATCCCAGTGAATGTTTATCATTCAGGCTGTAATTAGCTCCTATTTCACCTCGTAAAGACTTGTCTACTACAGTTCCATCCAATAAATTCTGATATTTCCATAAAGAATCAGACTCCAAGGTATGTACAATATCATTTTTCATGATATATTCGTTCTTTAAATAACGGAATATACCAAAAATATCAAGTCCATTATGGCGGTAGTTTACATTCAATTGCTCTATCAAGTCTACATTCCGGCTCTGATAGTAACTGGAACGGAGATCGAAGCCGAAACCATCTCCGGCACGCCGGATAGTCTGTATACGGATAACGGCAGTTACAGTTGCATCATAACGTGCACCGGGATTAGTAACAACTTCTACGCTCTTAATATCTTCCGAATTTAGTTGATCCAATTCCGAATCATCACGTACCTGCCGCCCATTGATATAAATAAGAGGTGTTCCTTTGCCAAGCACTTCATAGGAATTCCTCTCTTTTATTACACCCGGTACTTTTCCCAATACATCGCTTGCTGATCCGGCTTTAGAGAGTACACTATTTTGTATATTAGTCACCAGTGCGTCGCCTCTCATGCGAGTAACAGGCATATCAGCTTTTACCACAACTTCAGCCAATATCTGTGTGTCTGAAGCGAGACAGATAATTCCAAGATCTGTACTTCTGTTATCTAATGGACGATAAACAGTAGCATAGCCAATAGATGAGATGCGAAGCACATCCTTTGTTTCTTTGACATTGAGACTAAACGCGCCTTCTTCATTACTGATACTTCCTGCCACGAAAGCAGAATCGGGCAAAGAAAGTAACACTATATTGGCATAAGGGACAGGTTGTTGTTGCTCATCAATTACTTTACCTGTTACCGTAACCTGTGCTTGCAGCTGCACTGCCAACCCCATAAAGAAGTATAAACAAAAAAGTATATTCGCTCTCATATTCTATATTTTTAAAGTTTCAAAAACACATTATATTACAAAGCTATAGAATAATCAACGGCACATTCTATCGGTTTATTATAGAAGCTATTACCTTGATCATAATTCCTTGCATTTTCTTTTTATGATTATTTATCCAAATAAGTTTCTATATACTTCACCACCTCCTTCATCATTTATCCGGCATATTTCCTATCTTATTCATCTTGCAATACCAGTTTCACGATCCACATTATTCATTAACTTTTCCTCTGTCTTATGTTTTAGTCCAGAATTAAAAATCCAAGAGAATGTCAGCACCACCATGTTTGCATTATTTTTGATGTAAGTCCAACTCTTTTTCTGCACCCGTTCACTCATCAGTTTCCAACCGGCACTCCAACCAGCAGGAGTAAAAGGATACAGCACTCCAATACCGGCACTCATATTTTTCCATTTATAAGAACATTGTATAACAGATTTTTTTTCTCCATAATCTATTGATTCTCCGTACAGTGAATTATATCGGTTTCCTATAGACCCATATAAAGAAAAATTCTTATAGTTCAAAGAAGCGTCTCCACCAACATACCAAGCTGTATAGTGATGTAAATAAGAATTTCCTTTGCTCTCAAAACTGTTGAACCCACCATACAAACTAATAGATAATAAATCCGGTATCACATTTATATTAGTATAAAGTCTTCCATTCCATTGAGTAAAGCGTTTCTGATTGTCTATTCCATACTCAATAATATAGCTCCCGTCCGGTTGAGATACACACTCTATCTGTTCCATGATAGGATTTTTGCTAATGCGATGTCCTCCACTTAGCTGGAAACTTACTCTCTTGTTCCCCCATGATAATTGCAGACGATTAATGTATGAACGATAAGGCTTCAAATTCCGGTTTCCTCTGTTTACCTCCAAATCCGTTGTTTGCTGGCGAATATCACTCAATGCTGACAGGCTGGGGACAGAAGGTGAGCAAGTGAAATTATATCGCAGACTTGCCCCTTTAAAAACAGGATAAGAAAGTGACAACATAGGACGAAACATATAGAAAGTAAACCCTTCCTCCGATTCATCAAAATCCTGACGAGATGCACCTATACCCAATGAATAATTTAATTTCGCCCATTTCCCTTGCGCCTGTACGTAACCGTAAAGACTTGAATTATGCATTTCCGCAGATTCATTTACATCACCTGTATAACGATTATGGGTATATGCCTGCATATATTTAATCCCACCTGTCAAAGTTATTTTATCAAATGTTTTTTGATAGATGCCCTCACCAATTAATGAATATCTGGAGCCGTCCGTACCATAATCATAAGAAGACACAGGCGCACCGGCCTCACTATATGCTTCACTATATTCACGTTCATAATCAGAGCCTATATAAGTCCCTACCACATTTAAGGCAAGAAACTGGTCGTGAGGCAAAAACTTTTTATAATATAAATCAAGTGAAGGAGAATGATAATTATATTCGGAACGTGTGTAATTATATAAATCCTTCTGCTCCGTTTCTTTTATCAATTGTCCATAATCTCCATGAGGTGAATTATAAATATTTTCCGTAAAGACAGCATTAAATATATACTTTTCTGGTTTTGTAAGATTATAACTTGCCTCAATCGAATGGTCTTGGTAACTGAAAGGAGTGGAGATACCAATCAGTTCACGCTGACGTTCCTTTGCTTCGGTAAAAGAAAACATTTGCTCTTCATCCACCTTTCGGTCATCATAATCCCGATAACTTAAATAATAATTCAGCCCGAATTGTGACAATTTATGAGTTGCACGAATATACACATTATCATCCCCAAACCCAGTAGTCACAGCATTTGTAAAGCTAACACCCCCGGATATGCCCGACTCTGCCCGACGGACTATATAGTTAATCACAGCCTCAACTTCAGTATCTGCATAACGCACTCCTGGATTATCAATATACTCCACTCTTAAGACTTCGTCCGGTCTTAATGCTTGTACCTGAGCTGTGCTTGCTACAATATCATTAATGCGCAGCTGCACACTTCCTCCGCTGACCGTAGTAATTTTTCGTTCAATACTATTCACTTTCAATCCCGCCAGTTGCATGTGGCTCAACAATTCATACCCCGAAGTAGATGATTTTACCTGTTTGTCGGTAGGCAAAATTATCTGTCGGTCTACCCGTTTCATCACATTCGATGCTTTTACAGTAACCCCTTGCAGCATTATTGCCTCATCAGCAAGTTGGATAGTACCTATATCCAACGGGCGGCTCAAATTATCCAGTCTGATTACTTGGGTGATGTAGCCCACAAAAGAGATTTGAAGCAAGTAATTGTCTGCTTCCAGCTTACTTATGACAAACTTACCTTTCTCATCTGAAGTACATCCGGTGACAAATGTAGAATCAACGCGCTGCAATGTGATATTGGCATAAGAAACAGGCTGTCCTTTGACATCTGATACCTTACCGGAAATTCCTGCTTCTCCCTGAGCATACAGAGTTAAAAAGCTACCTAGAATAAAGGTTATGCAAACAAGTATTTTCATATATCTAAAATTATAATTTAATTACAATATTTTTTCTTCAAACGACCAAGATAATACTCCCGTATAAAAAGAGGAAGATCTATATCTAGTTTGTCTTTTTTGTTCGGACATTCAATATTATTTTTATTCCTAACACATTTCCACCAAGCATAAAAACAAGGACCTCCACATATAGCCAAATATTTACAATTAAGACAAACCTGATTATCAAAAAAAGCCTGTTTATCTATACCTTGTGTTTTTTCTTTATCCCATCTTATCTGTCCATTTTCATCAAGAAACCCCAATGCCGTTTCCGAAGTATAATCCTGGGCTGTACATTTATATACATTACCATCATAATTTATATTGGCATAGTTTATTCGATCCGCATAGCATGATATTCCACCAAATTTATTATAATTTGTATTAACAGACAAATTAAACCCTTCTTTTTTCAATTTAAAAAAATTCTCATCAAGATATCTTTTAACTATTTCATCATTACTTTCATTCTGATATGTTTGCCATATTCTTTGAAATTGTATAAAAAAGCGAGATCGCAAATTTTCAGGTATTTCACGAAGTACCTCACTAAAATCATGCTGAATATTATCAGTATTATAATTGATTCTCAATTTTATAACAGCGTCAGAACAACTATTGCACAATGCTATAGAATTTTGCAATATTTTATCAAATGATGGTTTCCCTCCTTGATTACGAATCTTGTCATGTGATTCTTTATCACCATCTAAAGTGATTTGGATTTTTTTCAAATCGATAGTCTTGCATTTTTCAATAACGCTACCTGTTAAAAAAAATCCATTTGTGGTTATTGAATTTGAAAATTTGACATGATGTTCTTCTGCAAGTTGCTTTATAAAAATTGATAGAGGATAGATAATCTTTTCAAAATAAAGTAAAGGTTCTCCACCAAACCAAGAAAGAACGAAATGTTTAGTATCTCCTTTTTCAAAAATATGAGTGGCCAAACACTTTATTCGTTTCACCGTTTCCGGTTGCATATAGCCTTTAGGATGTTTTTCATAACAATACCAACATCTAAAATTACAATTTTGTGTAGGATTAAGCGTTAGGTGCCATGTGCCATCATTGTTCACTTGTTTATTCAATGCTTTCAAATATTCTTTTTCGTCATCCATATTGGTAGTCAGGAAACGAGTTTTTATCAGTTTATGAGTTAACTCAGAGTATATTCCCTGCAAATCTGCATTTTGCATAATTTTTTTCATCAAATCATATTCATTCTTCGTCACAGTAAATACTGTACCAGTTACTCCATTCATGCAAATAATATTTCCCTCGTAGGGAGTATAATAGTTATAATCACTTTCTACCATAGCCACATTTTTAATTATACATCAATAAAATAAAAAGAGGTGTGCTAGTAAAAAAAATCACGCCATATAAGGCTAATCAATTTACTTCTGACACACCGTCTTTTACACAATGATAATTTAGTTTATCTTAATCAGATAAATATTTATCAAAAACATTTTTAAAAAGACAACTATAAACCCGAGTCTTGCTTCATATGGTCTGGTTTTGGAACACATCCACAATTTCCATTATGCCCACCTTCTGTTGTCTCCATCTCACTTTCAGTTATAGCATCCTCTTCAATAGCTTTTACTACAGATTCAGCTAAATCTTTTTCTGTACTTTTTTCCATAATAGTTTTTTTTTAATTAATACTGAATTATTTCTAACTGTATTGCAAATGTAATTATGCCTAGTCCGACAATTCCGGACTGAATAAAAAAAAGAATGTTTTTAACTTTTTTTGCATTAAAACAAAAAAGCTTACTATTCATCCCAAAGAAGCGTATTCTGTTCGCATTCAATAGGATCCAAAAAACATTTCCAACAAAAAGCTGCTGAAATTTAATAGAAAATTTTAGGAAATAAAAAGAGAAGACAGACTACACCTGTAACATATTTATAAGAATTCAACATCTTTCCTTTCACATCTCATATATAATACCTACATTTACTACCATTATATATAAAAGACATAATAACTATGAGAAAAAAGAGGGTTATAAATTGGATGGTAATACTAAGCATACTTCTTACAGGGTGCAAACAAAAAAAGGATACTTTACAAACTTTGTTGCCTCCACTGGTGAAGGCGGAACACATTATGTATGAATACCCGGATAGTGCATTACACATATTGCAAGAAATGCAAATGCCTGCATCTTCGGATAAATTGCAAAATGCTACATGGGCCTTATTACTAACCCAAGCTAAATACAAAAATTACATAGAAGAAGTCACAGATTCCACCTTAATTAATATAGCATACGATTATTTCATGAAAAAGGGAAATGCCCAGCGAAAAGCTATGACCCTATATTATAAAGGTGTATTATATGGAAAAGCAGATAAAACGCAAGAAGCGCAAGAATCCTATTTAAAGGCGATAGAGGAAGTAGAAAAGACGAAAGACTATCAACTGGCACATTTGATTTATAGTAGTATAGGAAATATATACCTATATAATTCGCTGAATGAATACGCATTGCAAATGTTCAAACAATCCTTGCACTATGCCCAGTTATCCGAGAACAAGGATTATATATGCTCTGCATATTACTATTTAGGAAAGGTCTATTCTGTATTATTTAATTTTGATAATAGCATCAAGTATTATAAAAAAGCAATTCAGATGGCTGATACTCTACATAATTATAAGGTATTAATAAACGGAACGAACCAATTAGCAGGAGTATATACCGAAACAAAAGATTATCAGCCCGCCCTATCTTATGCCCAAAAAGCTTTAAGACTAAAAGAAACAATTGAATTACCCCTAGAGAAAGGGTTAGAACAAAGTTACTTGGTTATTGGTGATATATATAGACGTATTGATAAAACAGATTCTGCCTATTATTATCTGAATAAAGCATTAGCTACTGATCGTATAGAAACAGTTTGTGCTGCTTATCAGGATTTATACCATCTAAGTAAAAAGAAAAAAGACTATGAAAAAATGAGTCAGTATTGTGATAGTATGATAGTTTATCAGGATTCAATTGAGATATTGAATAGGAATAAAGAGCTTATGGATATGCAGGAAAAGTATAACCAGCAAAAACTATTGAATGAAAAGAACCAGCTAAAAATAGAAAACAATACTATCATCCGTAATGTACTAATCACATTGGTAGTGGTATTCTGCCTGATAGCTATCCTTATCTATATATACCAGCGAAAATTAATCCGCAAAGAGCATATCATACAAAGGAATGAAGAAGAAATACAGCTGAATACCTTAAAAAGACAAGAGAATGAGAGAATAATCAGTCGTAACCAAAGCCGCATGAAGGAGCTGGCAGAACAAATGGAGGCGAATAAAGATGCACAGGAACAGTTGGAGGAGCAAAAGAATGTACTATCTGAAATAAAATGCCAAAATGAAGCCCTGCAACAAGAGAATAAAATGTTGCAGCAACATATTGATAAATATTCTTCTTCGCTGAATGAAAAGTCCAAAGAACTTGAAAGATTGGGACTTTTAGGAGAAGAAAACCAACGATTGCATGATCGTGAAAGATTCCTGTGTAACCAACTGATAAAAAAGACAGATATTCTTTACCGTCTAAAGACAAAGCCCCAATACATGAAAGACGAGCAATGGGAAGAGGTAAAGGAAACAATGAATCTATTATTCGATAATTATATAGTAAGGCTTTCCACTCTTGTACCTTCATTGACAGAAAGCGATTTGCAGATATGCTGCTTCATCAAGTTGGGAATAGCCAATCCGGGAATAGCTGATTTGCTGGGGATAGAATCGACTTCGGTATCTAAAAGAAAATTAAGATTGAAAGAACGTATCACTCAAAAGATAGGAGCATTCGGCAAAGGACAGACACTGGATCTGTGGCTATGGGAGTTCTAGGGAAGCAACTGTCCACATTCCGCATTCGCACAAAGAGGTAATATTCTAATTATTAGTATATTATCTCTTTTTTAATTGTCCATATAACGTACATATCCGGTCTATCTGTTTTTCATTCTAAATCCATAACTTTACAGCATAACAATCAATCAATAATATTATTATGAAAACAACTAAAGAATTAAATATTTGGAGTTTGCGTATGGTATTATTCACCATATTGCTTAGTGGTTTATCGGTGCAGAAAGTGTATTCTTTTTGTAATAGTACAGAAATCACGATGCATGGGAATTGGGAAGAAGTTCATGATAAAGTAGCAACACGAAGCCTGCCATCTATTCCCATCACAGCCTGCACCGATGGCCAGAACATCTACATTGAAAACACATCTCCGGACTGTGACATACAAATTACCATCACCGGTAATCAAACAGGAGAAGTGATGTATGAACAGTTAGTGCCCCAAGCACAAACAAGCTATATTATCATTTCCATAGCCAGTTTCCCATCCGGAGAATATACATTAGAACTAACTAGTGAAGATGGGAAATACTTGGTTGGAGCTTTTAAAAGATAACCCTAATTATTCACCCTAAAAAACTACAAAGACCATGAAACGAGTAGACCTTAAGAAAATCCTCTATATGGATTTTCTTATCCGGCACAAGTGCACAGGCACATCCAAGGAATTTGCAGCAAAGATGGATATGTCACGTTCCACTCTCTTTGAGTACATTGCCTATATGCGCGATGAACTGGAAGTGTGCATCCTTTTCGATAAATTCTTAGGAACATATTATTATGATGGCAAAAATCTATATACGTCATTAGGCTTTAAAGTAGTAGGATAATACGAATTGAAATGTGATGAGAAAAACGGGTCATGTTTGAATTTCTTTTTGATATAAAACCGGATGCAGGCAATGTATGTCCCACCACCCGACTGGCATGCTTGATTAGTGAACGGGGAAACAAGGTCTATTATACCGATACCTCCGACTCCGTTTTCACTACCGGTTTGCTGCGGAAAGGAATAGGACGCATCATTTATCCACATGATTTCCGATGGTTTACGCCACATTTGGCATTGCTGGACTATCAACTGCAAGATAAGCAGCAAGTATATAATGAATATGACATAAACTATCTGTTTATAGCCATAAACAAAACTGACAGAAAGATAGACCTAATGCCGGAAATGCCTGTCGTCACCCTGCCGCCTATTCCTTATAAATTGCTGCCGCAAGGTGCAAAAGACGACGATTTCATCGACAAACTGACGGAAATAAAAGAAGACCGTTCACGCACTGTTATTATAGGCTTGCTGGAAGACGAGGAAGAAGAAAGAAAAGTGAACACCCCCTCACATACGGAATCATTCTACAAAGCCATAAAGCAGAGTGCGAGCATCCATCCGCAATATCAATTCATCCTGCTGACCAATCATGGAGAGGTGGAAACCCGGTTGTTTTCATTACCGCCCAATATAGCCATTTACCGCCTGCCCCGCCTGCAAGCCCTGTTGCCCTTGTGCGACATGGCGCTTATCACCGGAGGAATAACCCACTGGACGGAATGCACCTTTGCCCATGTGCCCATGGCAGAGTTCACGCCACAGGAAATAAACAAAATTACCCCCGTGAAACTGGACAGGCAGATCATTGATCTACTGGCAAACCGGGAATACATCATAGAACGGCAAAAACACCTGTGCGCCTTCTTTGAGAGCGAAAGTGAAAGGATGAACGAAATAGCCGACTGGCTGATAAACAGAGTAAAACAAAAAAGACAATTATGAGCAAATTTCCATTCTACAAACAGTTGGACGGCATGGACTGCGGCCCCTCCTGCCTGAGAATGATAGCCAAATATTATGGAAAGACATTCTCCGTACAGCAGTTACGCGAGCAATCATACATACAGCGCACGGGAGTAAACTTGCTAGGTATCAGTGAAGCGGCAGCCAGCATAGGGCTGCGCGCCACCGGTATACGCACTTCAATGGAAAAACTGAAACAACAGTCAAAACTGCCATGCATCATCCACTGGAACCAGGAACATTTCGTGGTCCTCTATAAAATAGAAAAGAAAAGGGGCAAAACTTGGTTCTACATTGCCGACCCTGCCTACGGATTGCTGAAATATGAGGAACAGGAGTTGAAAAAATGCTGGATCAGTACCACACAAGGCGGAATAGAAAAAGGAATTGCCCTCTTGCTGGATGTTACCCCGCAATTTTATGAAGCGGAACCCATAAAATATGAAAAACTGTCCTTGTGGTATCTGTTTCACTATGTACGTCCCTACAAAAAGGCGATGATGCAGCTCATCATCGGCCTGCTGGCAGGCAGTTTGCTGCAACTGGTCTTCCCTTTTCTCACCCAAACTATTGTAGACCAAGGCATAGGGCACAGGAATCTGAATTTTATACAGCTCATTTTGGCCGCACAACTCATGCTGGTATTCAGCCGCACACTTATTGAGGTGATCCGGCGCTGTATACTGCTCCACATCAGTACGCGCGTCAACGTGTCGCTCATCTCGGATTTCCTCTCCAAGCTGATGCGGCTGCCCATGAGGTTCTTTGACAGCAAACTGGCAGGCGACTTGATACGCCGCATCGAAGACCACAACCGCATCGAGAGTTTCCTCACCCAGTCCGTGCTCAATATTTTGTTCTCTACCCTCACGGTAGTCATCTTCGGTATCGTACTGGCCATATACAGCTGGAAAATATTCCTCATTTTCATTCTGTTCAGCGCAGCCTATATGGGTTGGGTAAAGCTGTTCATGCGCAAGCGGGCCGACTTGAACAGGAAGAACTTTGAACAGATGTCCGTCAATCAGAATAATTTGATGCAACTCATCTACGGTATGCAGGACATCAAGCTGCTGGGCTGCGAACAGCAAAAACGCTGGGAATGGGAAAACATACAAGCTTCTCTCTTCCGCATTAATATGAGTTCACTCAACCTGGGGCAGTGGCAGCAGGTGGGAGCCGTACTTATCAACGAAGTGAAAAACGTACTGATAACAGTTCTCTCTGCCACCGCCGTACTACATGGAAGCATCACGCTGGGTGTGATGCTTTCCATACAGTACATCATCGGACAGATGCAAGGGCCTATCAGCCAATTCGTTTCCTTCATGCAGGACACGCAGGACGCGCAGCTCAGCCTGGAACGTCTCGGAGAAATACATGGCAAGCCCGATGAAGAGACAGAAGGCATGGACCAGGATACCCAAATATCAGGCAAAGACCCGATTCAATTGCAAAATGTAGTCTTTACTTACGGATCAGAAAAATCGAAACGCATCATCAAAGGGCTATCGCTGGACATACCAGCCGGAAAGACTACCGCCATCGTGGGCCTCAGCGGCAGTGGGAAAACAACGCTGATAAAACTGATGCTCGGATTCTATCCTCCCACCGGAGGAGCGGTGATGATAGGCAATCAGTCGCTACAAAAAATCAGTTTCAAGGAGTGGCGCAAACATTGTGGAGTAGTGATGCAGGAGGGATTCATATTCGGCGATACCATTGCCAACAACATAGCGCCGGATGGCAGCATGATAGACAAAGAACGCCTGCTGTATGCCGTAGAGATGGCAAATATACGCGAGTTCATCGAATCCTTGCCTTTAAAGTATAACACCAAAATAGGTAACACGGGGCAAGGATTGAGCCAAGGGCAGAAGCAGCGCATCCTGATAGCGCGCGCCATTTACCGTAATCCCGATTACCTGTTTTTTGATGAAGCGACGAATGCGCTCGATACGGACAATGAGAAAGTGATACAGGAAAATCTGGAGAGATTCTTCAAGGACAAAACGGTGGTCATCGTGGCGCACCGCCTGAGCACCGTAAAGAATGCCGACCAGATAGTGGTACTGAAAGAAGGGGAGATAACGGAACGGGGCACGCACGAAGAACTCATTGCCCGGCAGGGCGATTACTATAGGCTGGTGAAGAATCAGCTGGAACTGAGCGCTTAGGAAATTAAAAAACGAGAATTGAGAATTAAAAAATAATAGCAATAAGGTATGGAGGAAATCTATAAACCTAATACGGACGGACCGGAAAAGGTAGAAGTATATAGCCGCGAAAACAATGATATGCTGGGAGATATGCCCGAATGGTTGATCCATACGGGAAGCTACATCGTATATGGACTGATTGTTTTTCTTATTGCAGGCACGGCATTATTTAAGTATCCTGACACAATAAGAAAAACGATAACCATTGATGACTTGGGAAGTGCGGAATGGATCACTGCCAATCAGGCAGGAATGATAGACCGCTTTTTTGTGGAAAACCAATCACCTGTACAAAAGAACGACACGCTGGGCATACTGAAAAATACTGCCCTACTGGAAGACGTACAAACATTTTGCCGCGTACTGACCAAAATAGAATGGTACTACCGCACCAACGACATCAAGTACCTGCAAGACTATCCCTTTGACCTCATCATGGGTGAAATGTCTTCCGCCTACGAACAGTTCACCCAAGCCGTGCGTACGTGCGTGATGTATCAGGAGTTTGATATCTATCCGCAGAAGAAAAAATACCTGGATGAAGAACTCCGGATACTGGAAAGTACCGGTAAGGCAGATGCCATGGCGGTGCTGAATGTGAAACGCGAACTCTTTGAACTGGATATAAACCACCGGATGGAGACTGCCAAAAACCTCCGGATGCTGGAACTGGCTTACGAAAACATGGTGAACAGCCTCCGCACGTGGGACAAGAAGTACCTCATCAAAAGCCATCACGACGGCATAGTGGTATGGGGAAAGACATGGGGCATGAGCGCCCGGGTAAATGAAGGAGACACCCTGTGCACCGTTATCTCCAAGCAACAGGGGAATCCCCTCGGGCACATCACTCTTTCACAAGACGAAGTGGCGGAAATTGCCGTGGGTGACAAAGTAAATATCGAACTGAACAAATACCCCACCCACTCGTATGGCGTACTGCCGGGAAGAATCGCCTCCGTCTCTTTTGTGCCTTACAATAAAAGTTATGCCGTGGAAGTGGACTTTCCGGACGGACTGGTGACAACCAACAGAAAGGAAATAAAATATGAAATAGACATGTCCGGCCGGGCGGAGATCATCACTTCGAGCCGGAGCATACTGAGCAGGATTTTCGCACCCGTGTATGAATTGTTTTCCACCACGGAGTAACACCGTTTTTTTCACTACAGAGAATAACCAACTTAAACAAAGAAGAATATGAAAAAAGAAGACCCCGACAACAAGCAACCGGAATACACCCGCTATTCCGAAGATGAAGAACAAGTGCTGGACTTGAACGAACTGATGGACGTACAAGGTGGCATAGATGACAAGGAGTTATCCAAATGTGGCCTGGGATGCTATACAGGCGGATTCGTCGATCCTACAAAAACACAAGATGAAAATACCGGAAATGAATAAAGTATATGTGCTGAACCCTCATTATCATCTGAGACATGATATTCACAGGGTCGCATTATTCTCCAGTACGGGGACAGATACCGACTGCTCCCGGAACTGGCATACTTTTATTCACCCGCTGCAAGCTGTCATGCTGAGTTTTTTCACGTATGACAGACCTTTGCAGACAACTCTCCCTCTGCTGTGCGACTTCTTCTGCCGGAGCAAGGAGGAGATGATCAAATGGGTATCGGACTTCATTGATAATCCGACCCCCATTTATACCTCCTCCCAGCAGGGAGAAATTTATTTTCCCAAACGTATATTGATTGAAGCGGAAAAGGCAGGCAAAGCATTGCGTTTTGACCGGCTGCAAGCAAATTCTTTTGTCTGGAAAAAACTGGATCTTACTACAAGAAGGCTGTATTCCGGTCCGTTGCTCCTCACATTCATGCTGACCAACCAATGTGTCACGCATTGTAAGTATTGCTATGCAGATACATCAACGCAAATAAAATCCCCACTCACCACCCAACGCATGATGGAGCTGATCAAGGAAGCTTCAGACCTGCAAGTACAACAAGTAAATCTGATAGGTGGTGAAATATTCCTGCATAAAGACTGGAAAATCATATTAAAAGAATTGGTAAAACGGGGTATTGCCCCCGAATTCATATCGACCAAAATGCCTGTAACCCAAAAACTATTGCAAGATGTACAGGAAACAGGGTATCAGGGAATTGTTCAAATTTCACTGGATGCCATTCATTCCGAAATACTGACCGCCTCGCTGGGAGTAAACGGGAACTATGCCAAAGAGATGCTTCACGGCCTGCAATTACTGGATGACAGCGGACTGAATTATCAGATTTCATCTGTGCTGACCAACTACAATTGCCAAGTGAATGTCTTGGCGGAATTACTGCATGAATTATCTCATCTGAAGCATATACGCGACTGGCGTATTATCCCCGCCAGTAATTCCATATACAAAGAGTATAATGTATTTTCGCATTTGAAACCTACTAAAGCGCAAATTACAAAGGTATTCAACCAAATACGCCCTCTTCTCACACAGGTTTCCTTTCCCGTGATTTTAGGGAAAGAAGTAACCGATAAAAACTATCAAGATACCTGGGGTGGAAGCCGGTGTTTCAAAGGAAGCGAATGCTCTGCATTGACCACTCATATGTTTATATTGCCTGATGGTAAAGTGACTGTATGCGAGCAACTTTACTGGCATCCACAATTTATCATAGGGAATGTAACCACACAAAGTCTGAAAGAAGTCTGGCATTCCCCTCAAGCCTTGCACCTTTGTTCCTTGTCACGTCAGGATATCAACAAAGAGAGTCCATGCAGGGAATGCCGTCTTTTTGAAGACTGTTTCAGTTATCAGAACCGTTGTTGGAGTGATATCATAAAAGCTTATGGAAAGGATTGTTGGGATTTTCCCGATCCGCGTTGCTGTTTTGCTCCTGCCATGAAAAATAAATTAAGTTATGACTGAAGACGAACTTGACAGAATAAAAAAATCATTTGTCCGTTCCAGTGACGAATGTCCCATGGAAGTGGCCTGTCTGCTCACTGTCATGAAATACTATGGCGGTCAACAAGATGCACGCACACTAGCCGAATGGTGTAAAGTAGATGGAAAATATACGTTGATGGGTATGAAACAGGCAGCTATACGTGCAGGAATGGAAGCGGAAATCTGCTTGCAGAACATGGAACAATTGTCCACCAGAAAATTTCCTGCCATACTTTTTGCCATCAATGATTTCGAAGTACCGGGATATGTGGTTTGTTATGGCATTCATGAAGGCCGCTTCATTATTTGGGAGCCGGGATTCGGCCCTATGCAATATTGGGAAAACCAAATGAAAACATTATGGATAAGAGGAATAACTCTTACTCTGTTTCCCACCCACGAATTTATGCAGAAAACGGATTTTCAACTAAAATGGTGGGAGTTATATCCGTGGAGTAGGAAATGGAAAAGAAGACTGAACCGCTGGTATGAATATATCTGGCTAAATTATCCCTGGTTCAGGGAAATGGTAACACAGCTAAGACGGAAATGAATGGAGCAAGCCAAGTCCAATTATTCCATAGGGGCAGATTGAACCCCTTAGCCGTCAAACTAAGTTTTTTATTACATACGATTCTTTTGTTCTGTGGAGACCAAAGCCCCATAGTAGGTGATAAAACCAGCGAGGCAAAAATCTTATCATAGTCTGGTGCATTAATCATATTAATTAAAGCAATCGTAGGATCATCTTCTGAATAAGCTCCACTAAAAGAAATAATCGCATCTTTAACATATTGATATCCGGCTGATAAGTATACCCATTTATAAGTTGTTCCTAAAGTTATATTATGAGATAAAGAAGGTAATAAAAATGGATTACCACCCTCATATGTATACCGATTAATATACATTACATTACTTCGCAACTGAGCATAATATGGACGAGAGTATAATAGTTGCGCATCTGAATATAGTTGTATTGTTCCCATATTTGAACTAGTGCAAGGTAGAAGAATAGTGGAATAGCCAACTGAAGAAATTGGTAATACTCCTTTTGTTTCATTTGATTTTATATTAAAAGCTCCGGTTTGATCACTGATAGTACCTTGTAAAAAAGTAAAATCAGGCAAAGAAAACAACACTATATTGGCAAACTCTAGTGGCTGTTTTTTTTATCCACTATTATTCCACTAATCATCTGTGCATGTATGCAAAGAGAAACCAGTAAGAGGCAGAAAGTTATATATAATTTTTTCATAACAATATCAATTATTTATCGGTTAAACCGGAACGCAAATGACACAAATCTAACCTCCGGCAGGTTTATATCCATGCTGTACTGTTATTAATTTGTATCATTTGTGTTCCAATTTTAATTTATAGAACGAAATAAATCCGCGTTCCATCCATTAACTCCCATTTATCATCCGGTGGTATGATGGCGGATAATCATTATGTATCATGCATCGCCGCATCTTACATATCTTTTACAAACAGACCTGTTAAAACCGGATGTGTCAAAACTAAACTATCCGCTATATCCTCCTTGGGATTGGGCTGAAACATCTGAAGGATTTTTCAGCCCGAACTTACGGTGCATTACTTCCGGAGTCGTGGACGGTGGTTCGGGCAGACAAATATGTAAAAGTCCATTCCATTGGGAATATATGAAATGATAATCCTCAATCATACCACAAAATATTTGTTTATAGAATGGGATGACGGATGGAACACGGATTTTTTTACTTTACCTGTCATTGGGTTTGCAAGTACAAATTTAAATTTTAAGTCCGTTTTTGTCCGCTTCGTCCGTGTAGTTCGCATTCCATCCCCCCGTTTTATAAATTTCCATTTATCATCCGGTGGTATGATTGCGGATAATCATTTCAAATAAGATAAAATATGTTATTTCATATTCTTCATTTATTCTTCCCCTTCAAGTATTCATAAAAAGCATATTGCGCCCGTACCGGTTCTTCTTCCGGATTCCTTTTCAACACATTATTCAGATTTTCATCCACCCAACCGGCTTTTCTGTTATCTTTCAACTGAATAGCCAGCATATCTATCAGTTGTTGTTTCAGATCTTCGTCAAGAATGGGGGTAACGGCCTCTATACGCCGGTACAGGTTGCGCCTCATCCAGTCCGGCGAACCCATGAACAGAAGCGGTTTTCCTCCATGGTGGAAATACCACACCCGGGCATGTTCCAAAAAGCTGTCCACAATGCGAGTGATACGGATATTTCTGCTATAAGGCTGATTGGGAATCAAGCAGCAGATACCACGTACTATCAAGTCTATTTTCACTCCTGCCTCACTAGCCTTATATAATTCATCTATCATGGCAGGATCTTGCAGCGCATTCATTTTCAAGATAATCCGCGCTTCTTTTCCCGCCTTTGCCATATTTATCTCATATCCGATACGTCTTCTCAGTTCCGGCAGCAGATTAAAACGGGCTACCAACAAACGCTTGAATTTGGGTTCAGTCACTTCTTTCTGTAATACCCGGAATAAAGTATACAGATCATTCACAATAATCTCGTTGGAAGTGAACAAACCGGAATCAGCATATATCCGGGCAGTCTTCTCATTGAAATTTCCGGTACTGATATAAGCATAGCTGCGAGTCTGTTTTCCCTCTTTGTTATACCGCAGTACAAGTGCCACCTTGGCATGCACTTTCAATCCCGGTATACTGAAAATAATATGTATCCCCGCCCGCTTCATCATCTCGGCGGTAGCCAAATTGTTTTCTTCGTCAAAACGGGCCTTAAGTTCTACAAAAACAGTTACTTTTTTACCATTCTGCGCAGCAGCAATCAGCGTATTGATAACAACCGAGTTTTCCGCCACCCTATATTGGGTAATCATGATCTCCTTACAGGACGGGTCATGAACGGCCTCATACAGGAAATGGATGAAATGTTCAAAAGAATGATAAGGGAAATGCAACATCAAATCCTTCTTGCTCACATAACGGAATATGGATTCTTTCTCATCCAAACAATTCAATGTCATGGGACGAGGTTTCAATTGGGTACAAAGTTCCTTACTGGGATTAGGCAGATGAGCCAAATCCTCCAAGTTCAAGTGTTTGTCTCCCGGAACCAAATCATCACGATTGATGCCAAATGCATCGACCAGAAACTCCAGATAATCCGCAGGCATCTTTCGGTCATACACAAAACGGCATACAGCACCTATTTTACGCTTTTTCACCTTTTTACGCAACTGTTCCACCATTACTTCGGAACTGGTTGCATCATCCACGAAAATATCGGCGTCACGAGATATCTTGCAACAATAACTGCAATCCAAATCATAGCCCGGAAACATACGGTTGATATTCGCCTTTATAATATCTTCCATATACATCAGGTAAAAGTTTTCTCCCTGTCGGGGAAGTTCTATGAAACGGGGAACTTTGCTATAAGGCAATTTGATAATATAGTATTCCTTTTCCCCCGTGTCTTTGCGCGTCACGCGTACCGACAGATACAAACGGTTGTCACGTAAAAAAGTCTTGATTCGATTCTTGCATACCGGAACAGGTTGAAGATAGGGAAAAATTTCTTCCTTAAAGAAATTACTGATAAACTCCTGATGAAAAGGCTCTACCTCCTGTTTACTTTGATAAAAAATAATATGATGCCTGCGCAAAGCCGGAACAATCTTATGCTCATAAATGCGGATACGGTCTTCCATCTGGCTATTGACAGCTTCGGTTATCTGATGTATCAGGTGTCTGGCTTCTTCCTGTGTCATATCATCACTTTGGCCACCGGAAGCGATGGCTTTATGTTCCGCTACACGAATCTTGTAGAATTCCTCCAGATTAGAAGAATATATAGAGATAAAGTTAATCCGTTCATACAACGGAAGGGAGTCGTCATCCGCCTCCAACAACACGCGATAGTTGAAAGACAACCAACTGATATCACGCTTGAAATAATGATATTTGCTCTCCATATTATGCTTAGATTTGTTCCAAATATAGTACCTTTGTCGATAATAAACAAAAAAACTATGACAAGAATCGGATTATTATCGGATACTCATGCATTTTGGGATGACAAATACTTGAAATACTTTGAGAATTGTGATGAAATATGGCACGCCGGAGACATCGGCTCGGTGGAAGTCGCCCGGAAACTGTCCGCTTTCCGCCCCTTCCGGGCTGTATATGGAAATATTGACGGGCAGGACATACGCAGACTTTATCCTCAAACCAACCGCTTCACCGTAGATGGTGCCGAGGTGTTGATAAAGCATATAGGCGGATATCCGGGCAACTATGATCCTTCCATCCGCGGCAGCCTGCTGGTGAAACCTCCCCAGCTTTTTATCAGCGGACATTCGCATATATTAAAGGTGAAATATGACAAGACACTGGATATGTTACACATCAACCCGGGAGCAGCAGGTATTTCCGGATTTCATAAAGTGAGAACATTGGTACGTTTTTGTATCGATAATGGAGAATTTAAAGATTTAGAAGTAATAGAACTGGCGGATAAGTTGTAAGATTAAAAAATCTTTCCGAACTTTGCACGCACTAATATCAAAAACAATATGAAGACTTATCTCGTTACAGGAGCTGCCGGATTTATCGGAGCCAACTATTTAAAATACATCCTGGCCAAACATGACGACATCAGGGTGGTGGTACTGGATGCCTTGACTTATGCCGGCAATCTGGGAACTATTGCATCAGACATTGATAATGAACGTTGTTTCTTCGTAAAAGGAGATATATGCGACCGTGATTTGGCAGACCAACTATTCTCAGAATACAAGTTTGACTACATCGTGAATTTTGCAGCAGAAAGCCATGTAGACCGCAGTATTGAAAACCCACAATTGTTTCTGCAAACTAATATTTTGGGAACTCAAAACCTGCTGGATGCGGCCCGCCGTGCCTGGGTGACGGGAAAAGATGAGAATGGTTATCCTACCTGGCGTAAAGATGTACGTTACCACCAGGTATCTACAGATGAGGTATACGGCAGCCTGGGAGCAGAAGGTTTCTTTACTGAAACAACTCCTTTATGTCCGCACAGCCCATATAGTGCCTCCAAGACAAGCGCTGATATGATTGTCATGGCTTATCGTGATACTTACAAAATGCCGGTAACCATTACCCGCTGTTCCAATAATTACGGTCCGTACCATTTTCCCGAAAAACTGATTCCGCTGATCATTAAAAACATTTTGGAAGGAAAGAAACTTCCCGTATATGGTGACGGAAAGAATGTACGCGACTGGTTATATGTAGAAGACCATTGCAAAGCCATCGATTTGGTTCTGCGCAAAGGTCGCGAAGGGGAAGTATATAATGTAGGCGGACACAATGAGAAAGAAAACATAGAGATAGTAAAACTTACCATAGCCACTATTCACCGGATGATGACGGAAACTCCCGAATATCGCAAAATCTTGAAGAAAAAAGAGTTGAACGATAAAGGTGAGATTTCTATCGACTGGATTAACGAATCATTAATCACCTTTGTCAAAGACCGTTTGGGACATGACCAACGTTATGCTATCGATCCTACCAAAATCACTAATGAATTAGGATGGTATCCTGAAACAAAATTCGAAACAGGTATTGTAAAAACAATCCAATGGTATCTGGAAAATCAAGCATGGGTGGAAAATGTAACAAGTGGCGATTACCAAAAGTATTATGAAAGAATGTATAAAAACCGATAAAGAATACATCTTATAATATTTAAAAAAGTCCCCGGATAAGAAAGGCGTTCTTATCCGGGGACTTTTTTATCTTAATATTTCCAACACCAGATTTCAGCTATAATAAAACAATAAAATAGAATTTGATATAGATATGTTCAACAACATAGCATATTCACTTTTATCTTCGATTCCTTTCGTATATTTTTGCACCTACAAGATAATTATAACACAAACAGTGCACTAAAAATAAAATAAAGAAATCATTTTAATATTTATAAATATAAAATCATAAAATAGCAAGAATAAAGAAATAAAACAAAAAAACACAAACAAATCTCCAAAGTATTAAAAGGCAGAAACATGAAAAAAAGAAAGAAAACAAAAGATTAATCTAACATAATAAGTTTACGATTGAAACCAAACTGATTCAACAACTTGATATAACAATCAACCTTTAAAAACAAATAGTGAATTAATAAAGAAGCAAAAATGAAAAACATGAAGAAAAATCCAAAACAAAACCGGGAAAGCAGCCTTATGCGTAGTCCCCTTATTTTAGGATTGTCAATAGTCCTATGCATACCGGTTGCCTATTCGCATGCAAAGTCAAGTAACATAGTGAAAAATGAATCGGTTCAATCGATCCTGCAAGGACGTACCATCAAAGGTCAAATTATTGATGAGAACAATGAACCTTTAATCGGGGTATCCGTCATAATCAAAGGTGCAAGCACCATAGGAACCATCACGGATTTTGACGGGAATTATGCACTGGAAGTTCCTGCCGGAAAAAATGTTCTCGAAATATCCTATATAGGATATAAAACCCAGGAAATAACCATTGGCAAAAACACACAATTGAATATCAAAATGCAGCCTGATACCCAGACATTGGATGAAGTGGTGGTGATAGGATACGGTACTGTAAAAAAAAGAGATTTGACTGGAGCTGTTGCTTCCGTAAAAAGTGAGGATATTGTCCGAATGCCAACCAGCAATGTACTAGAAGCTATTCAAGGACAGGTGGCAGGTTTGGATATCACTCGCAGTAGCGGAGAAGCCGGTTCCGGAGTGAACATGACCCTACGTGGCACACGCTCCATCAATGGTGACAATAGCCCGTTATTCATCATTGACGGAATGGAAGGCTCTTACGATGAATTGAATCCGAATGATATCGCTTCTATTGAAGTACTGAAAGATGCCTCCTCTACAGCTGTTTATGGTGCTGCCGGAGCAAATGGAGTTATCATCATCACCACCAAAACTCCTAAAAAAGATAAATTCTCCATTGATCTGGATGCCTACTATGGTTGGAATGTCATCTCCAGCTTCCCCGAAGTAAATCGTGGAGAGGATTACATTAATTTCCGCAGAGAAGCACAAAGAACGGTAGGTGCCTGGAACAGCCCGGCCGATGACGGGAATCTTTTTCCCAGCTATATGCAAAAATATATAGACAACAATCAATGGGTGGACTGGTTTGATTTAGCTTCACAAACCGGTATCACCAATAGCTACAATCTAAGCACATCTTATTCTAATGACCGGGTCACCTCTTATTTTTCTTTAGGATATTACAATTTGGAAGGATTATTGAAAGGAGACGAACTGGAACGCTACTCGGCACGTGCCAAAATAGATTTTAAAGCCAATGAAATGGTAAAATACGGACTAAACCTATATGCCATGTATTCTGAAAATGACAAGCGTTACAGCCGTATATGGAACCGTATTCTCTGTATGCCGCCATTGGGTACTCCTTATGATGAAGACGGCAATCTGGTAGACTACCCGTTGGGAGACGGCAACATGAATCCGCTGGCCGATATGGGAGAAGACCAATATGTAAATAATGTAAAGACATTGAGCGTAGCCCCACAGATTTATGTAGAATTGACCCCGTTAAAGGGACTTTCATTCAAGAGTCTGCTTGGCGGATATTTCCGGAATATGAAAGAAAGTAAGTATACCGGCACAAAATCATATCAGGGACTGGAAAGCGGGCTAGTGCAAGCCACTATCCCCAACACCTTCACTTATAATTATAAATGGCAGAATATCCTGACATATAACTTCAAAATAAAAGAGGATCACGATTTCACAATAACCGGAGTCACTGAATGGTCAAAAGACCAAAAAGAAAAAGCGACCGCCACTGCCAACAAATTTGATACGGATTCTTATCTATACCATAATTTAGGTGCTGCAACCGGTACACCCACAGTTTCTTCTTCTTATGTAGGTAGCCAAAAAATGTCCTATGTCGCCCGTATCAACTATAGCTATAAAGGACGTTACCTATTGACATTAAGCAGCCGCTGGGACGGTTCATCCATCTTGGCAGATGGAAACAAGTGGGATATGTTCCCCGCAGGAGCTATTGCCTGGCGCATCAGTGATGAACCCTTCATGCAGAATGTAAAAGCTGTTTCCAATCTGAAATTACGCGCCAGTTACGGTGTCACCGGTAATGCCGGTGCTTCAGAATACGCCACATTAGATTACAGCCGCACAGGCATTATCGGATTTCAAGATGTAGGAGTCCCTTATAGCGGTTATTCCCAATCCATCGCCAACAAGAGTCTGGGATGGGAAAAATCTTATATGACAGATCTGGGATTCGACTTGGGATTATTCAGTGACAGACTGAACGTGGCGTTCGACTGGTATCGGACAGACACCAAAGATATTTTATTCGAGAAAAACCTGCCCTATGCAACGGGAGGTTACGGCTCCTCTCCTTTCAAAATATGGTCTAATGTAGGCGAAACACGCAATACAGGTGTGGAATTAAGCATTACCAGCCGTAACTTTGTCGGACCTGAATTCCAATGGAGCACCACACTGGCATTCTCAACCAACAAAGAAGAAGTGATAAAAACAACCAGCGAAGGCCCGCTTCAGTTCGGAGACTACTACCTAATTCCCGGTGAGGCAATCAAGACTTATTACGGATACAAGTATGCCGGAATATGGGGTACAGCCGAAGCAGAAGAAGCAGCCAAATACAGTCAGAAACCCGGACAAGTCCATATTGCAGAAAATGGTACTCCCGATTACAAGCTGAATGCGGATGACTATTATGTTCTAGGAAGCGCCACACCGAAATGGTCGGGCAGTTTACTTAATAATTTTAATTATAAGAATTTCGACCTGAGCATTTTGTTGATTGCCCGGTGGGACTGGACAATCCCTTACGGTCTGACCGGATGGTATCGTACAGACGGTCTGACGCCTTCACCTACCGTATGTGACTACTGGACTCCTGAAAATCAAAGTGCCCGCTATCCCCGTCCGGATGCAAGTATTACAAACGGACAGGACCCGTATCAACAATGGGCTAACTATTTTGACGGTTCTTATCTGAAAGTAAAAACCATTTCACTGGGCTACACATTCCCCAAGAAATGGTTGAATGCTGTAAAAATTGACAGAATGCGTGTATACTTTACTGCAAACAATCCGTTTATTTTTACAAAATGTGACTATTTGAAAAACTACGACCCCGAAAAGGGAGGAAATGATGACGACGCACCGTTGTCTAAACAATACGTATTTGGCGTTAATATCTCATTCTAAAAACTTATACAGATGAAAAAACATAAATTACTCTCTATATCAGCCGTAATCATGATGTTGTCTGCCTACGGTTGCAGCCTGGATGAATTTAATCCCTCCGGCATCTCCACAGAACAAGAATGGTCTACCCCGGCAGGCTATGAAAAGAAAGTGAACGACTGTTACTTTGACCTGGTCCGCATAGTTTATGGTCAGGCAGAAGACACCTATCTAATGGTTGCAGAAGGTGGAACAGACATTTGGCAAGATACGAATCCCGATGGTACCAACGGTAACTGGAGCAAACTACTCCGTTATGAAGATTACGGTGCTTCCAACGGTATGTTGAATGAAGGATATGCGGGTTTCTATGGTATATTGAGTGCATGTAATGCAGCTGTCCATTATGCCGACAAAGTGGAAGGTCTAAGCGAAACAAGAATCAACGAGTTGGTCAGCGAAGCAAGGTTTATCCGTGCCCATGCCTTATATAATATTGTAGAGCAATGGGGAGGCAAATACCTGCCATTGGAGCCTATGAACAGTCCTATTTCCGTTCTTCCTTGCAGTTCGGTTAATGATTTTTATAAAGTAATTCTGGAAGATCTGGAATTCGCCATGAAAAATCTTCCTATCACACAGGAAGTAAAAGGACACGTGACACGTGCAGCCGCTTATCATTTATATGCCAAAGCCTGCCTCACTTTCTCCACCTATACAGACGGTCTGGGTAATACCACCGCCCTGACGGACAGCGAAAGCAAAACCTATTTGGAAAAAGCAAAGGCGGCGGCAGATTACCTGATTCAGAACGCCGGTTCGTTGGGAGTCAAGCTTTATGATGATATAGAAGCTGTTTTTGATGAGAACAACAATAAAAACAACGAAGAAGCACTTTTCATTGTCTGCCACTCTACCATTACGGCTTATAATCCTCGTGGAAACTATTTCAACCGTGTATGGAAACACTCCGAAGCATACAATAACAATACCTCAGGCATCTATCTTTCGGGCATGACACCCAGTTACGCTACGAACATCAACGGATACGAAGTTCCCAAACTGGCAAAAGGTAACTGCTATATGGAACCCAGCAAGTATATGCTTGATTTATATGGAGAGAAAGACGGCCGCTATAAAGCCTTCTTCAAAGACACTTATTATGTGAATAACGCTACGAACAGTACCAAGAACGGATATACGTGGAACGAGGCCGATGCACAAAGATACGGTCTATCCACCAGCAGGGTCGGCAATTCTGCCTATGATATCACTTTAGGAGATACGGCTGTCTATTTATCTCGTAAGACCTATACACAAGCCGAAAGAAACGCTTGCCGCTATGCCATTTTCAACTTGGAAGACAACTATGCCGACACAAAAAGTCCTCTGAAGTTTTTCCCAAGTCTGAAGAAAGCAGATTGTCCTAGCCTATATGCCGGTTCAAATGCCTCCAAACCTTATTCCTCAGCAGACTGTATTGTCTACCGTTTAGGAGAAACCTACCTGATATCAGCCGAAATTGACTGGAGATTAGGCAACAACCAAAGTGCTGCCGAAAGACTGAACACACTTCGGAACCGTGCCTGTAAAGGACATGACCATAGTATGGATATCACAGCTTCGGAAGTTACCCAGGATTTCTTGCTGGACGAGTATGCACGCGAAATGATTGGTGAATGGAACCGCTGGATGACCTTGAAGAGATTCCGTGCTTTCGAAAGCCGTATCACAAAAGCTAATCCGCAAATCACAAAATTCGATAAGAACATTCACTATTTGCGCCCCATTCCCACAGCCGAATTATTGTTGATTGATAACGCTAATGAATATCAGAATCCGGGATATTAACCGGTATGACAAATATAAAAAATAAAAAGACAGCTTGGATAGAATTCACTATCCAAGCTGCTTTTTTAAGAGAGATACTTCACTCACTGAACCATCCCCCTTCTGACCTTAAATTATTCACAAAAGGGCTACCGCAAATAAGTAAACAATAATTATCAGCCCTCTTTCTTTTTGAACGAACCTATGTTACTTAAAATTCAAATATTGCCGGTTTCCTGATACTCCATGCTGCTTTGCAGGACAGAAACGGAAGGAGAACGACATACGTTCAGCCGGAATCAAATAAGGCTGATGAGGATAAGCCCCCCAACTGGTATCACCACCCACTCCCATCTGTTTCAGGTCAATGTTCCATGTCACCATATCCTTGAACTGGATATCAGATAAATGACGCTGCGATTTACGAAGGCCCGGCTCATCTAAATCTTCTGTAGGGAACAGATAGGCACTGGTGCTGACATAAGGCTGTCCGACAACCATCAATCCCTGTCCGGCGGTATCTGTCAGGCTCATCCAACGGACTTCAGTCTTATTACCGTTTTCCTGCGGACGGTCATACGGGAAATACTGATCGGCCACACTTCCCTTGTACAGACCTACATAAGAAGAAGTATTCCGGTCTATATAATTCTCATGAGGACCACGTCCCAGCCATTCCATCTGACTAAACTGCTTGTTCAGTGTAATACTAACCCCCATCCGGGGCAATAAAGGCAATGTATCGTTACCCGGAATGAAAGTACAGTTCACATCCAAATACCCTTTTCCCGAAAAATGATAGGCAACGATAAAATCAGACTCTCCTACAGGCAACTTATAATGAGAAACAACCTCATAGGCTTCTTTACCCAACGCCTTTTGTTTCATGGACAACAGTTTTGCCTGACGCCCCGCATCACGCCACGGACGCAAGGTTTTATTCATGCCATTTCCCATATCATTATCCGTCACAGGACGCCAGAAATTAGGACGTAAAGCTTCTTTTATCAGTTCCGTACTTCCCTCTTTATAAGAAGTCAAAGCACCGGTTTCCTTATCAAAACCTACGCTCAGATTACCGGCTGTAAGTGTCAACAACGAAGCCGCATCATCTGCTATCACCGGTGAAGACTGAACCTCAGCAACAAACGGCTGATAAAATGGAAGACTCACCTGGGCATCAGCCAGTTTTGTTCCGGCTTTTAGCAGACCATCCTCATTTTTCAAACTGGCATAGAAATTCAAGAAATACTCCACACCGGGTTTTACCTGTATGGCTGGAAAAGAAGTCTTGAACTTACCCGTCTGCCGAGGAGCCAGGGATACATTATCAATAGTTCCGGTAGCCAGAAGTTCACCATTCCCCTCCAGCTTCCAAGTAAAATTAAAATCACTTAAATCCGTAAAGAAGTACTTGTTACGTAACTCTACCCATCCCTCATGATAATCCAATAAAGAGAATGCTATATTTTGATATACTTTTTTCACTTCATGGATATGCGGCTTCAAGGTACGGTCGGCGGCAATCAGACCGTTCATACAGAAATTGGCAGAACTTGGAGTACCTTTCGGAGCCAGGTCACCTCCGTATGCCCAATAGAATTTTCCATCCGGTGTCTTTGCATACAAGCCCTGATCTACCCAGTCCCAGATATGTCCGCCCTGTAAAGAGGGATATTTCTCTATCACATCCCAATAATCCTGAAGATTTCCTTCACTGTTGCCCATAGCATGGGCATATTCACATAGAATCAGCGGTTTGGTCGGAAGATAGAGAGAATGATTGATCAATACATCTATCTTTTTATACATTGGACAGAAAATATCGGTATAAGGTCCCTTTATTCCGTCTTCCGAATGCACGGGACGCTGTGAACGGTCATTGGCATGTACCCATTTATAGGTAGCCGCGAAGTTACATCCCTCACCGGTTTCATTACCCAATGACCAGATAATGACACAAGGATGGTTTTTGTCACGCTCGAACATACGTTCCGTGCGGTCTATGAAAGCTTTCTCCCATTCGGGCTGGTTAGCTAGGCATTGATCGGGCTTATATCCCATGCCATGGCTCTCGATATTGGCCTCATCAACCACATACATACCATAAATATCACATAATTCATACCAGCGGGGATCGTTGGGATAATGAGAGGTTCGTACACTGTTGATATTATTCTCTTTCATCAATTGAATATCACGCAGCATGGATGCCTCATCTACCACATGACCGTTATAAGGATCGTGTTCGTGTCGGTTTACTCCTTTTATATAGACCGGCTTGCCATTTATCAGCAGTTGAGCATGTTTGATTTCGGATTTGCGGAAACCTATGTATTGGGAAATGTATTGTTCCGGTTTGCCATTTACACGCAAAGCAATCAGCAATCTATACAGATTCGGTTTCTCCGCACTCCATAACAAAGGTTCTCTCACTTCCTTTTTAAAATGAAGTTCCCGACCGGCAGCATTCCAACGCTTACGCTCATTGTAGATACTTTTGCCTGCTTTGTCCAACAGGCTTACTTCCACTTCAGCCCCTTTTATTTTACCTTCTCCTGCTTTGCCCAACTCTACAAAAAGATGAAAGTCAGCATTCTTGTATTCCCCGTCAAGATCGGTCACCACTTCATAGTCGCGCACATGAGTTTCAGACCGGGCATACACATAGACATCACGCTGTATGCCGGCAAAACGCCAGTAGTCCTGATCTTCCAGATAGTATCCGTCACTGAACTTGAAAACCTGTACGGCTATTTCATTCTCCCCTTGTTTTACATACGGCGTAATATCAAACTCCGAAGGTGTTTTGGAATCCTGAGAGTAACCTACTTTTTCACCATTCACCCACACATAAAAAGCAGAAGCCACTCCTCCGAAATAAAGAATAATCTGGCGTTTATTCCAATGAGCAGGAATAGTAAAAGTACGTCTATAAGAGCCAACCGGGCTGTTTTCCACTGCAATCAATGGTGGATTCTTCTTTATACCATACCCACTGCCTACATAAAAAGGATAGCCGAACCCTTGAAGTTCCCAATTGGAAGGAACTTTAATATCATCCCAACCTGAAACATCATATCCTTTTTGGAAGAAGTCCATCGGTCGTTCATCCGAACGGGGTACAAAATGAAATTTCCATGTTCCGTTCAAGGATTGGAAGTAAGGAGATTGTGATTTATCACCCTGCAATGCCAATTCTTTAGTGGGGTATCCCATAAAATTAGCCGCCGAAGGCAGACGATTGATATGAAGCACATTAAAATTTTCCCAATCATTATCCGAACGGGGGTATTTGTTTTTACGCACTTCTACATTGTCTGTGCTCGTTTCGTTAGCGCTCCTGTTTACCGGAGCACCGTCATATTGGGATTGTGCCATACCTGCCAACGACAAAGATATGGCAATCCCTGTCAATATAGAACGAATTTTCATCATAAATATATCTTTTAATAAATTCGGAGTATCCGCATACTGATTTTTACTTCCACTATCATTGATCCAACAACAATCGCAAAATCAAAGCAGAAGACCAACCAAAGTTGGGTGCATTCAACACTTCACCTGTCAGTGGATTGTAGTTTTCATGAATCGGTCCGTCGGTCATCAGTCCTTGAGCATGTGCCATGAACTTGCGAGTCAGCAAGTCGGCTTCCTCCACATATCCGTAGCGCTTCAATCCGGTTATACCAAAATATACCTGGTTAAACCAAACCGGACCACGCCAATAACCGAAAGTAGGACGCAATGCAGGATGACTTACATCAAGAGTACCTAGCGGCAGGTAAGAGTTGAAATGTTTTTCATCCATCATGATGTTCTTCACACTCTCGGCTTGTTCCGGGGTAGCAATACCTGCCCACAAAGGCAACCACCCCTCAGCCCCCATCACCTTGACAGGTGTACGGTCATTCAAACGAATATCATAAAAGAAACCACTCTCGCTGTCATACATTTTAGTCTGTACATACAGCTTGATTACCTCAGCCTCCTTAGCCAACTGTTCAGAAAGCTCCTGCTTTCCCAAGATAGAAGCCATTTCCGAAAGTGTCAGTTTATCTACATAAAGGAAGGAATTCAAACAAATATTCTCCTGATCCATCGACCAAGCTTTCTCCATCTCATTCTTTAGCATCCGGGTGTCATCAAAACGCACACCGTTATCCATGCCGCTCTCCCAAGCCGCCGCAATCAGTGTACCATCAGTAGAACCATATTCGCAAATGCCATTGTGATCGTGGTCACGCTCAGCATACCACCATTGATGGAACTTATACAATTTATCAAATATTTCGTCCAAGAACGCTTTGTCTCCTGTAACCTTATAGACATTCATGGCTCCCCATGATGCTACAGGAGGTTTGGAGTCGCGCCAATTGTTACGTGCCTTATTATAACCGATAAAATCAGGAACCATACCATTCTCTGCCTGATAATCGAACAAAGAAAGCATTTCACTCTTGGCCCCTTCGGGATTATAGTACACATTACCCGATGCAATTTGCCAAGCATCCCACGACCAACATCCACCGATGAATCCTGTATAGGAAGGGAAACTACAACCATGGAAGATATCACCGGCAGGAGTACGCCAATTGGAGTTCAACGTCATCAATGCTTTCACAGCAATGTTCCTGTAAGCGTTTTCTTTCATATAAGGACTGTCGGCAGACAGTATCCGTTGAAGCCCCTGATTCCAACGCTGCGCATTCTCGGCAAAACATTGATCAAAAGGTATGGATTTTATTGCAACATACTCCTTATCTGCCTCTTCGCCTTTCAAGGTCAGTGTCTGGCTGTATTCCGAAGTATAACTTTTGCCGGATTGCAGCAAATAGTCACTCTTCTCAACAACTTGCAAACTGTCGTTCCCCACAGTCATCACTTCATCGGCTGTATGGAAAAGCACGGTAGCCGTCACCTCGTCTACCGGCGGTTCGTTACGCAGTGTGATAATCTGGCGATTGGTTCCCCAACGGCGACCGTAGAACGGATAATGGAACCGAACGCCCTTATCCACCTTAGTGGCAGTAGTATTCTCTTCAAAAACACCGCCACTCCAAGTCAGCGACACATTCAAAGGTGTGTCACTAAGATTTGTAATAACAGAACGTACAAAAGCAGTGCGTGAAGTGGCAAAACACAACTCAGTAGTGAATTCCAACCGCGCATCTTTAAAATGTTGTACCAACTTTCCAGGTAGATACTTGGCTGTCTGCATATTACGGACCAAATCGTACTTTTCACCATTAACCACCAACGTAGGCTGTGCCAACGTTTGGGCAATCCATCCTCTTCCATGCATCGTCATAGGCCCGATGAAGGCACCCGCAAATGCCCTGCTTTGGTTTACTGGCAATGCATAGCCACTCCATGCACCCAGATCAGAGAACAAATTGAGATCCCCATCTACAGGTTGTTCCGGTACATTTTTCACATTCAACAAATTGGGAAAATCTTCCTGTGTCGTAAACAGGGACTTTTCCGGCTGTGTAGCGACCGGGGTACATGCCCCCAGCCAAAGAATGCTACACATTCCATATATAGGAAATAAATGTTTCATAAACGGTTCTTCCAAAATTATACAAACAAGATTACTTGCTATAGTTCGGATTCTGCTCCCAATCGGGATTCAACAGAAATTCACTATGAGGAATAGGAAACAACTGGTGCTTGGTATCTACATAATTCTCAACAAACGGTTTATTGTGAGCTTTCAGCGTTTCTTCTACAATACCCCAGCGAACCAAGTCATACCAGCGCGAACCTTCCAATGCCAGCTCGCAAGGACGTTCTTTGTCTTGCAGATGTTTCAAGACTTCGGCTTTACTCATGGTAAGCGGCAATGCCGGTACATTGACACGTGCACGAACCTTATTTATTATGTTAATGGCCTCTGTTGTTTCACCCTTGTCATTTAGACATTCTGCATAAAGCAACAATACATCGGCATAACGGATAACGGAAACATTAAAGAAACTATAGTCCCAATAATCACTCATACCCTCGGTATAAGTAACATATTTGTGCCAGAAGATTTCTCCTTCTTTGTGGTAATCCTTAAAGGATTTTCCATTCTTATAATAAAAGGGACGACACTCGGGATCGTCAAAAATAAGCGTATGAAGTGCACGGTCGCTAGACTTACCGTCTATAGTCTTATCAGCCAATAACGTCTGACACATCCAATCCGTAGGATAAGCTTCTTCATATGCATCCAGCCCAGCCATAGGTCCCAAATGAACAGTAAACAAGTTATATTCATACTGTCCGCCTGAACGGTCTCCGGTAAACTGAATCTCAAAAAGAGACTCTTTATTGTTCTTGTGCATACCGTCAAAATTATCAGCCCAATTCTCCATCAAGCCAAAAAGACTTCCTTCTTTATCAATGATTTTCTTGAACTCAACTTCGGCTTTACCCAATTCTTTGCGGAACATATAGAACTTACCCAAAAGGGCTGCTGCCGTATAACGCGTGACACGTCCTTTTTCACTTTCCTCATAACTTTCGGGAAGGTCGCTCTGTACTTCTTTCAGTTCAGTCTCAATCAGACTTACCAGTTCTCCCGGATTGGCTTGTGGCGGATAGAACTCTTCATCCGTACCTGCCAATGCCTCCTTATAAATAGGAACTCTCTCGCCAAAATTCACATACAAACGATAATAAAAGTAAGCACGCAAAAAACGGGCTTCGGCTATAGACTGCTTCTTCAAGGCATTGAGTGATTCCGAGTCACCAGGTACAGTGGGAATGTTGGTCAAACATTGATTGGCATAATTAATACCTTTATACAAATTAGTCCACTCCGTCTTGACTACGGAGTTAGTGGGTTCCACATTGAATGATGAAATATTCATCCAACTCGTCACATCATCTCTGTGGGTAATCTCATCACTTCTGTATCCGTCTATTACTATGTAGCGTTCAAACGGTATCGCCCAAGATGCATTCGGCTGCAACGCTCCGTATACACTAGTCAATCCTTTCATAATATCCCCTTCACTTTTCCAGAAAATACCAGGTGATAAAGCATTGGGATTAGAGTCTTCATCCAAGAAATCTGTGCAAGAGGAAAAAGACATTCCGCTCAGAAGAGCTGCATATAATAATATGTTTTTGAATTTCATAATCTTCGTATTAAATTTAATTAGAAACCGAATTTAAGACCCATCATAAAGTCACGACTCAAAGGAATGGCTGCATAGTCATATCCCATCTGTCCGACTGAAGAACCGGTTGAAGGATCATATCCTTTGTAGTTGGTAATAGTGAACAAACGGGTAGCGCCTACATAAATACGCAGGTTACTCAAGCCCATTTTCTTACAATATTTAACCGGCAGATTATAACCTATCTGCAAGTTATTCAGACGCAGATAGTCACCATTCTCCACAAAACGGGTGGAAGTACGAGAGTTCTTATTAGGGTCACCAGACACGGCACGTGGAATATCAGTATCAGGATTTTCAGGTGTCCAAGCATTCAAGGCATTCTTACCATAGTTGAACACATGGTCCATACGCTCCAACTGATATTTAGTATAGTTATAACGCTTAGCACCAAAGTCACCGTAGAAATTGGCTACCAAATCAAAGTCTTTATAAGCCAAGTTAATGTTGAATCCCAATGACACCTTCGGTGTACCACTACCCACTTTCACGCGGTCGTTTGTATCAAGCATACCATCTCCATTCTGATCTATGAAACGGATATCACCCGGCTTAGCCACAGGCTGCAGAGGCTGCCAGTTGCCGTTTTGATCCTTATAGCCATGAGCTGTGTTCCATTCGTCCACTTCTGCTTGATTTTGGAAGATTCCGGCAGTTTGATATACCCAGAATTCACCGATTTCACCACCTACATAAGTACGCAAAGCACCGTATTCATAGAGATAGTCAGGATTGGCCATAGATTTCAACACACTTTTATAATGAGATAAATTCAAATCCAAATCATACTTCAATCCTCCGGCTTTGCCATGATAAATGGCTTGCATTTCAAAACCGGTTGTGCGCAACTTACCATCGTTCACCAAGATAGAAGAATTATAGCCGGTAGCTAAACTGATGTTACGGCTAGAAAGCATATCCCTGGTGTTCTTAATATAAGCTTCCGCAGAAAGCTCCAGTTTATTGTTCCATAAACTAATGTCTACACCGATATTCTTATACACCGTCGTTTCCCACTTGATGTTACTGGATGGAAAAGCTGTAATGGCATATCCCATGGAAGTTTCACGACCATCAAAAGGATAGTTCAATGCATGGGTATTGTAGCTCAAAGTAGGAATATATCGATAAAGACCTATGTTCTGATTACCCAAAGCACCGTAGCTCAAACGGAGTTTAAACATGGAAACAGTTTCTTTCAAATTTTCCCAAAATGGTTCATTAGCAATGTTCCAGCCCAATGATACAGAAGGGAAGAACCCCCACTTGTTACCTTTAGCAAAACGTGAAGAGCCATCATAACGGAAAGAAGCCATAATCATATAACGCATCATGTAGTTGTAGTTCACACGGCCAAAGAGAGAACGGAGGGCACTGCGGGTCTTGGTACCACCTACAGAATAGTTACTTTTAGCATGTCCCATCAAGCTCATACTGTTATTCTCAAAATCAGAACCGGAAGCACTAAGGTCTTCATACTTATTTTCTTCCTGAGAAAGTCCCAATAAAAGAGAAAGATTGTGTATTTCAGCAATGGTCTTGTCATAATTAGCAGTCAATTCCAACAAATCGTTGGTTGTCTGCGAACGTGATTCAGATAAACTAGCCATCGTGTTTCGTTTGGCCGCCCCAATCTCATAGGTAGGTGTAAAAAGACGAGATTTGCTAAAGTACATATTACGGCTGGCATTGAATTTCACGATAAGCCCTTTAATCGGCTCGTACTGCAAATAGCCGGAAGCTGCGATATAATCGGTAGAGCTTGTATTATCAATCAATTTATTAAAAGCAACCTGATTACCGGCATCAGACATACCCATACCAGAGATGGCACCACCATAACCACCATCGTTGTTCTCATCATAAAGGAACGCTAACGGCTCCATATTCGTCACCTGATAAATGGAAGAGAAACCCGAATTGGATTCCAAATCGGCCGACCAACGGCTATAGCTTACAGATTCACCCATTTTAAACTTACCACGGGTAACATCAGAGTTTAAACGGAAACCGAACTTTTCATCTCCGGTAGCAATAGTCACACCGTCCGTCTTACTATAGAAAGCAGAAAGAGACACATTGGAATTAGCACTACCTGCCGTATAACCAATGTTATATTTTTGTGTAAAACCACGTTGATAATACTCTTTCTGCCAATCAGTATCAGCAAACTGACTCGGGTCTCTCTCGTACTCGCTGATATATTTAGGCCAGCGGCTTTCATCCGTACCTGCATTTATTAATGCCATCTTACGTACTTTAATAAACTCAGCTGAATTACAAACTTCCAGACGCTTCGGCATGGCACTCAACCCCCAATAACCGGAAAAAGTAATCTTCGGAGCTGAATTCATCGTACCACGATGTGTTTCAATCAAAATAACACCAGCTGCCGAACGTGAACCATAGATAGCGGCAGTAGCAGCATCTTTCAATACGGAAATCGATTTAATATCTTCAGGATTAAGATAAGACATATTACCCGGAACACCATCGATAATCACTAGTGGACCGTTACTTTCACTGTTCTCGCCATCATCATCTTTCCAAGAAGTCACACCGCGTACCTGCAAAGTGGCAGAAGAACCGGCAGCACCACTGCCAAAGTTTACCGACAAACCCGGAGCCATACCTTGCAATGCCATCTCTGCATTTGCAGTAGGAATCTTAGACAGTTTATCACCCGATACTGATGTTACCGAACCTGAAACATCAGACTTTTTCTGTGTACCATAACCAATTACAACCACCTCATCCAATGTCTTGGTATCTTCTATTAATACAATTTTTATAGTAGACTGATTACCTATTTTCACGGTCTTTGTGGTATAACCTACATAAGAAACAATCAATTCAGTTCCCTTACCGATAGATAAAGTAAAACGACCATCCAAATCAGTAATCGTACCGTTTGTAGTACCTTTTTCCAATACACTGGCACCAATGATAGGTTCACCCTGCTCATCGGCTACAATACCGTTTATAGATTTCTGTTGTTTCACAGCTTCTACTTCGGGAGTTGCTTGCTTATATAATACAATATGACGATTTTCTATTTTATAATCGATACCTGATTTTGAAAATAACCGATCTAAAATTTGGTTAATCGTTTTATTTTCTACTTTAATGGATACTTTTCTATTGACATTGACTTGATTCAGATTATAGGTAAAATAGAAATTTCCTTTTTTCTCAATAGCATTAATCACGTCATGCACCGTAGTATTTTCCATGTCCAAAGACATCTTCACATTCTGTGAATAAGCGATGCCTGCCCAACACGGGACAGTTCCCAATAATAGAAAAAGAACAAAGAATTTCATAATTAACAATGTTTTTCGTAGCCATAGTGATTTTTGCTCACCCAATGGCGTGCATTTCATAATATTATCCATACATTTGTAATTGATTAGTTTGTAATAAATTATAAGGTTACTCATTAATCCGGGTCGAAAGATGGTGGTGCGTCTTCGACCCTTCATTTTTTGCAAAGGTTTTACTTCATAGGCATCCGTTGTTTTTCAAAGTTTCACATACTGTTATTTTTTATATAGGTATACCGTTTTCTTTTCAATTCTATAATCCACCCGTCTGGTTTCTTTCAACAATTCCATCGCCTGGGCTATGGTCAAGTCTTTCCTAAAATGGCAAGTGAAATATTCTTCAACCAGCGAACTATCCATAATCCTGATTTTCACATCATACCGACGTTCTATAACCTTTGCCATTTCTTTCAAAGTCTTATTGTCGAATCTCAGGTCACCAGTAGTCCAACTATCCACATTTGCCTGCGCCGAATTCCTTATTAACACCAAGCCATCACTAACGGTGTAATATACCTGGTCATTGGGCGACATTCTTTCCTTACTTCTGTCATCTAAGGTTGATACTTCTACCGAACCTTCTTTCAAAGTAATCCAACTCGGTTCATCCAAATAGGCTTTTGCATTAAATTTTGTACCCAACACCCTGATATTCAACATCGGCAATTTCACCGTAAACGGACATTTGGGATTATGTGCCACCTCAAAATAGCCCTCTCCTTCCAATGTGACCGTTCTATATTTTTCCGAGAACTTAGCCGGATAAGAAAAACGGCTCTCAGCGTTCAGCCAGACTGTTGTCCCGTCACTCAGCAATAAAGAAACCCGTTGGCCTTTCGGAACCACTACCGTATTGTATGCTTCCGGTTCCTCTTTCGTGATATAGAACAAGTTTGTCGCAAAAAGACAAACAGCAACCAACACAGCCGCATACTTCCACCATTCCCTGACGGTAAATCTCTGTATCGGTTTCTCTCTTTTCTCTATCTGCCCACTCAAGCCAAGTTGTCTGCTCAGTTGCCGATAAGCTTCATCCATACGTCCTTTATCCGAAAAACGCATTTCAGCTTTCAGTCCCCAGATTTGCTCCAGCTCAAATAAACGCTGACGGTTATCTTTCTCTTTCAACCACTCTAAAATCTCTTTTTCTTCGGTTGCAGTACAATGCTTATTGATATATCGAATTAAAATTTCGTCCTTCATTTACTTTCTTTATTGTCTTTCATTATTAAGACAATTAACCTAGAAGGAACTACGGGGTTAAAAAGAAAAAAAAATGCTTTTTTTGCATTTTATTTTTTACAGACTCCAGAAAAAGCCTGCATGAAGGTATTAACGAAGCAAAAACAACAGACAGAACAATACCTCCTTCAAATCCTCTCTCAAGAATTTTGTGGCTTTCTGTACATGTTCTTCCACCGTACGGGATGAAATATGCATAGCCTCCGCTATCTCTTTATAAGTCATCTCTTTAAAGTAAGACAATTCGAAAGCCTGACGACATTTAGGAGGTAATTTAGAGATGGAAGCTTTCAACAATTTCCGGATATCACGCTCAACCACCTCATTCCACAATTCGTTGGCGTCCGATCCTGCCAGCTGAAAGGCCATGCGTTCTTCCGCCAGACGTACCTCCTCCTCATGCCCCAGCACAACAGCTTGGTGCTTCAGATAATTCAGGCAATTATTCTGTGTGCATTTATAAAGGAAAGAATGAATGGCATTGGGTATCAAAGCGGACTTCTGCTCCCAATACATGACAAAGACACTTTGTACAATATCTTCGGCAATATGTTCAGGCACAAAACGGCAAGCTACAGACATCAGACGAGGATAGAAAAGATTAAAAAGAAGACGAAACTCCGTCTCGTCTCCTTTTTGTACTTTATTTATATCTATAGAAATTGTTTGCATCTCCACATCCAATCCAAAGTTAACAGATACAAAGCTAATTTATTTTTCCAACTCCTGCAAACTTTCCATTTTCTTTGTTTCCAGGAACTCATAGATACCACAAAGATGTTCTTTTACCTTTTTATTCCCAAATTCATACACTTTCGTCACTAATCCGTCCAAAAAGTCACGATCATGAGATACAACAATCAATGTACCGTCAAAATCCATCAAAGCTTGTTTCAGGATATCTTTGGTTTTCATATCCAAGTGATTGGTAGGCTCATCTAAAATCAACAGATTCACCGGTTCTAACAATAGTTTGATCATGGCAAGACGAGTACGTTCTCCACCACTGAGCACTTTCACCTTCTTCATGGAAGCTTCGGGGCCGCCAAACATAAATGCACCCAGCAAGTCTCGTATTTTATTACGGATCTCCCCTTTCGCCACATCATCTATCGTTTGAAAGACCGTGAGGTTCTCGTCCAACAAAGAGGCTTGATTCTGAGCAAAATAACCAATCTGCACATTGTGTCCCAGCGTCAAAGTCCCTTCATGCTCTATCTCACGCATGATACATTTTACCAAAGTAGACTTACCTTCACCGTTCTTGCCCACAAAAGCCACTTTATCCCCTCTCTCGATGGTCAATGAGGCATTCTTGAAAACCACATGATCACCATAGGTCTTTCCTACCCCGTCCATAATGACCGGGTAATTTCCACTTCGCGGAGAAGGCGGGAATTTCAACCGCAATGCTGAGGTATCTTCTTCGTCCACTTCAACCAATTCTAATTTCTCAAGCATCTTCACACGGCTCTGCACTTGCAAAGTTTTGCTATAAGTTCCTTTGAACCGTTCTATGAAATCCTTGGTTTCCTGTATCATCTTCTGCTGCTCCTCATATTGCTTCATCTGTTGCTCGCGACGTTCTTTACGCAATATCAGATATTGGGAGTAATTCACTTTATAATCATAGATACGTCCCATCGTTACTTCAATGGTACGGGTCGTGATATTATCTACAAATTTACGGTCGTGGCTGATGACAATTACCGCTTTGGCACTATTGACCAAGAAATCCTCCAACCACTGGATGGATTCAATATCAAGATGGTTGGTGGGCTCATCCAACAATAATACATCCGGATTCTGGAGCAATAATTTAGCTAACTCAATACGCATACGCCAGCCACCGCTGAAATCACTGGTAGGGCGATTGAAGTCCTCACGCATAAAACCAAGTCCCAGCAAAGCCTTTTCCACATCTTCTTCAAAATGGGTAAGATCAATGGAATAAAACTTCTCACTCATGGCAGAAACCTTCTCGATTAACTCCATATATGAATCACTTTCATAATCGGTACGTGTTTCAAGTTCCTTATTTATGGCTTCTATTTCTGCCTCCATAGCATGAAGATGCGCGAATGCCTGAGAAGCTTCCTCGAATACAGTACGCCCATCCTCTGTCATCAGATGCTGGGGAAGATAAGCTATCACACAATCCTTAGGAGCCGACACCTTTCCACGACTAGGTTGCCGCACACCAGCCAAGATCTTTAATAAGGTAGACTTGCCCGCACCATTTTTCCCCATCAAGGCAATACGGTCTTTCTCATTTATCTGAAAAGATATGTCACTAAACAAGGTGGTACCGCCAAACTCAACGGTCAATCCATCTACTGAAATCATATTTATTCTTTTAATCAGCAAGAGGGTGCGTCAAAAAAATGATTCAAGCTACCATTTTTTTGACACCCCCTCCTACAAGTTTTATACTTTATTGTTTTTATACTTTTTACCAATATCAGCTTGCCAATATTAATATCAATAATTGGGCAGTCAGAATACGAAGGAACATGGACACCGGATACACAGTAGAATAACCTACCGCCGGAGCATTATTACCTGCTGTCTGATTAGAATACGCCAATGCGGGGGGATCTGTGTTACTACCTGCAATAAGCCCCATCAACATGAAATAATTCATCTTGTAATGCCAGCGTGCAACCGCTCCCATTATTAATAAAGGTATAACTGTAATAAGGAAACCACAACCCACATACAACAAACCATCTCCATCGACAACCGTATTCACAAAATTCGCACCAGCCTTTATCCCCACACTGGCAAGGAACAAAGCAATACCAATTTCACGCAACATCAAATTGGCACTCATAGTGGTATAAGTCACTAATTTCAATTTATATCCGAAACGACCTATCAAAATAGATACAATCAACGGACCACCGGCCAAACCCAATTTTACCGGAGTAGGAATACCTGGAAACGCAATAGGCAGACTACCAAAGAAAATACCCAGGAAAATACCCACAAAAATAGTCACGATATTAGGATGATCCAAACGTTTCAATGAGTTACCCATCAAATTGGCAACACGTTCCACCGCATCCTGAGGACCTACCACCATTACACGGTCACCTACCTGCAAGGTCAAGTTACGTGAAGCGAAAATATCCATACCTGAACGGTTGACACGGGTCACATTCACACCATACATACTACTGAAATGAAACTCACCCAATTGCTTACCATTCATTTTAGGTTGTGTAATCAAAATACGGCGGGATACCATCGGAGTATCCTGCTTTTCCCAATCCACTTCAATTTTAGGACCGATAAAAGCAATAATGGCTTCCGCATCGTCCTCTGCACAAACCACAAACAACTGATCACCAAGATGGAAGACTGTATCACGATTAGGAATACTGACATGACCGTTCTGCAATATACGTGAACAAACAAAGTCACGCCCCATGAAGTCTCTGACCTGAAGCAACGTTTTTCCTGCCAACGCCTCATTATGTACTTCCAGGTGCATCATACGAGGAGTCAGATGAGGATTTGCAGCTTCTTCTTTAGCGATATCCTCTTCCTCCTTTTTCAAATTAATCCGGCAAATGTAGCGGATAGCAATAATGGAACCAATGATACCCAGCACTCCCAACGGATAAGCGCATGCATATCCCATCGCTATCTGCGGGCCACTGTAATTCAGCTGGCTCAACGCTTCGTTGGCAGCACCCAGTCCCGGCGTGTTCGTTACGGCACCACAAAGAATACCCACCATCATAGGCAGCTCTATCCGGCCGTTCAAACCATAATACAAAGCCACTGCCACGGCAATGTTCAATGCGACAATCCCCATTGCCACTAGATTCATAGCAATCCCTCCTTTCTTAAAGGAAGAGAAAAAAGAAGGACCTACCTGAAGTCCGATACAAAACACGAACAATATCAGTCCGAAATCCTGTAAAAATGTAAGTATCTGTGTATTCCCCGTTAAGCCGAAATGTCCGCAGACAATACCGGTAAACAAAACAAAAGTAACACCTAACGATACCCCGAAAAATTTAATTTTTCCCAGCAACACTCCTACTGCAATCACAAAGGAATAAAGCAGCACGATATGCGCTATTGAGTTTTCATCAAATAATAGATTTTGTAACCAGTCCATGATATAATACTATGTTTTTATAAATTGCCGCAAAATTAATGAATTCCCCTCACTCAGCCCAACAATTTGAAAACTATTATTTCATGATTCCTATTTATTTTGCAATATCCACTTTGCAATAAGAACATCTTTTATTTTCGTCACTTAACAAAATGACAGAAACCTCTCTTTCTCCTTTATGAAAATAGCTAAAAAAAGGATTCTATTTAAAAGGTTTTAGTATATTTGCCCATACTATTGAAAAAGTATGTGATATAATTCTTAAATATTAATACCGAATAAACTATGGCAGATAGTAAAGAGAAACTCTTTTCGGACTTCCCAGCCGTTTCTACGGAACAGTGGATGGAAAAGATTACAGCAGACTTGAAAGGCGCTGATTTTGAAAAGAAATTGGTTTGGAGAACCAACGAAGGTTTTAAAGTAAAACCATTTTATCGCCAGGAAGATCTGGAAGGTTTGAAAACAACTGAAGGACTACCCGGAGAATTCCCCTATGTAAGAGGCACGAAGAAAAACGACAATACTTGGTTCGTGCGTCAGGAAATCAAAGTAGAATGCCCTAAAGAGGCTAATGCTAAAGCACTGGATATTTTGAACAAAGGTGTTGACTCATTGGGATTCTACGTAAAGAAGAAAGACCTCAGTCCTGAATATATCGAAACATTATTGAATGATATCTGTGCGGAATGCATTGAGTTAAACTTCTCCACTTGCCAAGGACATACGGTGGAATTAGCCAAATTATTGGTTGCTTACTTCCAAAAGAAAGGATACGACCTGACCAAGTTGCAAGGCTCCGTCAACTATGACCCTATGGGTAAAATGATGGTAAAAGGCAAAGACCTTAGCAATTTCATCACTACTGCCAAAGAATTGGTAGAAGTACTGGCTCCGCTACCTAAATTCCGTTGTATCTGTGTCAATGCGATAGAACTGAACAATGCCGGATCTTATATTTCACAAGAACTGGGCTATGCATTGGCTTGGGGTAACGAATATCTGAGCAAGCTGGTAGAAGCAGGAGTTCCTGCCGCACTGGCTGCCAAGAAAATAAAATTCAATTTCGGCATCAGTTCCAACTATTTTCTAGAAATTGCCAAGTTCCGCGCAGCACGTATGTTATGGGCGGACATCGTAAAAGAATATCATCCTCAATGCAACCGCCAGCCCGAATGTCCGAACAAAGCGGAAGACGGTACTTGTCTCTGTGCCTGCAAAATGGTGGCACATGCTGAAACATCCACTTTCAACCTGACTTTGTTTGATGCACATGTAAACCTGCTCCGCACTCAAACCGAAGCGATGAGTGCCGCCTTGGCAGGAGTCAACTCCATCACCGTAACCCCGTTTGACAAGACTTACGAAACTCCGGACGACTTCTCTGAACGTATCGCCCGTAACCAACAGTTATTGCTAAAAGAAGAATGTCATTTCAACAAAGTAGTTGACCCCGCCGCGGGTTCTTACTTTATTGAAAATTTAACAATTTCTATTGCCACACAGGCATGGGAATTATTCTTGAAAGTAGAAGACGAAGGAGGAATGCTGGAAGCAGTAAAAGCAGGAAAAGTACAGGAAGCGATCAACGCAAGCAACAAGGCCCGCCACGATTCCGTTTCAAAACGCAAAGAAATTCTACTGGGTACCAACCAATATCCTAACTTCAATGAAAAAGCAGGCGAAAAGGCTCCTGTAGAAGCCAAATGTTGTTGTGGAGGTAATCATGACAGCTGTGAAAAGCCGTTTGCCACATTAAACTTCGACCGTGCTGCCAGCCAGTTTGAAGCACTTCGTTTGCAGACAGAGAAATCCGGCAAACGTCCGAAAGCATTTATGCTGACTATCGGTAATCTGGCCATGCGTCAAGCACGTGCCCAATTCTCATGCAACTTCCTGGCTTGTGCCGGTTACGAAGTAATCGACAATTTGGGCTTCCCCACAGTAGAGGCCGGTGTCGAAGCAGCTATGAAAGCCGGTGCAGACATCGTAGTTATCTGTTCCAGCGATGATGAATACGCAGAATATGCTATTCCTGCATTCAAGGCATTGGACGGACGAGCTATTTTCATTGTTGCAGGTGCTCCTGCTTGTATGGAAGAGCTGAAAGCCGCAGGCATCGAAAACTTTATCCATGTACGTGTCAACGTATTGGACACATTGAAAGAATACAACGCTAAGTTAGGAATTAAGTAAGGAAGAACAATGAAACCGAATTTTAAAAATATAGATATATATGCCGGATTTCAACCTCAGAATGGTATGGAATGGCAAAAAGAAAATGGCATCACCGCCGACTGGAAAACGCCGGAACACATCAATGTGAAGCCTGTTTACACTAAAGAAGATTTGGAAGGCATGGAGCACTTGAACTATGTAGCAGGTATTCCTCCTTATCTTCGCGGCCCGTACTCCATGATGTACACTTTCCGTCCTTGGACTATCCGCCAATACGCAGGTTTCTCCACTGCCGAAGAAAGTAATGCATTCTATCGCCGTAATTTGGCATCAGGCCAGAAAGGCTTGTCTGTCGCATTCGACCTTCCGACACACCGCGGCTATGACCCCGACCATGAACGTGTAGTAGGTGACGTAGGTAAGGCAGGCGTGTCTATTTGCTCATTGGAAAATATGAAAGTTTTGTTCGATGGTATTCCTTTGAACAAGATGTCTGTTTCCATGACCATGAATGGTGCCGTACTTCCCATCATGGCATTCTATATCAATGCAGGTTTGGAACAGGGAGCCAAATTGGAAGAAATGGCCGGAACCATCCAGAATGATATCTTAAAAGAGTTTATGGTGCGTAACACTTATATTTATCCACCTGCCTTTTCCATGAAGATCATCTCTGACATATTTGAATATACCTCACAAAAAATGCCTAAGTTCAATTCCATCTCCATCTCGGGCTACCACATGCAGGAAGCAGGTGCCACAGCAGATATTGAATTGGCTTATACACTGGCTGACGGTTTGGAATATCTTCGGGCCGGAGTAGCCGCAGGTATAGACATCGATGCATTCGCTCCGCGTCTGTCATTCTTCTGGGCTATCGGCATGAATCATTTTATGGAAATTGCCAAAATGCGTGCGGCACGTATGCTGTGGGCTAAAATTGTCAAGCAGTTCAACCCGAAGAATCCGAAATCACTGGCATTGCGTACCCATTCCCAGACTTCGGGCTGGTCATTGACGGAGCAAGATCCGTTCAACAATGTAGGTCGTACTTGTATTGAAGCCATGGCAGCAGCATTGGGACACACCCAGTCACTGCACACCAACGCATTGGATGAGGCAATTGCATTGCCCACCGACTTCTCTGCACGTATCGCACGTAATACTCAGATTTATATTCAGGAAGAAACATATGTTTGCAAGAACGTGGACCCATGGGGTGGTTCTTACTATGTAGAATCTTTAACTAACGAACTGGCTCACAAGGCTTGGGAACATATTCAGGAAATTGAAAGCTTGGGCGGTATGGCGAAAGCTATCGAAACCGGAGTACCCAAAATGCGTATTGAAGAAGCTGCGGCACGTACTCAGGCCCGTATCGACTCCGGTGCCCAAACAATTGTCGGCACTAACAAATATCGTTTGGAAAAAGAGGATCCTATCGATATCCTTGAAGTAGACAATACAGCTGTACGTTTGGAACAAATTGAAAATCTGAAGCGTTTGAAAGAAGGCCGCAATCAAGCAGAAGTAGACAAAGCTTTGGCAGCCATCACCGAATGTGTAAAGACAGGTAAAGGCAATTTGCTGGAACTGGCTGTAGAGGCAGCTCATGTCCGTGCTACCTTGGGCGAGATTTCGGATGCTTGTGAAACAATTGTAGGACGTTATAAAGCAGTAATCAGAACTATATCAGGCGTGTACTCATCAGAAAGTAAAAAGGATACAGACTTCGCAAGAGCTTGCGAACTGACCGAAGAATTTGCAAAGAAGGAAGGCCGCCGTCCGCGTATCATGATTGCCAAGATGGGACAGGACGGACACGACCGTGGTGCAAAAGTAGTTGCAACAGGTTATGCCGACTGTGGTTTCGACGTAGATATGGGACCGTTGTTCCAAACTCCTGCCGAAGCTGCTCGTGACGCAGTGGAAAACGACGTTCATGTAGTAGGTGTTTCTTCATTGGCTGCCGGACACAAGACACTGATCCCGCAGATTATTGAAGAATTAAAGAAATTAGGTCGTGAAGATATTTTGGTCATCGCCGGTGGTGTTATCCCCGCTCAAGACTATGACTTCTTATACAAGGCAGGTGTTGTAGCAATTTTCGGCCCCGGAACCTCTGTTGCCAAAGCAGCAGTTCAGATTATGGACATTTTACTGGACGAAGAGGAATAAGCTTTTTCACCTGAATAGTTTATCATTTTAAACAATAGTAAAGAATCTGTTTACACTTATTTCGTGTTTACAGGTTCTTTACTTTATTCAAGACAATGGATTATAACGATAGACCAAGGAGAAATTAAATCCATTTCTTCTAAATTACCAAAAAACATCAACAAAATTGATATTAGACAACCCTAGTAATACAAAAAGAAAACCAGAAAAGCTATCGGTCTTGTAAAACAAAAGTTATGTCAAGCAAAAAGGTGGTACAAAACTTTCAAGAAAAATTCTGCCCACCTCCTTTAAGAGAAAATTTATGTGTTAGAGAGAATTATCAATAGTTCTTCGTACAAAGTGAATTAAAGTCAGTTTCAATTTTAGGTATCTCCCACACCCAACCTTGTGCATCTTTATCCTTTTCAAGAAAAGTACAGAAAGCTATATCAAAATTTGATCCACGCTTAATAGACAAATGCAAACGTTTCAAATCATAAAAACGAAAACCTTCACCCCACAATTCCACCCGGCGACTATTCATAATTTCCTCTGCCAAAGCATCACCGATATTTCCTTTTGAAACATAAGAGGGATCGCGGGTTATCTGGAATTTAGTAAACACAGCCTGCGCCTCACTATCTTTTCCTGCACGAGCCAATGCTTCGGCCTGAGTGAGATACATTTCTGCCAAACGCATAAATGCGACATCACCTACAGCATCGGCTGTAGAACGGGCAGTAAACTTACGGTTTTGATAAGCATTCTTTGCATAACTTGATGATGGAACAGATGCTTCCCCTGTCGGATCCCACCACGCACGCCGTAAGTCTGTTTCAGACATCGTTTCATAAGCATCCACATTTATGCACTTCACTCCCTGACGAATGGCACTGGAGTTAAAGTTCCATGACATATATGCGTAATAAGAATAAAAATAGACAGTCTTATCATCGGGAGTCATTGCAGCATACATCGCTTCTTTAGTGTCCGTCGTGATATTGGCAAACCCACAATTCAACTGACTGCCAGTCATCAACCGGTGACCACCAGCTTCAGCTAAAGAAATAGATTTCCCTGCATAAACCGCCGCATTATTATAATCTTGCATGGCCAATGCTACACGTGCCTTCAATCCCCATGCCACCATCTCGCTATAATGATTGACATCATTTACTTTTATTCCACTCAAAAGTATACAAGCCTCATCCAAATCATTATTGATTTTAGCATAAACATCTTCTACGGAATTACGTGCCTGCTCTTCGGCCACAGCTTTTTCACGATAAGGAATTCCATCCTGTGTATTATCCTTGCCGGCTTCATAACGTTTTGCATAAAGCTGGACCAAATTAAAATGAGCCCAAGCACGAATACATAAAGCTTCTCCCTTTATCTGGTCAAACAATTCCTGGCTAGTTATTTCAACTTCCTCCAAACCCGCCAAAATTTTATTGGCATTCAGAATCCATTGATAATAAATCTGCCAGAACTTATAATTATAACCATTCGTTTCATTCATATTGCATTGCCATCCTAAATAGGCCGCCTTCATCCATGTATTTGTCTGCCAATTCATATCATCAGCCTCTGCATCACGTGACATCATAAAACCGGGTTCACCGCCCAGACACTGATATCCGCTTTCCTGAGAAACCATCTCTTTATGAATTCCGTTCAATGCTATATAAAGATTGTCCAACGAGGTGTTTATTGTCGTTTCTGAAACAGAGGTAGACGGAATGGTATCCAGATAATCACCGGCACAACCGGATAGAGACATTACTCCAACTGTCGCTAATCCTAATGTTATATTTTTAATTGATCTCATAATTCTTTTATTTTTAGAATGAAACATTAAGCCCTAACGTGATATTACGGGACGGCATATACTCATTATAAGTCACACCGGAATAGTTGGCCATCGGGTTCAATCCCTGACGGGCTTTCAACATGAACAAGTTTTCCGCAGTCAGATTCAAACGGGCACTCTTAAGCATCACTTTGCTCAACCAAGTTTTTGGGAGCTGATAGCCAATAGTGACAGATCTTAAATTAAGATAATCCGAGCTGGTAAGCCAACGAGTTGAATAAGACTGACCAATATTCGTGGTATGAGCCGCACTATTGTCTATACGGGGAACCTCAGTAATATCCCCTGCCTGTTTCCATGCTTTTAACAAATCCGGACTTTGTGCATAACCAAATTCAGTCATACTCATCATGGTAGCATAATTAGTATCCAGAATCTGACCGCCCAACTGGTAAGAGAATACAGCAGCCAAATCAAAGTTCTTATAACTAACTCTGACATTAAACCCACCATACACATCAGGAATAGAAGAACCGCTGAAGTCGTATTTAGCATAAGTATACGAATTGGTCAATTCCTTACCATCAATAGTCACTACTGTTTTTTTATACTCATCAAACTGGCTCTGCGTAATGTTTCCATCCCCTGTTCCGATATTCCCTTGATTATATTTACTTACATCAGCCACATATAAACCATCACCGGTCTGAGGGTCTACCCCATGCCATTGACGAAGCCAGAATTCATAAATGGACTTTCCTTCCAACCACTTTTTAGAGCCACTGATATATCCATTTTCTTTCATTGTAGCCGGCAGGTTCTTGATCTTATTCTTCACAAAAGTAGCATTGGCCCCAACTGATACACTCCAATCTTTATTTTTAAATGCATTATAATCCAACTCTATTTCCACTCCTGAATTAGTAACCTTACCGATATTCTGTATAATGGATGTTACTCCGACAGAAGCAGGCTGGGAAACATCAAACAACAAATCCTTGGAATCTTTCTTAAAATATTCAATAGTACCCGTCAAACGGTCAAACAAGCCAAATTCAAGAGCAATATCCGTAGATATCTGTGTTTCCCATTTCAATGAGGGATTGGCTATCACCGTGAAGTAGGCTCCAGCTTCTGAGCCATTCTTATATCCCAAACCATATAAGGTCTGATAAGGATAATAATCAGGATCACCATCACTATCCAATATATTATCATTACCTGTTTCACCGTAAGAAGCACGTAATTTCAAGTTATTCACCCATTTCACATCCTTCATAAATGCCTCTTCACTAATTCTCCAGCCTGCTCCGAACGACCAGAAATTCCCCCATCGGTTCTCTTTTGCAAAACGCGAGGAACCATCATGGCGATAAGAAAGTGAAGCGTAGTATTTATGCGCATAATCATAATTGATACGGCCAAAGTAACCTTCCTTTTTATAGGTGTTCGTATAGGAGCTAAGTGAACTGATATTTACGAAATTACCAAATTCATACATGCCCGAAACTGTTTCCTGGGTCTTCATGCCATATAAATACTCATACTTATAAGAATAGTTTTCATGTCCCAAAAGAACGTCAAAGTTATGATTTCCGATAGACTTGCTATAAGTTATCAATTGATTGAAGGTCTGAGTCAGCGTTCGGGTAGACATTTGGTTCAAACGACCCGGTCCGGCAGTGCCATCGCCCACATAAGGATTTTCATAGACTTTACGACGATAATCAATATTATTGATAGAGTAATTGGCTGTAAGGTTCAACCCTTCAACCGGAGTCAAAGTGAGATAAGTATGTCCAGTCTGATTAACACGCACCAGTTCACGTTGATTGAACTCTGTTTCAGCTATCGCATCACGTCCATTATTCGACAAGCGAGTTCCTTCATAATCATAAATATATTCACCCGGATCAGTAGTTGCCTTACCATTAGCATCCAAATAAGCACCGGTTTCCAAATCATGTTTATGAACGGGATATATAGGAGCCATGGTACGAATAAAACGGGTAAGGTTACTATATGAACTCGAATTTCCCGAATCTGAAGTTGAATAATTGGATACCGTACGCGTTACTCCCAAATTCAAACCAGTCTTGAACCATTTAGTAGGATACACATTATAATTCAAACGACCAGAATAACGTTCAAAGTCAGTCTTGATCATATAACCATCATCATTTAAATAGCCAACAGAAGCATAAGTATCACTTTTTTCTGTTTTTGTATTATAACTCAAATTATATTCCTGACGATAGCCGGTCTTGAAAGCTGCATCTTCCCAATCCAAATCATCCCCCCACTTCAATGCATCAGCAGAAGAATTCAGTTTTCCATCAGTTCCGACAATGGCATCATCCGCGACACCAACAAAAGGATTATACTTCAATGTACTTCCAATTTTAGATGTTGCCAATGAGGCCGCCGTTGCAGCATCCTTACCAGATGTAATATAAGAGTTCTTCAACATCTCCCATTGTAAAGGATAGTAATCATAAATCCCCACCTTTTTATAATCTTTATAAGCCCTGTTTGACCATCCTTGGTTAATGGTTAAGTTTACTCCTGTTCCACCTGACTCTTTACCTTTTTTAGTAGTAATCAAGATCACACCATTACCCGCACTTGAACCATACAAAGAAGTAGATGCCGCATCTTTCAATATAGTCATAGACTCAATATCCGCAGGATTAATATCACCTATGCTGCCATTGTATATAGTTCCGTCCACTACATATAAAGGAGCATTGGATGCATTGACTGAGCCAAACCCACGAATACGGATAGAAGAAGATTCACCAGGTTGTCCGGTGGCAGCAGTCACCTGAACTCCGGAAGCATTTCCTTCCAATGCAGCTGTAACATTAGTGATAGCACGTTTCTCTATGGATTTGGCCCCTACTGTGGAAGCAGCTCCTGTAAAAGATGATTTTTTCTGTGTACCATAAGCCACTACAACGACCTCATCAATCAATTCCGTATCACTTTGCATCACTACTCTTTGCTCACCACCCTTTATAGCCAATTCTTGTGTTTTCATACCGACAAACGATATTACCAAAGATTTTGCATTGACCGGAACATTGTTTATACTATACCGGCCATTCATATCGGTAATAGTTCCAAGGGTAGTACCTTTCACAAGAACCGAAGCTCCGACAATCGGCTCATTGTCTTCTGCCGAAACTACAACTCCAGTAATTCGGGATACTTGAGCCATTGCCATACCTGTCCATAGGAATAGACAAGCCAACGTAAACAAAACTCTCTTTTTCATAAAAAAACTTTTTAATTTAACGTTCATAAATGCTAAGTTCTCTTAGAACTTTATATTAAATATTGCTGCAAAGATATGAAAATATATTAAAAACCAAAGAAATTGCAGATAAAATGTTGGATAATAAATAATTTTATTCTATTAAGCCTTACTTCTTGCTTGCCAAATCCAGCAAAACAACTCTTTTTGAGCGTTTTTATCTAAGTTCTAAGAGAACTTAGGTCATGTTAATAATTGAATTATAGGGAATTAATAAGACTCAAAACATATTGTAACACTTTTACATACCTCACATATTCTCAGACAAAATGAAGTTCCTTGGGGAGAGTTACAATTTACCTTTGTCTACAATCAGCAAGGGCCACGCCGAAATTCGACGAAGCCCATTCCTAAAATACTCCATTTACCCATCCTTACTCCCCAAAGACAAGTACAATATTTATTCTTCTATCAACTCACACTTTCCTTCCGGGAACCAGCGTTCCAATATATTATCCACTTCTGATTCAATCTCAGGAGTCACATAGCGGCACACCTTTTTATAAGCATAAACCAAAGATACCGCTTCATCAATCCAGCCGATAATTGGTAACCGCTTAGCCGAAATCAAATCAATCGGCAATACCAGATACGAAAGTGCCGCCACAATCAACATCTTATCCGAAGAGGGAGTTTCGGGGCTTCGCAAGACATAATATAATAGAAGTACAGGACGAGCAGTCGTTCTACCGGTGGCCTTTGCGTAATCCGTAATTTTCTCCCACAGGAGCTCATAATCAATCAAGTTTTTTTTCATTTTCATATATGATTTTGTTGAGGGTAATATATCTATTATTCCGGTAAATTTATGAACTTAACTTCGTAAGCCAAGCAACTTATGTTCGTGAGTCAAGTTACTTAACTTACTTGCCCCATGAACTTAAGCTCATTCAAATGATTATCTTGTTTATTTTCCGGTACTCATCACTCCGGAATCGTTATCACTATTATTCACCCTCCGTTGACCTGTCTTAAACTTACGGCCAAACGAGAAATTATAAGAAACACTTGCCAAAAACATTTGCGAGCTCTCCTTCACATAATTCGTTTTTTTGTAAGAAGCATATTTATTCCAGTTCTCAGTCTGTTGCTTATAATTATCCGTAAACGGATTGAAAGCGCCCAACCCCACACGCAAATTCTTATGCGTGTAATACATCACCAATACCTGAATATTCTCTCCCCCCGACAAGGTTTCCCCCCAGAAATTATTCCAGTTAGTATTCATCTGCCAGTAAAGAGAGAACTGCTTGTAATTAAAGGATGCTTCAGCATTACAATACCAGTTTGTATAAGTATGAGAATATGTATTACCATGACTCATATAATGGTTTACCCCACCGGTAAACGAGAACTGTAGCATATCCTTAATAGGACCGACACGCAAAGTCAGACGCCCCGATAATTTCTGCCAATCCTTTTGATTGTCCCATGTCTGTACAATCTTGTCACCGTCCTGATACTTCTCGTCCATAATGGCATTCGGCTGATAATCATATGCTCCCCAAAGATTAGAATAAAATATACCTTTCTGCCATTCGTATGTCAACTCTGTGTGATAACGCAAATAGGCTTTCAAGTTCGGATTGCCTCGTCTGATTTGCAACGAATCCACAATCTGTTCTACTGCACTTAAATTCCCCAATGACGGCGAAGCATTACTGATATCGGATTTCCAACGAACAAATGAATTTCCCGGTAATGTATAATGCAGTACCAAACGGGGATTAAAACTATAATTCTCATACGAATCATCACCACTTTGTTTATAATAAGAACGAGTAACGCCTACCCCCAATCTGTAGTCCAATTTTTTCACCTTTCCTCTATATTCACCATAAACATATGTATCCCCTTGATTCATATCCGTTTCATAATAATGACAGTTACGGTATGCATTATTGGCGAAAGACTGAGTATGGCGCAAACCGAAACTCAAGGAATTTCCTTTAGAAAATTGCTTCTCATAAACAGCCTCCCCAATCAGAGAATATTTATCTCCCAATACATTATTATTAATATCAGTCAACAACTCATCCTGCAAACTTTCTTGATACAAACGGCGTGATTTTTCCTTATTATAAGTACCAACCACATTGAATACCAAAAGTTGCTTATTTTTCAATCCCTGTTGATAATAAAGATCCAACGAAGGACGAGACCAACTTTCTTTAGTACGGTCTATCATATCCACCTTATCATCAGAATCGGCAACATTAGTCAATACTCCCTGATAATCCCAATGCGGCTGGCTATTACTTCTCAAACGAAAAGTAGCACTGAACAATGAATTTTCGGTCTGCTGCAAATTATAATTCATACTTAAATTATTCATAAACATAGATCCGTGCCCCGGTTCACCTTCTTCTATACGATGTAATGTCGTTCCGTCCGCCAAATGGAATTCCTCTTCATTATCCCGGTACATACCATAGAAATCGCGAGGTCCCATGTAATACGAAACGCCAAACTCCGACTTCTTATGGTTCACTTTTCCAAAAACATTATATTCTCCCCACATGGCATTCATCCCCTGAGACAAATCCACTCCAAAGTTTCCCCCCGTTTCCGGACGGCGGACAATATAATCAAGCACTACCTCAGCATTACCATAACGTAAACCTGGATTGTCATGATACTCTATTCGAATAATGTCTGATGGCTGTAATGCCTTAATCTCTTCAACTTCTGCTTTCGCTCCATTAATACGAAGCTGAAGTTCTCCTCCCCCTAACACTCCTATCTCATTATTCATAGGATTTATCTGAATACGGGGAAGCATCATCTGTTGCAACAGATTGACTCCATTTGTCGAAACCTTCATTTGCCGTTCAGAAGGAAAAATCAACTTACGATCCGAATGACTGATCTGTCCGGAAGCACTAACTGTTACACCTTCCATAGCCACAGCATCATCTTCCAACAAAATTTCCCCTAAATTTATATTCTGTTTAATTCCGTCTAATACAATGAATTGCGTACGATACCCCACACAGGATAGTGCCAATAAATAATTGCCTGCATAAACCTTATTCAGCAAGAAATCGCCTTTGCCATTCGTAGTAGTCCCTCCAACAAAAACCGAATCTGCTGTTTGTAAAACTACATTAACATATTCTGCTGCCTTTTTGCTTGTCGCGTCTTTCACAGTGCCCTTTATAATTATTTGTTGGGCAAAAACTCCTTGTACCATACTGACTACCAGTATGGCTATCATTACTATTTTTCTCATTTTAAATATTATGATTTTATTCTTTTTACAAGATGGCCTGTCCTGATTAAAAGTTATTGTTTTACAGTTTAGACGCTAGAAGCTGAAAAAAAGTTGCACTTCCCTAAACTTTTTGCTTAAAAAAAGGTTATATTTGCAGAAAACCTGTTTCAATAATGAAAAAAATTCTTCTAACATTAGCACTTGCCTTTTGTTGTGCTGCAGGGCAAGGACAAACTACAGCCAAACCGGCAGATGTCAATATTCAAGAGTTAAATACAAAGTGGGCAAAATTCACTCAGTATGCCGAACAAAAGCAAATAAATAAAGCGGTAGAAGAGGGAATACGGATAAGTACGCTCTTTACTCAAAACAGGCAATATAAAGAAGCCTTTGCCACTTGCCGACAAATGGATGCATTGATTTATTATAATGAGCAAGAAAAAAAATCACCCGAATACAAATTACGTTTCATGGTGGGTAAAGAACGCCTGCGTATGTATACGAATCTAAAAAATACAGAACAATGCAAGATACTATTGAAACAACTTCATTCCTATACAGACCAATTAAAATCAGACTCTTTACAAGAAGAGCTTCTAATGACGGAAGCCAATTATTATCAAACTTTCGGTATGACAGACAAAAGCTTGGAATGTTACAACATCTTATTCCAAAAGCGCTCTGCCGGTAAAGACGAAAAAGGAATAGACCAATGCTATAAAGACATGTTGGGATATGCCGAACAGAATAATAATGCCCCATTGGCTATTGCAATGAGAAAACTTTATACTTCATGGCAAGATTCCATAAAAGCAGTAAAAACAGCCAATGAACTAAACACACTGCAACAAAAATATGAAACCAGTCAAAAGACTTTGCAGGAAAAAGAAGACAAGATTACCACAAATCTAATTATTATCATTGCACTATGTGTGTTATCCGCCATATTGGCTGCCGGATTATTATTCTTAGCTACCCTGTTATTTAAACATATCCGCCAAGTAAAGAAATTGAAACATAGCCTACAGATAGCGAATGAAAACAATGAGCAGAAGTCTAAATTTATCGGTAATATCAGCGCCCAAATTGAACCAAGTCTGAATACAATAGATGAAGCAACAAAGGAAACAATATCCACCCCAATATTACATGAAAACATCAAGGCACTGAAAGAACTGATGACAGCTATCCAGACGTATATTTCATTGGAAGAAACACGTGAAGAACATTATCCGCTAAAGGAACTGAACATAAATACATTGTGTGAAAGTATTATGGAAAAAGCGAAAATAAACTTCAAATCCGGAGTAGAAGCAGTGGTAAATGTTCCACGTGTAAATATTAAGACAAATGCAGAAGAATTGGAACGTATATTAAACCATTTATTGAACAATGCGGCAGAATATACGAAAAGTGGTAAGATTTCACTGGAATTCAAAAAACGAAGCGCCCATACACATCAATTCATACTAACCGATACGGGAACGGGAATTCCGGTTGAAGCACGTGAAAAACTGTTCAAGCCATTTGCAGAAATACGCGATTTAACGCAAGGAAACGGACTAGGGTTGCCTACTTGCAGCCTTATCGCTTATAAATTAAATGGTACACTGACTTTGGACACTGATTATAAAAAAGGAACTCGGTTTATACTGGAACTTCATGTATAATAGTGTACATTCTCACATATTAACACGGATTATTCATTTTGACAATCAATAAATTTGATGTAATCCATGTTAATATGTGATGATTCCTGTACCTCTCCGCTAGTGAGATTATAAATAATTAATGAGAAGAAAGAGACAACACATCCAATCCTGAAGGAATTTGGAATACCCTTAATCCAAATTCGGGAAGAACAGCCAACAAATGGTCAAAAACCTCTGCTTGCAAACGTTCGTATGGAATCCAGTCTTTATTGGCTGAGAAGAAATAAAGTTCTATGGGTAATCCTTGCGGCGTAGGTTGTAATTGACGCACCATCAAAATCAATTCTGTATTCACCCGAGGATTATGACGCAAATAATATTCCAGATAGTGACGAAATACATAAAGATTCACCTCCTCCTTTCCTGTCTTTTCAAAGCCTGACATCCAGACTTGTTTTTCAAATTTTTTCATTTGTTCCGGTGTACAGAAACGGACCGTATTCATATCTATATTAATAGAACGTTTCACTCTGCGTCCACCACTTTCCCTCATGCCACGCCAATTCTGAAACGAATCACTGACCAATGCATAAGGTGGGACTGTAGTTATAGTATTATCCCAATTGCGTACCTTTACAGTGGTAAGAGTCACTTCTATTACTGTACCGTCCGCTCCGTATTTCGGCATGGTAATCCAATCTCCCGGACGGAGCATATCATTGGCAGAAAGCTGGACTCCGGCTACCAGCCCCATAATCGTATCTTTGAAAACCAACATCAAGATAGCTGCAGAAGCACCCAATCCGGTAAGAATATTCACAGGATCTTTATCAATCAAGGTACTGACTATAATGATCACCCCTACACAAATCACAATCAGTTTTATCATCTGATATACCCCTTTCAGAGGATGATTCTTTAGTTTCTCATGTTCGCTTGAAATGGTATAGAGGGAAGTCAGAAAAGAACAAATCAACTTCATGGCTACAGCCGTGATATACACCCAGCATAGCTTCAGAATGAATGTCAAAGTCACAGGTTCATGCGGAAAAGCAAAAGGAAGCAATACATACAATATAATAGGTGGAATAAGATGACACATATTATCTAATACAGCATCATTGAATAAATAATCATCCCAAGTAGCCTGAGTCCTTGCCGTCAGTTTCTTTATAGTAGGAACTACTATTTTTCTACAAAAATAATCTGCCACAAAAGCAATGATCAGAATCCCTGCTATAATGACAATACGCTGGGTTATGCCCAGGCTTTCCTGATGCACACCCATCTGTTTCAATAAATTAGTAAGATCGTTGTTGATTGTATCCATATTTCCATGTGTTTGTCGCAAAGATACACAAATTCACCACAGATAACGCAAATCCATACAGTTTTTAAATCGAGTTATCCGTATAAATCTGACCAATCTGTGGTGAAACCAAACAATTATTTTTTCTTAGTCAGCCATTTTTCCTGAATATGCTGCATCACTTCATACCAGTTAGGAATATAAATGGTAGCAAAAATTGTATTCACAGCCATACCGAACACCACTGCCGCACCCAGTGCCACACGGCTGCCTGCACCGGCTCCTGTGGCAAACAACAACGGCATCACACCCAGCACGAAGGTAAATGAAGTCATCAGGATAGGACGCAAGCGCACATGCCCTGCCTCGTATGCCGCCTCACGGATAGGATTGCCAGCCTTACGGTAATCACGGGCAAACTCCACAATCAAGATACCATTCTTCGCAGACAAGGCTATCAGCAGAATAATACCGATCTGGGTATAAATACTCACCGGAACCCCCATCACCCAGCAGCCCAACATCGCTCCCAAAATAGCAACCGGAAGCCCCATCACGGCAGCCACCGGACTTGTCCAGCTTTCATACTGTGCCGCCAGTACCAAATAGGCTACCAACAAGGCCATGATTAAAATAATTGTAGTAGTATTACCTGCCTGAGTTTCCTGATAGGCAACAGAGGTCCATTCATATCCAAACTCACCACCTAGCTGATTTTTAATCAAACTCCCCATAGCCTCTATCGCCTGTCCGGAACTACTGCCCGCAGCCGGCGTACAAGTGATGGAAGCAGCCGAATACATATTATACCGGTTTATCTGGTCCATCCCCAGTTTTTGTTCTATCTGCGTAAAACTGCTGAAAGGCACCATCTCTCCCTTCGAATTGACCACACTCAGTTTTAACACATCATCAATCACTTTTTGGGCTTGTTCGCCAGCCTCCAATTTCACTTGGTAGATACGGCCGAATTCCACAAAATCATTTACATAAGCCTGCCCCATGTAATACCCTAATGTAGAAAAGACCTGATTCAACTGCAAACCCATCAACTGAACTTTATCCCGGTCTATATTCAAAAAATATTGAGGTACATCCGCTTGATACATACTGCTCATGGAAGCGACAGCCGGCTCATTATGATAATTAGCCAATAAAGCCTCAACCGCCTTTTGCAGTTCTTCCGGACCCAAAGACTTACGATCCTCCAGTTCGAGTTGTAAACCACCTGTATTGCCCATACCTGGAATAGCAGGAGGAATAATACCAAAGACTTGGGCTTCCTGTATCATGGCATATGCCTGTCCGTTAAAACGATTGACCACCGCTTGAGCGGTATGCTCTTTACCCGCACGCTCTTTCCAATTCTTCAGCACCACAAAATAGGTAGCCGCATTAGGCAACTGACCACCTCCCATGATACTGAATCCGTTTACGCCCAAATAAGTCTTCACTTCGGGATACTCTGACAAAATAGCATCAATCTGCTTACCCACCATCTGTGTACGCTCTAAAGAAGAAGCTGCCGGAAGCTGAATGGCAATCATAAAATATCCGTCATCTTCTTCAGGAATAAAGGTGCTGGGCCATTTTACAAACATCAGAATAGCAATGACTGAGATTACGATATAAGAACCGATAGCAATAACCGGCCGTGCCAACAACCATTTTACCGAAGCGTCATAAACCCGCTGCATCCAGTCATTCATCTTGTCAAACCAGAGGAACAAACGCGCTTTATGCGTCGGGGTGGGACGGAGCAACAGAGCGCAGACTGCCGGAGTCAAGGTCAATGAGTTGAAACCACTTATCACTGTAGAAGCCGCGATGGTCAAAGCAAACTGTTTATAAAGCTGCCCGGAAATACCGCTAATCAGCGTAGTAGGAATAAATACGGCAAGCAGTACCAGCACCACTCCGACAATAGGTCCGGTAATCTCCCCCATAGCCTGCTCGGTAGCGGCACGGGCGTCCAGCTTCCCTTCATCCAGAATACGGGTGGCATTTTCAGTCACCACTATGGCATCATCCACTACAATGGCTATAGCCAATATCAAGCCGAACAGTGTCAATGTATTGATGGAAAAGCCTAAAGCAGCCATTACCGCCAATGTTCCGATAAGGGACACAGGGATAGTAAGACAGGGGATAAGAACCGCCCGCCAGCTTTGCAGGAAAAAAAAGATAACCAGCACCACCAGAATAATCGCTTCCACAAAGGTCTTCATCACTTCATCAATGGAGTCGTGTACCACATCGGTAGTATCCAACGTCACATTGTATTTCACCCCGGCCGGAAATGTTTCAGCCAGTTCCGCCATACGGGCACGGACGTGTTTAGAAACATCCAGCGAATTACTTCCCGGCAACTGGTAAACAGCAATAGCAGCCGTAGGTTGCCCTTTCAAGCGGGAAACAACTCCATACCCGGCACTGCCCAACTCAATTTTTGCAACATCTTTCAGACGGAGCACTTTTCCCTGGTCTTCCACTCTCAATATGATGTCGCCGAACTCTTCGGGAGTAGAAAGACGTCCTTTTACATTCAGCGTATATTGAAAATCATTATCAGCCAAACTGCCGATGGGTTGTCCCACATAACCGGCAGACACTTCCATATTCTGACTTTGAATGGCAGCATAAACCTGCTGCGGGGTAATATTGCGGATACGCATGGTTTCAGGATTCAGCCATACGCGCATGGAATAATCACCGGCTCCCATGACATCCACCGCTCCTACCCCTGGTACACGTGTCAACTGGTCTACCAGATTCAAATTGGCATAATTGGTCAGATAAAGGCCATCATAAATACTGTCACCACTCAGTGTAAGCATCATCACAATATTGGATGACTGCTTCTGCACCGTCACTCCCTGTACCTTCACAGCTTCGGGTAAAGAATTCAATGCTACACTGACACGGTTTTGTACCATCACAGTTGCCATATCGATATCCGTTCCCACTTCGAAAGTCACTGTCAGCGAATAAGCGCCCGATGCAGAGGAATTGGAACTCATATACAACATTCCGTCCACACCGTTTACCTGCTGTTCAATGGGGATACCGACAGTTTGAGCTACAGTTTCAGCATTGGCACCCGGATATACCGCACTGACTTGCACGGTAGGAGGCGTAATATCGGGATATTGCGCCACGGGCAATATATTCAGGGTTACAAGTCCGGCCACCACGAATAACAAAGCCAGCACCGTGGCAAATATAGGCCGTTCTATGAAAAATTTTGAAAACATAAGGCTATTGAAGTTTATTGGTTTGTTCTATCGGTTTAATTTTCATGCCTTGACGCACTTTCAACAATGCCTTGGTGACATAACGTTCGGAAGGTGACAAGCCACTTTTTACAACACGCATATTATGATCCGCCAACTGCCCGACTTCAATATGCCGATAATTCACTATATCACTGTCATTCACTACATACAAATATTTACCCAACTGGTCTGTTCCGATAGAAGCATCATTAACCAACACTGCATTCCGCGCTTCACCGTATGGTAAGGTGACACTGACAAATAATCCGGGACGAAGCATCCCGTCAGGGTTATCCAATTCCGCACGCAAACGAAGAGTACCTGTAGTTAATGTCACATTGGGAGAAAGATAATCCAGTTTCGCTTTCCATGACTGTGCCCCGTCAGTTCCCAAACGCAAGGTTACAAAATGAGTTTCCGCAGGAATCTTGCTGGCAGCCTCCTGGGCCAGCTCGTATGTCAGATATTGGTTATCTGCAATATTAAAATAGGAATACATACGGTTATCCTTATAAACAGTAGCCAATTTAACCGGTTGCAAAGCACCACCAATATACGCCCCGACAGAATAAGCCGAAACATCAACCACTCCGTCACAAGGAGCCTTGACATAGCAATAACTCAAGTTGGTACGCGCAGTTTTCAAAGCTGCTTCAGCATTACTTACGGCAGCCTCACAAGCCGCCACATGACTTTCCGCCTGTAAATATTGTATACGGCTCACCGCATCACTTTTTATCGCTTCTTTCATACGTTGATAACTACTGACAGCATATTCAAGATTGGCTTTAGCCGTTTTTAATTCAGCTTCCGCTTGTTTCACTGAATTTTCATAAAGTGTCGGTTCTATAACGAACAATACCTGTCCCTGACGTACCCGGGAACCAGGTGCAAAATTCTTGGATTGTAAAGTTCCATTTACTCGTCCCACCAAATCTACAGTAGATTCCGCTTCCAGATAACCGGGATAATCTTTGGTCAGCGTCACATTTTCCACCAAAGGTTTCGCAACATCTACAGGCAATGCCTGCATTTCTGTCTGAGAAGGTTTATTTTTATCGCAGGCGGTCAACACACATACCGTCCATGCGAAAGCTATCATTATTTTTTTCATATCTTGGGTTAGGTTTTTATTATTTCTATAGTTCAACAGCTTTTCCGTCGCAGCCTACCAGCCTCCTCCCAATGCCTGATACATCTGAATCAGACAAAGCAATGAATATCCCTGTGCCTGCACCAATGAATTCTCGTATGACAGTAACGAACGCTGTGCATCCAATACATTTTGGAAAGGGCTCAGCCCCTGTTTATATAAGTCCAATGAAAGTTTAAATGCCTCTTTCCCCTGATTCAACATCTCACGACATGCTACAATCTGTTTGATGGAATTCTTATAACTACTCATGGCATTATCCACCTCCTGCACCGCTGTAAGAACCGTAGTATTGAACTGATTGATTGTTTCATCCAGTTGTGCACGCTGCAAGCGTACATTATTCGCACGCTGGCCACCATTAAAAATCGTCCAGCTCATAGAGGGAGCGATACTCCATGTCATACTGCTACGTCTAGTAAAATCTTTCATATCATGTGAAGCATAGCCGAAGGAACCGTTCAGAAAAAATGAGGGAAGCCAATCGGTCTTGGAAGCTCCCAACAAGGCTGCTTGTGCATTGACTTGACGTTCGGCAACCCGTACATCGGGACGTCGTAAAAGTAATTGTCCGGGAAGACCGACCCCTACCGGCTCTATATAATCGGGTAACGGTTTTCCCGTTTCCAGTGCAGCCGTCACATCCTGAGGATAAAGCCCGAGCAATACAGCCAACGCATTCATATATTGAATAATACCGGATTCTGTAGCAGGAATAGAAGCCAATGTACTATAATAAACCGATTTAGCCTGAGCCACATCCAGTTTGGAAGCCAGTCCGGTATTATAACGCACTTCAGTTATATCCACCACCGCCTTTTGAGATAAAGCATTGCGCTGTAACACACTAAGTTCCTGTTGGGTCTCACGCAAATTAAAATAGGCTGACGCCACTTCTGCACAAAGACTTACCATCGTCGCATTGTACTCTTCACGACTTGCCGCAAAATTTTCTTTCTGCGCTTTCACCCGTTGGCGGATGGAACCGAACACATCCACCTGCCAGCTCATATTAACCGTTGCATCATAATACCCCACTCTGGATTGAGGCTGTCCCGTACCGGTATTGCCACTAGTCTGTTGGCGGTTCCACCCAGCATCCAATGACAAAGCCGGATAATAGCCTCCTCTGGCTATCCTCAGATTCGCTTTCGCCATATCTATACGATTCAAGGCTGTAAGGACAGACGGATTCTGCCTGACAGCCACATGAATCAATGAATCCAGTGTGGCATCCTGAAATACAGTCCACCAATGGTCATCCACCGGAAGCAGTTGTTGAAACATCGCATCCTCTTCTTGCCAATGTTCCGGCAAGGGTACATTCAATAATTTTTCGGCCCGCTGCTGGGCATTCAGTGCCAAAGGAATGATTAAAAGGAGCCATACTCCCCATCTACGTATTTTCCTCATAAGTTTATCACATTAAAAAACATTAGGAAAACACATGAAACAACGTTTTGTTTAACCCTTTGACTTTCAAAAACAAGACAGCCTCTCCTTCTGAGAAGAAAAGGCTGCACCATACAATATGAAAAGAGAAGTTATTTCCCAAACATATTATTTATTAATGACATAGAGCCGGTCAGCATACTTCCCAAGACATCCTGGTTGAATGCAATGGAATAGTTTCCGGGAGATAACTGTATATCCATTTGTACGATACCGTTTTTGCCGATTTTCTTCAATTCTTTAGCCTTTATATTATAATAGGCAAAACGGCGGAAACTTTGATACACATCACTCATCTCCACATCTACATGCTGCAATACAGAAGCGCCGCCTGCTACCGTAGGCAGCTCTAATGCCTTTCCATTATCCAACGTCAGGACACACTTACTGTCATTAGGAATTTCCACCTCATGCCCCGACCCGATAGTAACAGCCAGCGAATAACGTATGGTACTTTTATACTGAAATCCAGCGAGTGCCACATATACGTCCATATTATTGGAAACACCCAGATTCATACCCTCGCATACCACTGTACGCACTCCGGTCTGGTTGGTTTCATCATAAATTACCTTTTGTGCCATAGCTCCTATACCCAGAAGCAAAAAGGCGAATAAAAACAATACTTTCTTCATAATTCTTCAGTTATTATTTCATCATACAACAAAAACAAACTCATAATGATGACAATATTAACAAAAACTTTTCATACAACATATATCACAACGCATCATTTATACGTTTTTATCCGAACAAGCATAGAACTATAACCTTTCGCATCTCTTATTTCAATCTACTCTACCGATTCGATTCCAACGAATTGAATTTTGCTCTTCATCTTTTGAAAACCAAATCCATTGTACTACACCCACAATGAAATCATCAGGCACCAATCCCCAATGTCGTGAATCCAATGAATGGTGTATATTGTCTCCCAGCATAAAATAATAATCATGCTTAAACTGATAATTTGTGAAACGATGATTTCCTATAAAATATGCGCTATCTTTATAATCTATTTTCTGTTTAGTCTCCCATTCCATAACACTTCCATATTGGGTAGCAGTCAAACTATTTATCGGGATTTGATCACCTTTGCAAGGTATATAAAGAGGACCGAATTTTTCAGCAGTCCATCCTAACAGGTCATAGTAATTATGATCAAAAGAAAACGTAAGGCTATCCTCGGCTAAGGCAGATAATGTAGGCAGGATAATTGCCACAGTGTCACCCGGAAGCCCCACACATCGTTTGGCATAATATTGCATGACATCAAAATGTATTCGATTCTTATATTGCCCGACTGGTGAATTAAAAATGAGAATATCATTTTTTCTTATCCGTCGTATTCCCGGAATACGTTTTATTGATATATGCTTGTTTTTTACCGCATTAAAAACATTAAATATCCTGCCGCCTGCTATCCATTTATTCACTATTACATAGTCACCTTTTATCAGAGTAGGATGCATGGATGCAGTAGGAATCCTGAACGAAGAAAAGGTCGTGATTTGTAACAGCAACCATATCAGAGCAAGTACACAACCATAAAATACAAAGTTTATTAAACGGTCTATCCATTTATTCTTTTCTTTTACCCTCTGGTTCATTCATCACCCTCCACCTCCGGCTTATTATTACAATCACGCAACTGTCCCATATACATCTCTTTTATCCGAGGATGATGCATAGGATTTCCTACTAATATCACTTTATTAGTATTGTCAAGCAAGAATGTCCTAAATTTATCATTCAGTGGAAACTTATTCAGTTTATTAAAGGTATCTTTCAGATCTATACATACAGGATAAATAAAATCTTCTGACTGTAATGTCATTATTAGTTCCTTCCTATTTCTAGGGTGGAAGAAAAAATAAAAGGATACATTCCTAGATGTGACAGAGTCTACCTCCGCTATAAAATTTATCCATTCCAATAATTGCAATTTGCAACTAAGGCATCCTAATGAGTCTACATAAGTTACAATTTTATAATATGTTGAAGCATAAGGAAACTTATCTAATGTGTCTTTGCCTTGTATGGTAAAGACAGCTCTATCATGAAAGAGAATTTCTTTTCGAGTCCATTCTTTCATCAAAAAAGTCAACTGCTCCTTTTCTGTCCTTTTACACGAGAAGAAACAAAATACCCCAAAAGCCAACAACACATAAAGCAGGATTTTCATAATTTTGCTTTCAGGATATCATCCATCTCAAATATTTCAACATTACATTCCGATTCGCAATTTAACAAGTACAACTGAGGGGTATATTGAGAAAGAAGCACACTCATGCTTTGGTGTTCCAATGCGTACTTGCCTACCAGTTCACCATCGATGGAAAAACCCAGCAAAGTTTTAGGTGTACAGGCTGAATAGTTTTCAAAGGCTTTATAGCATAACTCACCACTATAAGTCACAAAAACATATTTATCATTGGCTGTCAATCCATAAAATCCATCCAAGTTATTCTTCTTTCTTGCAAGATTTGCTTCATAGACATTGCAAACAGGCTCAACAAGCATTTTTTCCCACTTCAAAGTAACATCTTCCTCATCCGATATATCATACCGACAAAGATAACCAAAAAATCTAGATGCAAAATAAAAGCTGTTTTTGTATGAAACCATCTCCCCCTGCAACTGCATAAAATCATTTGCTTCAGTAGTCATTCCCCGCACCGGATGATTACCGAAACGCTTTATTTCTTTAAAATCCCTATCAAAGAGAATGAAAAACTCCTTACCCCCAGACAAAGTCGTCGCCACACTATAACCATTGGACAGTCGACAGAAACGGGTTGTAAAACAACCATCTTTTACTTTAATTTTTTCACTTCCTACATAACGGTAGTCAGCACCCTTTTCCTCCCGTGCATACAATAGGACAGTAGAAGGCAAATTAACAAAATATAAAGTATCGTCCCCCTCTGTTTTTCCAATAAATTCAGCGGCTATAAATTCTCCAGGCCCTTGTCCCCTGCTTCCAAAGCTACCCACTCTTTCGCCTGTCTGTTCCTCTAGAATCTGACAAATAGGTTCACCAGGAAGTTTACAACGTTGAACCATAAGAATTCCACAATCAAGAGAAGAGAATGCAACCAACTCATTGGACATAATTTCTTTATCATAATAAGAGCCATAGATCGGTTTGGCGGGAATAGATAAAAAGTCATTTCCTTTGTTACTGACACAGGAAATTAAAAAAAGGATGGTAACAATCGAATAATACAATTTTATTTTAATCATAATTTTAATACTCTTCAAACGGGACAAAACAAATGCCTAATACCTATTTATTTTGTCCCGTATTACATAAATGCCTAATTACTCAGGAATGGTATATCGATTTACCCAATTCGCTTCCTCACTTGTTTCAATAATAACAGGTTCGCCCGGAGGACCTACAACGAGTTCATAACAACGTGAATTACGTTGATACATACAATCCTTCGTACCTAAAGTCAAGGCCTCCACATTTGACAAAGCTAAATCGGACAATTCTTCTTTGTTTTGAGAACCATACAAAACATAACTTCCACCAACTGCCAATGAGGCAATCAATGCCATTTTAAATGTTCTTTTCATAATATATTTTTTAAAGTTTGAAATAGGGATATCTTATGATGATTCAAAGAGGTATAATGAAAAAGATACCGTCTGTCCCTATCATCAGAAACAGACCGTCCACGAAGGCCATTTAGCTTGATTGTACTTGGAGGTGAATGTTTTCATAGTATCACTTTCTACAAAGAATATAAAAAGTTTCCACTTAAACAAACATTTCCGCTTTTATTCTACAATATAATTATCATAAAAACATTTGTATCCTCCTCGATTCATGCTCACACCTCACCTTTTTGTGCATATTTTCTCCTCATATCCTTTTGTTGCTCAAATTGTTTAAGTAAATTTGTCGCCAGAATATTACTAATACCAAATATATTAAAGTATATGAGTTTAAAAATTGTAGTACTGGCAAAACAAGTTCCCGACACACGCAATGTGGGGAAAGATGCCATGAACGCTGACGGTACTATCAACCGTGCGGCACTTCCGGCCATCTTCAATCCGGAAGACCTGAACGCCTTGGAACAGGCACTCAGACTGAAAGACACACATCCCGGTTCTACGGTAACTATCCTGACCATGGGTCCCGGACGCGCTGCCGAAATCATTCGTGAAGGTTTATACAGAGGAGCAGACAATGGATATTTATTGACCGACCGTGCTTTTGCCGGTGCTGACACGTTGGCCACTTCATACGCCATCGCTACGGCTATCCGCAAAATAGGCGAATGTGACCTGATTATCGGTGGCCGTCAGGCTATCGACGGTGATACCGCACAGGTAGGTCCGCAGGTAGCAGAAAAGCTGGGATTAAGCCAGATTACTTACACCGAAGAAATTCTAAACGTGGACGAAACTGCCCGCCGCATCACCGTAAAACGCCACATTGACGGAGGGGTAGAAACTGTGGAAGGTCCTCTGCCTATTGTACTGACTGTGAACGGAAGTGCAGCTCCCTGCCGTCCGCGCAATGCCAAATTGTTACAGAAATACAAACGCGCTCTCGGCGCACAGGAAAAAGCAGCCATCACTAAAGACGGTTCTGAACTGCCTTACGCTGAACTATATGAAAAATTCCCTTACCTGAATATCACTGAATGGAGTGTGGCCGATGTAGAAGGCGACACCAAGCAGTGCGGTCTGTCAGGCTCTCCCACCAAAGTGAAGAAGATTGAAAACATCGTCTTCCAGGCAAAAGAAAGCAAGACCATGACAGGAAGCGACCAGGATGTGGAAGGATTGATTGTCGAACTGTTAGCTAACCATACAATAGGATAACGATTATGAATAATGTATTTGTATATTGCGAGATTGAAGGCACAACAGTGGCCGATGTGAGTCTCGAACTTTTAACCAAAGGTCGTAAATTAGCTAATCAGTTAGGCTGCCAGCTTGAGGCAATCGCTGCCGGAACCGGCCTTGCAGGAATTGAAAAACAAGTATTGCCCTACGGAGTAGACAAACTTCATGTATTCGATGCTCCGGGTCTGTTCCCTTACACTTCACTGCCCCACACTTCCATTTTGGTGAATCTGTTCAAAGAGGAAAAACCACAAATCTGTCTGATGGGCGCTACTGTTATCGGCCGCGATCTGGGACCGCGTGTATCTTCCGCATTGACCAGCGGACTGACTGCCGACTGTACCCAGTTGGAAATCGGTACCCACGAAGACAAGAAGAACGGCATCACCTATGAAAATCTGTTGTATCAGATTCGTCCCGCCTTCGGTGGTAACATCGTTGCAACCATTGTCAACCCCGAGCACCGCCCACAGATGGCGACCGTTCGTGAGGGAGTGATGAAGAAAGAGATTCTGGATGAAAATTATAAGGGTGAAGTGGTGAACCACGACGTTGCCAAGTTTGTTCCTGAAACAGACTATGTAGTCAAAGTCATTGACCGTCACGTAGAAAAAGCCAAACATAACCTGAAAGGCGCACCTATCGTGATTGCCGGAGGCTATGGCATGGGATCTAAAGAAGGTTTTGACAAATTGTTCGAACTGGCCAAAGAACTTCACGCCGAAGTAGGTGCCAGCCGTGCAGCTGTCGATGCAGGTTATGCAGACCATGACCGCCAGATTGGCCAGACGGGTGTAACCGTCCGTCCCAAACTGTATATTGCTTGCGGTATCTCCGGACAAATCCAGCACATCGCAGGTATGCAGGATGCAGGTATCATCATCTCTGTAAACAGTGACCCGAACGCTCCGATCAACACCATTGCCGATTATGTGATTAACGGCACTGTGGAAGAAGTCGTTCCGAAATTGATTAAGTATTATAAAAAGAATTCAAAGTAGTCAGTAGTAGTCATAAGTAGTCAAAGTAGAAAAAAATGAAAAGTCAATCCTTTGAACAACTGATTGTTTGGCAAAAGGCACATTCGTATGTATTGGCCATTTACAAAATAACCAAGCAATATCCCAAAGAGGAATTATTCTGCTTGGTTAACCAGATGCGCCGTGCAGCAGCCTCTATCACTGCAAATATAGCGGAAGGATATGCTAAAATCAGCTCAAAGGACAAACTGCGTTTCTATAACATTTCACAAGGTTCGTTGGAAGAAACACGCAATTTCATTATCCTGTCGAAAGATTTAGGATACATCACATTGCAAGACAAAGAACAATTAGGCATACAAGCGGCCGAAATCAGCCGCCTGCTAAACGCCTACTGCATAGCCTTGTTGAAAAATGTATCGCCACCCACTACTTAACTACCCTTAGCTACTATTAACCACTCTAACTACTAAAAATTATGGCAAACTTTTATACCGATATACCGGAACTCAAGTATCACTTGAACAATCCGATGATGGAGCGCATCTGCCAACTGAAAGAGCGCGACTATAGAGATAAAGACGAGTTCGACTATGCACCGCAGGATTATGCCGATGCCATGGACTCTTACGATAAAATTCTGGAAATCACAGGTGAGATTACAGGTGAAACCATCGCTCCCAATGCCGAAGGAGTGGACGAAGAAGGTCCTCACTGCGGAAACGGACGTGTGGAATATGCTTCAGGAACCAAACAAAACCTGGATGCGATGGTCAAAGCCGGACTGAACGGCATGACCATGCCCCGTCGTTTCGGTGGCTTGAACTTCCCCATCACCCCCTACACCATGTGCGCGGAAATTGTTGCCGCCGCCGATGCAGGTTTCGGAAACATCTGGTCTTTGCAAGACTGTATTGAAACGCTGTATGAATTCGGTAACGAAGACCAGCACAGCCGTTTCATTCCCCGTATTTGTGCAGGTGAAACCATGTCTATGGACTTGACCGAACCCGATGCCGGTTCCGACCTTCAGTCAGTAATGCTGAAAGCTACTTTCGATGAAGCCAACAACTGCTGGCGTCTGAACGGTGTGAAACGTTTCATCACTAACGGTGACGCTAATCTTCACCTGGTATTGGCACGTAGCGAAGAAGGAACCAAAGACGGACGTGGTTTGTCTATGTTCATCTATGACAAAAACGAAGGAGGTGTAGATGTACGCCGCATCGAAAATAAATTAGGTATCCACGGCTCTCCTACCTGCGAACTGGTTTACAAGAACGCGAAAGCCGAACTTTGCGGTGACCGTAAGCTCGGTTTGATAAAATACGTTATGGCATTGATGAATGGTGCGCGTCTGGGTATCGCTGCCCAGTCAGTAGGTTTGTCACAAGCTGCTTACAACGAAGGATTGGCATACGCCAAAGAACGTAAGCAGTTTGGAAAAGCCATCATCGATTTCCCGGCAGTATATGACATGCTGTCTATCATGAAAGCCAAACTGGATGCAGGCCGTGCATTGCTTTACCAGACTTCACGCTATGTGGATATTTACAAAGCATTGGATGATATTGCCCGCGAACGCAAACTGACTCCTGAAGAACGTCAGGAACAAAAAGTCTACGCCAAGCTAGCAGACAGTTTTACTCCGCTTTCCAAGGGTATGAACTCTGAATATGCCAACCAGAATGCATACGATTGTATCCAGATTCACGGTGGTTCAGGTTTCATGATGGAATATGCTTGCCAGCGTATCTATCGCGATGCACGCATCACCAGCATTTACGAAGGAACGACCCAGTTGCAGACTGTAGCCGCTATCCGTTATGTAACCAACGGTTCTTATATCGCAACCTTGCGTAATTATGAAGCTATTCCTTGCAGTGAAGATATGCAACCGCTAATGGACCGCGTGAAAGAAATGGCCAACAAATTTGACGCATGCACCAATGCGGTAAAAGAGGCCCAGAATCAAGAGTTACTTGATTTCGTTGCACGCCGTCTTTATGAAATGGCTGCCGTATGTATCATGTCACATCTTCTTATCCAAGATGCGACAAAAGCACCTGAATTGTTCGCCAAGTCGGCCCATGTATATGTAAACTATGCAGAAGCTGAAATAGAAAAGCATTTCAATTTCATCCGTAAATTCAAAGCAGATGATTTAGCTGACTATCGTTTGTAAACTTCATTCCATTCTATAAAACGACGTTCTATTCTTCACGGAGTAGAACGTCGTTTATAGTATAAGATTTACTTTTAAACACATACTGATGCAAAATCAAAAACGCCCGTTTCACAACGAGCGTTTTCCTTATAAACAAAGCCTCAGCCGACCTTATTTACTAACAAACTTATTATTAACGTATTTATAAACTGCCTCTTCATATCCTTCCTACAACTATATCAATCCCTCTATCCAGACAAACTAATAATCCGTCTACCTTTCTACTACCCGATCTTGATTCTCAAACTTTTTCTTTTTCCAAAAGTAAAATTAAAGCTTTATCATCATTGGAACAAGAGTTATCGACCAATCTCCTTATTTCATCTATTAACACCCGTTTTTGTTCCTTATCACACTATTTCGAACTTTTCTTTCCACCTACTGTTATGAGAGAAACTTATTAAAAACCTTGACTTATGAAAGAATTAGAATTAACCAGTAACGCCGCTTTGACGGATGCGGTATATGAAACCGCCCTGAACGGCTCATTTCTTGAAGTTAAACTTGTAGCAGGTTCCGTGGGCGATGACGAACCTAGAGGAATGCAACCGGAATATGAATGTTATCACATCAGCTATCCGGACAAAAAAGACACAATTTTGTTCGAGCAACCTTTGGATGCTGCCGATGACAAAGTAACCGTATATGATTTGGGAAAGAAAATCAAATCCATAGAAGGCTGTTGCCACAAGACACTGACAAAAGGCGAAAGCCGCACAGCCACAGCACGTAAAGTAGTTGCTCATGGTCCTATGTGGATTTATGTGGCTATTGCTGTCGGGATGGATAAAGCAGGCACCGAATCACCTTTTATGATCGTCCAAGGAGCAGGCACTTACGGTTCTGAAGATACGACCGAGAACGAAATGATAGGTTATGCTAACGGACGTATTCATGAAATGACAGCTTTGCTTGTCCGCCGTGCGCGTTTGGAAAAACTGCATCTGGCAAGCATACGCGCAGGCTACAAATATTTATTCGTAGAACCGGGAAGAATAGGAAAGGCTAAAGTCAAAGAAGGATAAGCCCCCTTGTCTTCACTGATAACCATCATTTTAAAAGCCTGTTGCCTTCTTTCAACAACAGGCTTTTATCTATTATAAATTATTCTAACGCATCTACCGGCAAATCAGACTCTTTACGATACCCCGATGAAGTAAATACAGCTATCAGCTCCCCCTGTCCGTCTGTTATCTTTACTTCAACAAAAGGAATACGATGATGATTAAATACTTCAACAGCCTCAGCATACACGTAACCCAACTTAGCAGGACGGAGAAAAGTAATATTGGCATTCACAGAAAGTGTAAGTTTCTTACGGCTGTTCGCTACAGCTGCAAAAGCCAGATCGGCCAATGTAAACAAGGCGCCGCCTTGACATACTCCTCCACCATTCAGATGCCGGTCGGTCACCTCCATACACGCACGGGCATACCCCGGCTTTATCTCAAGAAGTTCCACTCCCGCACAAGTAGCAAAACGATCCGCTTTCAAAAATTCTTTTAATGTTGCCATATCACAATTTATATGAATAAGAAAGTCTTAATGAATAATCACCATGGTAGCCCCGAAACCATATTCACGGAACGAAGCATCCTGACTTTCATAGTTTTTATATTTATATTTTAACTCCTGCAGGATAGCTTTGCGTAACACACCATCCCCCTTACCATGAATAAAGACAATCTTCTGTCCCTTCTTGTTCTTGCATTCTTCCAAAGTCTTACGAAAAACGTCCAATTGATAATTCAATATCTCGCTGTTGCTCATACCGGCAGTCGTATCCAGTAACTCATGAGCATGGAGATCAACCTCCATGATATCGTTCTTCACCTTTTTCTGCTGGGGCTGCTTCGCTACCTGCGGTTCCGGCACTTTTTTTTGTAATAATGCATCTTTTATATCATCTGCCGAAACAAACACCTGTTTTACCGGAACATCATTTTTCACTATATCGTAAATAAGTGACGGCTCCTCAAAGAAAATACTCTCACGGAAAGTATGCAATTTATAAAACTTCACTGTATCTATGCGCAATTCCACAGACACGGCAGGCTTGAACAGAAAACTCTTGTTATCCTTAAAAGCGATAAGCTGCACGGCCACCCGTTCCAATTCATTCAAAACGCTTTTCTCGAACTCCTCGATATAAAACTTCGTATTCGGTTCCACCATGCCATGGCTGCGCACCCGCCAGTTACTACCTTCGGCTGTAAGATAAGTAAAGTATAAGGTGAAATTGCTGTCGTTGATAAGATATGCATCAAATGCCGTTGCAGAAATAGCTTTGAGATCCTGTGGCACAAAAGCCAGCATCACATTCAGAATATCCCCTCCCTTTCGCTCGGCCGGGCGATAAGTGACAGGACGTTCATCCTCCTCTTCATCCGGACGCACCTTGACTGACGCTCCTTTTGCCTTTGCACCGGCAACCTCCTGTTTAGGAGCCGGAGCAACAGGTTTACGCTTCATATTATAATCATCCGTGTCAATCACCACACACTCCTTTATGGGCATCGGAATATCGAAGCCATCGGCATCTTCTACCAAAACCATATCTTTTCCTTGAAATCCGGTCACAACACCGCCCCCTACCTCACTAAGGAAACGGACTTTATCTCCTATTTTCATACTCTTTTCTTTTTTAGTTAGCGCAAATATCGGTACTTTTGCGCAGAAAAAGAAATAGATTCAGATGGAAGATACCAAACATATCAAAATAAGTGAGTTCAACTACCCGCTACCCGATGAACGGATCGCCAAATTCCCCCTTGCCACGCGCGACCAGTCCAAACTGCTAGTTTACCGCCACGGCGAAGTGAGCGAAGACATCTTTACGTCTTTGCCACACTATCTGGAATCCGGAGAACTGATGATATTCAATAATACCAAAGTGATTCAAGCCCGTCTGCATTTCCGTAAAGAAACCGGAGCATTAATAGAAGTATTCTGCCTGGAACCTGTCCAGCCCAATGACTATGTGTTAAACTTCCAGCAAACACGCCAATGCAGCTGGTTATGCATGATAGGTAATCTGAAAAAATGGAAAGAAGGTACGTTGAGCCGCATAGTAAATGTAAAAGGCAAACAAATAGTCCTGTCCGCCACCCGTGGAGAGTGCAAGGGAACCAGCCATTGGATTGATTTCTCATGGGATGATGACACAATTACCTTTGCCGACCTGCTGGAAGTGGCAGGTGAACTGCCCATCCCTCCCTATCTGAACCGTGAGACACAAGAAAGCGACAAGGAAACTTATCAGACGGTTTACTCCAAAATAAAAGGTTCTGTCGCCGCTCCCACCGCAGGACTTCATTTTACGGAAAGAGTACTGGCAGCGCTGGACGAACGGGGAATTGACCGGGAGGAACTGACTTTACACGTAGGTGCAGGAACTTTCAAGCCCGTGAAAAGTGAAGAGATAGAAGGACATGAGATGCATACGGAATACATTTCTGTAAGCAAGCATACCATTGAAAAATTAATTGCCCATAATGGAGAAGCCATTGCGGTAGGAACCACTTCAGTACGTACCCTGGAAAGTCTTTATTATATCGGCGTCCTTATCAGCCACAATCCCGATGCCACTCAGGACGAGTTGCATGTACAGCAATGGATGCCCTACGAAGATAAGAATGACCTGACTCCGGTGGAAGCACTGCAACAGATTCTGGATTATCTGAACCGACACGAAATGGAAGCGTTGCATAGCAGTACTCAGATTATCATCGCGCCGGGATATACATACAAAATAGTCAAGAAGATGGTTACCAATTTCCATCAGCCGCAAAGTACATTGCTGCTATTGGTTTCCGCCTTTGTGAAAGGAAACTGGCGAAGGATTTATGATTATGCACTGGGCCATGATTTCAGGTTTCTGAGCTACGGAGACAGTTCGCTGCTGATACCCTAAGACTTCATCACGGATATAAAGCCTTTTTTCCGTATCACCAATCGTTTTCTACTATATGGCTAAGGCTTTTCTTCCTGCTTGTTTTATCTCCGCAAGCCTTTGGAGTTATCTCCCAAGGCTTTGGAGTTAACTCCAAAGCTTATGGAGATAACTCCAAAGGCTATGGAGATAGAATACATCCGTATAAAAAGGCTTAATCTGGAGAAAGAAAAAACTTATACAATAGGCTGTGATATGATAGACATTCATTTATTCCGCCGGTAGGTTCTTACTTAAAAAAATCCAAAGAAAGATATGAACGGGAAAATAAGAACCAGCTTCCACTAAATTTCTACCGCCCCCTTTATTTACTATACACAAGAACAGGCAACCTACTTTGTCATTATGGCAAGCTTTTTATATCCGTGTGCGTTTACCTTTACATCAAGTCTATAGATAAAAAACAACTTTATGTCACTAAACATATCTCCAAACCCATAGTATTCCAATCGTTTTGCTATCTTTGTGACAAAACACTTACATACTATGACTATCACTCTATCTACTGATTTACCTGCCTATCCTACATTCACGGAAGGCATCCGCCGTGCTCCCGACCGGGGCTACCGCTTGACACCCGCCCAAACGGAAACGGCATTGAGGAATGCATTGCGATACATTCCGGTGGAACTGCATGAGCAACTTGCTCCCGAATTGATGGATGAACTGCTCACCCGGGGTAAAATCTACGGTTACCGCTTCCGGCCCGAAGGTGACTTGAAAGCAAAGCCCATTGACGAATATAAAGGAAACTGTATCGAAGGAAAAGCGTTTCAAGTAATGATAGACAACAATCTTTCATTTGATATCGCCCTCTATCCTTACGAACTGGTGACCTACGGCGAAACCGGACAAGTTTGTCAAAACTGGATGCAATACCGGCTTATCAAGCAGTATCTGGAGGTTATGACGAATGAACAAACCCTGGTCGTAGAAAGCGGCCACCCGTTGGGATTATTCAAATCACATCCCGAAGCTCCCCGTGTTATTATCACCAATTCCATGATGGTAGGCATGTTCGACAACCAGAAAGACTGGGAAATAGCCGCACAGATGGGAGTAGCCAATTATGGACAGATGACCGCCGGAGGCTGGATGTACATCGGTCCGCAAGGCATTGTACACGGCACGTTCAACACCCTATTAAATGCCGGCCGCATGAAATTAGGAGTGCCGCAGGACGGCAACCTGAACGGCCATCTTTTCGTATCCTCCGGATTGGGCGGAATGAGCGGAGCCCAACCCAAAGCAGCCGAGATAGCCGGAGCAGTGGCCATTATAGCCGAGGTGGATTATTCACGCATAGAAACCCGCCACCGCCAAGGGTGGGTACAGCATATCACATCCGATTTGTCTGAAGCTTACCGGCTGGCTGCCGATGCCATAGACCGACGAATCCCCTGTTCCATAGCCTACCATGGCAATGTAGTCAATCTGTTGGAGTATGCATTGCATCACAACATCCACATCGAACTTCTCAGTGACCAGACTTCCTGCCATGCCGTTTACGAAGGCGGCTATTGTCCTGCAGGCATTTCCTTCGAAGAACGTACCCGTATGCTGAAAGAAGACAGAGAAACTTTCGATGAAATGGTGAACGAAACTTTGCGCCGCCATTTCCATGTTATCAAGGAACTGGTGGCACGGGGCACTTATTTCTTCGATTATGGCAATTCTTTCATGAAAGCGATTTATGACGCCGGAGTGAAAGAAATCTCACGCAATGGAACAGACGAGAAGGATGGATTCATTTGGCCGTCCTATGTAGAGGATATCATGGGGCCTCAACTTTTCGATTATGGTTACGGCCCCTTCCGCTGGGTATGCCTGAGCGGGAAAAAGGAAGATTTGATAAAGACCGACCGTGCCGCTATGGAGTGTATCCCTAAAGATCGCCGCGGACAGGATATGGACAACTGGATATGGATTCGCGACGCCGAAAAGAATAACCTGGTGGTAGGGACCCAAGCACGCATTCTGTATCAAGACGCACTGGGACGTATGAATATAGCACTGCGCTTCAATGAAATGGTACGCCGGGGCGAGGTAGGTCCTATCATGTTGGGACGTGACCACCACGATGTAAGCGGTACCGACTCTCCTTTCCGGGAAACCTCCAATATCAAGGACGGCAGCAATGTAATGGCAGATATGGCTGTGCAATGCTTTGCCGGAAATTGTGCCCGGGGCATGAGCCTTGTCGCTTTGCACAATGGAGGCGGTGTAGGTATAGGTAAAGCCATCAATGGCGGATTCGGAATGGTATGCGACGGCAGTGAACGGGTAGACCGTATTCTCCGCTCATCCATGTTATGGGATGTAATGGGAGGAGTGGCACGCCGCTCGTGGGCACGCAACCCGCATGCCATGGAAACTTCGGCGGAATTCAACGAGAGCCATGCCGATGGTTATCACATCACCCTGCCGCATATAGCGGAAGATGACCTTATTAATAAGGTATTGAAAAATAAAGGAATCAACTAACCAAAAACCGGAACACCATGGATGCAACTGTTTCATTCATCCGCATCCATGGATGTTCCCTATAAACCAAATTCTAAAGAGTATGAGCTGGACAAAAATTATGGAATGCGTCCCCAACTTCAGCGAGGGACGTGACTTACAGAAAATAGACGAGATTGTATCTCCGTTTCGTGCCAAGGCAGGCGTAAAATTATTGGATTATAGTAACGATGAAGACCACAACCGGCTGGTAGTTACCGTTGTTGGAGAACCGGACGCCTTGAAAGAAGCCGTGATAGAAGCTATCGGTATAGCAGTAGAACTGATTGACCTGAACCATCACCAAGGACAGCACCCCCGTATGGGAGCTGTAGATGTAGTTCCATTCATTCCCATCAAAGGATGTACCATGGAAGATGCCATAGCAGTGTCCAAAGAAGTGGGGCAACGGGTGGCCTCTCAATATAATCTCCCTGTATTCTTGTATGAAAAATCAGCTAGTGCACCACATCGTGAAAATCTCGCTGCCATCCGTAAAGGAGAATTCGAAGGAATGAAGGAAAAGATTCACCAACCCGAATGGCATCCCGATTTTGGTCCTGCGGAACGTCACCCCACTGCCGGAACTGTAGCCATCGGAGCCCGTATGCCCTTAGTGGCCTACAATATAAATCTCAATACTCCCAGCCTGGAAATAGCGCATGACATTGCCAAGAAAATCCGTTTTATCGGTGGCGGACTGCGCTATTGCAAGGCCATGGGCGTAGAACTGAAGGACCGGGGTATCACCCAGGTATCCATGAATCTTACCGACTATAGCAAAACCGCTATCTACCGGGCATTCGAAATGGTACGTTTTGAAGCCAAACGCTACGGAGTAAGCATCATCGGCAGCGAAATCGTAGGACTTGTTCCTATGGAGGCCTTGATAGACACTGCCTCTTACTACCTGGGATTGGAAAACTTCTCCATGCAACAAGTGCTGGAAGCGCAGATTATGGAATAATATAGAATAGAACGCAAATGACACAAATGACGCAAATAGCAAGTCAAGAAGATGTAGATAAAATATTAAAAGCATTTTATCTAGTGTACAACACATTAGGATATGGATTCTTGGAAAGGGTTTATCAAAATGCCCTCTACTTTGAATTGATAGAGCAAGGTTTTAAATGTGAAGTGCAAAAGCAAATCAATGTATTTTATAAAAATCATAAAGTGGGTGAATATTATGCCGACATGGTGATCAACAACTCCATCATATTAGAACTGAAAGCGGCTGATGCTTTACGTCCCGAACATGAATTTCAACTGATAAACTATCTGAAAGCCACAGACATAGAGATAGGCTATCTATTAAACTTCGGAAAGCATCCTGAATTTAAAAGAAAAATATTCAGTCACCATTGATATTTGTGTCATTTGCGTCATTTGCGTTCCATTAAAACTAACAACTATGAGCAACAACTTGATTATCATCAATGCCCACATCGTTACTCCGCAAGGCAGAACCGCCCGGAAAGGAGAAGCCATGAACGAACTTCTCAACATTCCTTGCGGAACGGTAAGAGTAACCGACGGCATTATTACCTATGTTGGCGAAAACCGTATAAGCCATGAAAAGCCCGGCTATAAAGTGCTTGATGCCAGAGGGAATGTATTGTTGCCGGGATTCGTTGATTCTCATACCCATTTGGTTTTCGGAGGATTTCGCCCCGACGAATTCATCTGGCGGCTCAACGGCGACAGTTATATGAGCATCATGGAACGTGGCGGAGGCATTATCAATACTGTACGTGCCACCCGGGAAGCCTCCTTTGAAGAACTGAAACATAAAGCCGAATGGTTTCTGGATACCATGAGCCGGATGGGGGTCACCACAGTGGAAGGAAAAAGCGGATATGGCCTGGATCGTGATACAGAACTGAAACAGCTCAGTGTCATGCAAGCTATCAATGAATGTCCCGACCGGAAAGTAGATATCGCCACCACTTTTTTAGGTGCTCACGCCTTACCCGAAGAATACAAAGGGCGAAGTGACGCATATATTGATTTTCTGATTAACGAAATGTTGCCCATGATCCATCAGAAACAATTGGCCGAAAATTGCGATATTTTCTGTGAAAAAGGAGTATTCACTGTGGAACAGTCTCGAAAGCTATTGAAAGCTGCGCAAGCTCTAGGCTTCGGCACCAAGCTACACGCTGATGAAATTGTCAGCTTTGGAGGAGCAGAACTGGCAGGAGAATTGAAGGCCCTCAGCGCCGACCATCTGTTGCAAGCATCCGATGAAGGCATAAAAGCCCTGGCACAAAATAATGTAGTAGCCACTCTGTTACCACTAACTGCCTTTACACTAAAAGAGCCCTACGCCCGTGGCAGGAAAATGATAGACAGCGGCTGTGCCGTAGCCCTTGCCACCGATCTAAATCCAGGCAGCTGTTTCTCCGGATCCATCCCGCTGACTTTTGCTCTGGCCTGCATCTATATGAAACTGACCGTTGCCGAAGCTATCACAGCCATCACACTGAACGGTGCGGCAGCCCTCGGACGCGCCGACCGCATCGGAAGCATAGAAGCCGGAAAACAGGGAGACTTTGTTTTACTGGGAACCGACAACCCCCATATATTACCTTATTATACAGGTATGAACGCAGTGAAGCTGACCATCAAAGGAGGACGTATTCTACATTCAAATTAACCAATTAAATACTAATAGCCATGTTAACAGAACTTACCATCAAAGAATTTATCAATAAAGTACTCAGTAATGATCCTGTCCCCGGTGGCGGCAGTGTCTCGGCACTCAATGGAGCCCTTGCCACCTCACTGGCAGCTATGGTAGCCAATCTTACCATAGGCCGCAAGAAATATGTAGAAGTGAACGAAATTATGGAAGATCTTTCTGTGCGTTTCGAAGAACTCACCCGCCAGCTGATAACCGATGTAGACCGTGATTCGGAAGCATACGACCGTGTTTTCTCTGCATTCAAACTTCCGAAAGAAACGGATGAAGAAAAGGCTATCCGCAGTGAAGCCATACAGAAGGAAACCAAATATGCCGCCCAAGTGCCTATGGAGGTGGCACGTACCGTCCATTCCATTCTGCCCATGATTGATGTGGTAGCCAGAAAAGGGAACAGCAACGCTGTAACCGATGCCTGCGTGTCCATGATGTGTGCCCGGACTGCCATTCTGGGAGCCTTGCTGAATGTACGTATCAACCTCACTTCTATCAAAGACGAAAAATTCGTCAAAGAGATGAGTGAAGAGGCCGATATGATAGAACAGACGACCATTGCCGAAGAACAGAAAATACTGGACTATGTGAAAACCATTTTTTAATCCCAACCTCCGCGGTTAAAAAAAGAATCAGACCATGAAGAATGTATATCAAATAGGTTCGGGTGACCTCACTTTTGACATCATCGAACGTATTATCAATGAAAATCTGAAATTGGAACTGGCTCCTGAAGCCAAAGACCGGATTCAGAAATGCCGGGATTACCTGGACAAAAAGATCAAGGAATCCGATGTCCCTCTCTATGGCATCACGACAGGATTCGGCAGCCTGTGCAACCGTAATATTTCTTCCGATGAACTGAGTACTTTGCAAGAGAACCTGGTGAAAAGCCATGCTTGCAGTGTAGGCGCAGAAATGCCCCATGTCATTGTGAAGCTGATGTTTTTATTAAAAGCTCATGCTCTTTCTTTGGGACACAGTGGCGTACAAGTCATTACTGTACAGCGCATTATCGACTTTTTCAATAACGATGTAATGCCCATTGTCTACGACCGAGGTTCATTGGGAGCCTCAGGAGATCTTGCCCCGCTCGCCAATCTCTTCCTTCCGTTGATCGGCGTAGGCGACGTGTATTATAAAGGCAAACGCTGCGAAGCTATCAGCGTGCTTGATGAGTTTGGTTGGGAACCAGTCAAATTGAAAAGCAAAGAAGGACTGGCCTTGCTCAATGGTACCCAGTTTATGAGTGCCAACGGAGTGTATGCCATACTCAAAGCCTTCCGTCTTTCCAAGAAAGCCGACCTCATTGCCGCCATCTCCCTGGAAGCCTTTGACGGCCGCATCGATCCGTTCATGGACTGTATCCAACAAATGCGTCCGCATAAAGGCCAGATAGAAACCGGAGCCGCATTCCGAAGAATACTGGAAGGCAGTGAAATCATCGCACAGCCCAAACAACACGTACAAGACCCCTATTCGTTCCGTTGCATCCCACAAGTTCATGGTGCTACCAAAGATGCCATCAACCACGTAGCTTCAGTACTGTTGACCGAGATAAATTCAGTTACCGATAACCCCACTATCTTCCCCGATGAAGACCTTATCATTTCAGGTGGCAACTTCCACGGACAGCCCTTGGCACTGGTATATGATTATCTTGCCATTGCTATGGCCGAACTGGGAAACATATCTGAACGGCGTGTGGCACAACTCATTATGGGACTTCGCGGATTGCCCGAATTTCTGGTTGCCAATCCGGGACTTAATTCCGGTTTCATGATTCCCCAATATGCGGCTGCCAGCATGGTAAGCCAGAATAAAATGTACTGTTATGCCGCCAGCAGCGACTCCATAGTATCCAGTAACGGACAGGAAGATCATGTAAGTATGGGAGCCAACGCCGCCACCAAGCTCTACAAAGTGATGGATAATCTGGAACATATACTTGCCATCGAATTGATGAACGCTGCACAAGGACTGGATTTCCGCCGCCCGCTCCGCAGTTCACCGTTTATTGAAAAGTTTCTCGCCAACTACCGCAACGAGGTACCTTTTATAAAAGAAGATATTGTGATGTATAAGGAAATACATAAAACAGTAGCTTTTTTAAAACGGCATCAAGTAAATTATTAAACGGCATTTCGGACTCGGATTATAAAGTTCTCACATCCCTTTTTACTATTAAAGACTATAAGATCCATATAATCCGAGCCCGAATTCATATCTTTGCAGTAACAAAAAAATAGCGAAGATGAATTACGATAATAAAGAAGAAATGTTTCCTATAGTAGATGAACAAGGAAACATAACAGGAGCTGCAACCCGTGGAGAATGTCATAATGGAAGTAAATTGCTACATCCGGTAGTCCACTTACATGTATTCAACAGTAAAGGCGAACTCTATTTGCAAAAGCGTCCTGACTGGAAAGATATCCAACCAGGCAAATGGGACACAGCCGTAGGCGGACACATAGATTTAGGTGAAAATGTGGAAACAGCCTTGAAACGTGAAGTAAAAGAAGAACTGGGCATCACCGACTTTACTCCCGAATTACTGACTAGCTATATATTCGAATCCACCCGGGAAAAAGAATTGGTATTCTCACATAAAACCACTTATGACGGTCCCATTATTCCCAGCGAGGAACTGGATGGCGGCCGTTTTTGGTCACTAGAAGAGATCAGAAGCAATATTGGGAAAGAAATATTTACACCTAATTTTGAGAATGAATTTCAGAAGCTGGGCTTCTGAAATAGTTTTTTAATGAAAAGTGGCAAATTCTTGACTTGCATCAAGAATTTGCCACTTTTGCATACATTTTATCTTTATCAGAGTACAATCTAGAACAAAACAGCATAATTTTGTGTTGTAAAACATAAAAAGAAAGGATAACGAGATTATGAAAAAGGTAAAAAGTATTTTTAAGAAAGCCCTTGCTATGATGGGTGAAAACGAAGTAAAAGCTTGGGGTATAGGGATTAAGTAAGAAAACAACCCTATTTTTTAATCAAAGAAAGGATAACATTATGAAGAAGTTGAAGGAGATCATCAAAGCAGGTCTCAAAGATATGGGAAATGACGCCCTCCGTGCTTGGGGGTACGATACAAAGTAAAAGATACAAAGGATTAGTTTTTAACGTTTTAAAAAAAAGGTAACAGGATGAAAAGAGTAAAAAGTTTTTTCAAAGGATATATGAGGGCTATTGAAATTAATGCCGCATTAATGTATGGTTATAGACCTAAATAAAAACCGTACTTTTTGATTGAGGGAATTGAATTACCATTATAATAAAAAAGCAGTCTTGACTTTTCAAGACTGCTTTTTTATTATAAATACAGTATAAGTGAAATCAATTTATCCGACAAGCAATACACTAATATTAAAAATATATTGTATTTCTGCAAAAAGAATATACCTCTTTGAAATCAAAGAGTTAGAAAATTCACCTCATTTTAGGATAATGAGGTGGCAACCGGCCTAATTACCGTGATCTGCATCACTTTGCAGGTTTGGGTAACTTTTAAGGATGTAAATATGGCAGGCAATAAGATGATAGACACGACCTTTCTCTACAATCTCGCTTTTTACTCCCGGCAATTCATTTGCCATCTGGAAGAAAACATCCATATCTCCATTGGCATCCTTGTAGAGTTTCCTGTAAATGGAAAGCACACCACCATCCACGCAATTCTTGCTACATTCCGAAAAGAAGGCTGCTCGTTGTTCCGATGAGAGTCGGGCTATACTTTCTCAAAACCTTTGAACCAATCTGACAAATCCATACAATCAAGGTAATTGACTGAACAGCTTTACCAATCCTTCTTTGTTGAAGCAGTAAAACATTTCTATTTGTTCAGGGGTATCATTCTCCAGCAATAGCAACAATTCTTTAGCAAATTCCAAGTAACCTGTGCCATTTGCCGTAACAATGCGTTTGTCCGACACAGCTTGCTCATTCATATAACCTGCCTTATTGGTATAGTTGCCTCCTCCCCATAATTGTAGCTGTTCCAAACCATTTCCCGTATGTTTTATCTCATTTAAGAAACCATGTTTGGCAAGGAAAGAAGCAGCATTGCAGATAGCTCCTACGATAATCCCTTTCTTTATGGCACGGCGAACGATTGGCACGACTTTATCTGCTTCCAGTTCGTCGAGCCAGCCGAAACCACCAATTAGTACCAATGCGGCATAATCATTGGGCATCGTTTCAAAAGAATAGTCGGGTAAAGTATGGAAACCACTGCATGAGCGTACAACATCCAATGTAGGAGCTACGACTTTGTTCGTGTATTTGGGATTTTCTTTTATACTACGTTCGTCACACGCAATAGCCGAAGCCAGAAATACGGCTTCATGGTCGGCATAGTTATTTAACAATAGATATAATACCTCGTTCTTCATATTTATTTTCTTCTGATGGTTTGACATTTACGTTTTGTCATCTCTTCGGCAAAGGCTTGTTCACCTTGTTCCTTAATATAGCTAATGCAAGCGGAACGGTCAGAATTAAACAGAAATGCAAATACTTTGCTTATCCAATTGGAAAACAACTTGCATTCCCTGACATCATGGGAGCATTCAGCACAAGTATTAAACTTGTTTTCTTGGCAACATGAGCGGATTTTACACCAAGTTGCCTTTTTATTTGGTTTACATCCGGGACATTTCTCTGCCAAGAACTTACGGCAAGCTCCACAATAAAGACCGCAAGCGGCTATGTTTTTATTATCAGGTACAATCGTTCTCATAAATATCAGATGTTGGAGTGAGAAAATTCGCCATTTATCCAAAAGGTGGCTTCCGTACCAATGAAATGTAGAAGTACATAATTGGGATCACTTGGTCCATCGGGAAAATGATGAATGAACCAATCCTGCCATATGTCCTTGCGGATAGTATTGTCCGTAATAATTTCTACCGTACCACGCAGGGCAACGCCATCCCCGTAATAGTCATAGCAAAGCCCCGCCTTGTTGTTCGCCTTAAAATCATTCACTTTCATGGAGCCGACACTTGTCACCATCCAGACTTCATTAAAACTTTTAGCATGTATCTTGGACATCTGCACAGGTCGCGGATAACCGTTAGCATCAATGGATGCAATGGTCACATTTTCACATTGGGCAAGCAAGTGGGTTGCCTTTTCCATTAGTGTCCGTTCATCTTTTTCTTTCCACCGTTTCAGGTAGGGAAAGTGTTGAAGCATTTGTTCCTTTGCTTGTACGGGACTCAACTTACATTCGGTCTGCACATTCCATTGGTCTAAGAATTGCAGGCAGAACTCAATCATTTGGCTCATTGTAAAATCTTGGGTAAACTCACCTTTTTTGTAACAATACACGCAATAATCCTCACTATTGCTCCCATCGGCATTTGTCCCTCTGTTTTCATCAGTTAGGGGCATACCACAACTTTGACAAAACTGTTGTTCCATATATGTATTCTATTCGATGCCTATCAGTCCCTTTATAGGCGGTTATAAAATGCGAGAGCGTGGAACTGCAATGCTACCGCGTCTAAATTGGAGGTCGTAGACAACCTTTGGCACAGATATGATAATAACAGCCCACGCTATAGCGTGAGAACCACTATACTATTTCTTGTACCAAGTCCGAGATTTCCTACGTTTCCAACCTACAAGATGAACATAACGCTTCTTTTTTCTCGTATGTCTTGGAAATAATTGTCTTTATCCGACTACAAAAATCGGATATTTTTCTGATAATCTTTTATCTTCTAATGCTTTTATTTACTTTTAGAATAGAATTTAGGGTGCATCCTATATTTTCAGTCCTTTATCCTGTTTAGTAGATGCAGTCTCCAAACCGTTTCTCCATTCATTCGCTTTCTACCTAAACCATTGCACAAGTGGAACATCGTTCACACCTATTTGAAAATACCCTTTCCGAGAATCTCAATGTGTTCCGGCAGAAGTCAATCAACGGCAATAGCTTTTCCACATAAGGGAAGTTCCATAAATTTTGTTATGTTTTTCAAGATAATCAAGGAAAGCAAAGTAAGTTGATATTAGTTTCACACGGAAAACAACGTCTGTATCCCAAAGAATTAGTACCTTTAGAACGAGATAACTCTTCGCACTTGCAATATACTTTTTACGTATTGCGTATTTTAAATAATCCATTGCGTGTATTTATCGGCAAGCGGGATAGTAAAAACATAAAATTGAAATGGCAACAGACGGAGTAAAAATAATTGATGGAGATTTAGCACACGACACCTATGAATATATAATGGAGTTGTATGATAGTGGAGCAAGTGCTGAAATAATTAAGAAATAAATTCCATTCATAAAAGAAGATTATGGAGATAAAACGGATTTTTATCACGAAATTTTTGTTACAGCTTACGCCTTGGCATTTGGGGAAATCGGAGAACTGACTGATGAAATCTTAAAATGAAGTAAAACGAGTTATTGAACTTAAAGCAGGTGTAAATCTTTGGACAAAAGATGTAGACGAAAAGGAAGGCAAAGAAAGACAAAAAGTCCTTGACCGATTTTTAAAAATAATATCTGCACCAAACTCAAAAGTTAGAAATAGAAATAATCAATTTTAGTTGCTGCAATCTGCCGATTTTATGAGGTTTTTCCAACGATATTCCCTATTTTTGCAACAATCTACTATTAACCTATAAATTTCAATTAAACAGAACCATGATTAAAAACCTATCTACCTTCTTCGTCGGTATAGCGTTATCATGCCTCGCCGGCTGTACCCCAATCCCCAAAGAAACAACTGCAACAAAAGAGTATGCGCCTCTTGAAGTTCCAGTTCCCGAACGTCCTGCGGGACAACAGGATGTAATCGAACTAACAACTCCTAAACTTGACACTGTGCGTGTAGGTTTCATCGGTTTGGGCATGCGTGGTCCCAGTGCGGTAGAACGTTGGACGCACATACCGGGAACTAAAATTGTCGCTCTTTGCGACTTATTGCCTGAAAATGCGGAAAAAGCACAAAAAATTGTAACTAACGCCGGTATGGAAGCCCCTGCCCTCTATTCCGGCAGCGAAGATGCATGGAAACAACTGTGCGAGCGAAACGATATCGACTTGGTATACATTGCAACAGACTGGAAACACCATACTGAAATGGGTATCTATGCCATGGAACATGGAAAACATGCAGCCATCGAGGTACCTGCCGCCATGTCGCTGGATGAAATCTGGGCACTTATCAATACTTCCGAAAAGACCCGTAAACACTGTATGCAACTTGAAAACTGTGTTTACGACTTCTTCGAACTGACGACATTGAATATGGCACAAAAAGGTCTTTTCGGCGAAGTGCTCCATGTAGAAGGTTCATACATCCATAATCTGGAAGAATTCTGGCCTTATTACTGGAACAACTGGCGTTTGGATTACAACCGGGAGTTCCGTGGAGACGTTTATGCCACACACGGCCTAGGCCCTGCCTGCCAATTGCTCAACATTCATCGCGGTGACCGCATGAAGACACTGGTAGCCATGGACACCAAAGCTGTAACCGGTCCCGAACTGGTAAAACAATATCAGAAAGAAGAAGCACCCGATTTCCAAAACGGCGACCATACCATGACTTTTATCCGTACAGAAAACGGAAAAACCATCCACATACAGCATGATGTAATGAATCCACGTCCCTATAGCCGTATGTATCAGCTGACCGGTACCAAAGGTTTTGCCAACAAATATCCCATCGAGCAATATTGTTTCCGCCCGGATCAGATTGACAGCACCAGCATACCCGATCACGAAAACCTGAGTATGCACTCGGCTGTTCCCGAAAAAGTAAAAGAAGCTTTGATGAGCCAATACAAACATCCTATCCACCAAGAATTAGAAGAAACAGCAAAGAAAATAGGTGGACATGGAGGGATGGACTTCATTATGGATTATCGCCTGGTATATTGCTTGCGCAACGGACTTCCTTTGGACATGGACGTTTATGATTTAGCAGAATGGTGCTGTATGGCCGAATTGACCCGTCTTTCTATAGAAAACGGAAATGCACCTGTTGCCGTACCCGACTTTACCCGTGGCAATTGGAACAAAGTGGATGGTTATCATCATGCTTTCGCTCAATAAAAAACTGAAACAAATACAGACTTCAATAAAAAGAGAGGTATATTCTGCATCAGGCAGAAATACCTCCCTTTCTTATAATACACAAAATCACATGAACATTATTGTGTATAAAAAACTCACATTTTATACTTTTGTCAGTTCACCCGTCACCGAATCAATTATAAATCCCCTCACTATAATATCTTCAGGTATTAATGGATGCTCCATAATAGCCCGTACAGTTCCTTTCACCGATTTCTCCGTATCCTCAAAACCATCCAGCCATGCTCCAAAATCTACACCACAGAAACGAATCATATCAATGGTTTCCTGCTTGATGCCACGTGCTTTCATGTGTTCTATCATCTCATTACTATTCATGTGACAGGCTCCACAATCAGAATGAGCAACAACCATAACTTCCTTTACACCTAACTCATAAATAGCCACCATCAGACTACGGATTACACTACCAAACGGATGCGAGATAACCCCACCTGCATTCTTGATAATTTTTACATCACCGTTCCTGATACCCAAAGCAGCAGGTAACAATTCCGTCAACCGGGTATCCATACAAGAAAGAATAGCTATTTTTTTATCAGGATATTTGTTGGTAATATATTTCTCATATCCCTTGCTCTCAACAAATTTCTTGTTGAACTCTAAAATATCATCTATCATTGCCATAAGTTTTTTTAGGATTCACTACAAACTTACACAAAAATAAAATACGATGACACTTTTAAGATAAATATTTATCGGATGCCAACTTTTCTACCATCCATCAAGGCAAAGATGAACCATACAAGAAAAAGCAAAGAGAACAATGCGTTTCCATACGAAAGAACCAACCCCGTAAATGCTAAAATTGTCATTGGTCTTTTTTCCTTCTCCCCAGTTCGGCACGGATACGGCTTAACGACTGTGGAGTAATCCATAAATAAGAAGCGATATGCTTCAGAGGTACATACTGCAACAGTTCCGGATTCTCTTCCAACAAAGTAAGATAACGCTCCTTGGCCCGGGGGCTTCCTCCCGTTATCATCCAACTTTCAAGCCCTAAAAACTGCTGCTCGAACAGTCGTCTTCCAAAATTAGCCAGTTCAACAGATCCGGCATATAATACTTCGAGTTTTGCCTTCGAAATACCATAAAGTTCACTGTCACACATCGCTTCGATAGAAACCAACGAAACTGTATTTTCCACATATCCCCATGACGAGAAGATGGCCTCTCCTTCAGAAGCAAACCAGACGGAAACATCTACCCCGTCATTAAGGTAATGCCCCCGCCAGATTCCTTTACTTACAATATAGAAGTTTGAGTTCCGCCCACCTTCCTGTACAAGAAAATCCCCTTTATGAAAAGTGAACTTCTCCATATTATCCAACAACTGCAAGCTCAAAGCTATCGGCAAACTATATTTTTCACAAAACTTCTGTATGAATGCATCCATATATCCACCCGATTAATTACTACAAAAGTAAAAAATCATCTGCGAACCCATTGATGTTTACGATAATAAATTACCATTATTACTAAAAAAGTAAGTATTTCCGCCAAAGGAACTGCCAGCCATATCCCTGGCACCTTCAATAGCAACGGCAAGCCCAATAAACAAAGTACCATAAAAACAAACCCACGCAAAACTGTAACCATCATAGCCGGACGTGCCCGCTCTACACTTTGAAAATAGCCAATGGAAACAATGTTTACAGCAAAAAAAATAAAACCAGACGCAAACAAAGGCAGTCCCGCCACAGCAATATCGTATGCCGGATAGGAACGATCAATAAACATAGCCACAATCTGATGATTGAACAAAGCTGTTAACGCAAAAAACACAAGTCCGCAGGTCACGGCCGTTCCCAGTGCCAGACGGAAAGCGGAACGTACCCGCATGGTATCACCCGCTCCAAAGTTATAGCTTAAAATGGGTTGAGCCGATTGTCCTATGGCATTATATACCATAAATATAATGGGAAAGAAATAACAGGCAATACTGAAAGCAGCCACTCCATCTTCGCCTAAATAATGGATAAACACATAATTGCCTGCAAACATCATACAGGCTATGGCTGCCTCGCACAAAAAGGTGGAAACTCCTAAGTGGCACATATATTTCACATTGCGCCAAGTGAGCCGCATACTCTTCTTGCTAAGTTTCACCCGGCAAAAATGAATCACATTTCTTCTGCGACTTAAATAGACTACAATCATTCCGGCCCCCAAAATATACCCCAGACTGGTAGCCAGCGCCGCACCCATCATTCCCCATTTGAGAATAAAAATGAACACATAATCCAATAGGATATTCACCACTGCCGGAATAGCATTACACAACATGGCATAATTAGGAGAACCATCCAGACGGACAAAGAACATCCCTGAACTTAGCAAAGCACTAAATACCAGAAAAGGCAAGAACCAATACATATATTCCACCGCCAAAGGCAACAGACGTTCCGAACTTCCCAACCACACGGCTACTTGTGGAGCAAACAAACATACCACTCCCCACAGCACAGCCAAAAACAAAGAAGAAACCACAACAGCCTGCGTCACATTGATACGGGCAGTTTTCAACTTTCCCTGAGATAAATGAATAGATGCCACCACCGATGCGCCAACACCAAACATCAGTCCGATACCCGTACTTATCAAAAACAAAGGAGCAGTAATATTCACTGCCGCCAATGCGTCACTACCTATCCCTTGACCTACAAAAATACCATCTGTTATCACAAACACAGCCGAAAATACCATCCCCAGCACAGTAGGTATCAGCAATTTCCGAAACAATTTCGGAATTTCCATACTACCAAAATCAATACTATCCTTCATAAACTTCACATTTTTGTTTAGCGGATGCAAAGATAGAGCGTTATTTCGGAGTAAAAATTACCATTTGGTAATTTCCAACTATTTTTTCCTATGAAAAAATTTGTTCTTTTAAAAGATATTCTTACCTTTGCACCCGCTAAACAAAAAGCAATGCCTCTTTAGCTCAGTTGGCCAGAGCACGTGATTTGTAATCTCGGGGTCGTTGGTTCGAATCCGACAAGAGGCTCACTCAAAAAGGGAGTGTTTCTGAACATTCAGAAACACTCCCTTTTTTATAGGACAGTTCAATTTGAAATAAACCCCACTAATCTTTTAAGAGTGATCCACAGTCTCCTCACATAACATAATTTCTCGGATGAGCCGAAATTTAGAGAGTAAATAAAACTTGAGAAGATAATCCACTATGGTCTATAAAAAACTCCCTGTCAACATTTCGCCAACAGGGAGTCCGTTAATCATTTATGGGGCAAAGATTACATCATGCCGCCCATGCCACCCATTCCGGGAGCACCCATCGGCATTTCTGGTTTATCTTCTTTCTTTTCCACAATTACACATTCTGTAGTCAGGAACATACCTGCAATAGAAGCAGCATTTTCCAAAGCTACACGAGTTACCTTAGCAGGATCTACCACACCGGCAGCGTGCAAGTTTTCGTAAACATCAGTACGGGCATTGTAACCGAAGTCACCTTTACCTTCGCGTACTTTCTGTACTACTACTGCACCTTCCTTACCTGCATTGGCAACAATCTGACGAAGCGGTTCCTCAATAGCACGCTTGATAATTTCGATACCGGTTGTTTCGTCTTCATTATCGCCCTTCAGGCCTTCCAATGCTTCAGAAGCACGGATGTAAGCTACGCCACCGCCCGGAACGATACCTTCTTCGATAGCTGCACGAGTAGCGCACAATGCATCATCCACACGGTCTTTCTTTTCCTTCATTTCAACTTCAGAAGCGGCACCTACATAAAGAACAGCTACACCACCTGACAACTTAGCCAAACGTTCCTGCAACTTTTCCTTATCATAATCTGAAGTAGTATTCTTTATTTCAGCTTTAATCTGATTGATACGTTCCTGAATGTTTTCTTTTGCGCCTGCACCGTTTACGATAGTAGTATTATCTTTAGAAACAGTTACCTTATCGCAAGTACCCAACATTTCAAGAGTAGCTTGTTCCAACTTCAAACCTTTTTCCTCGCTGATAACGATACCACCTGTCAATACGGCAATATCTTCCAACATAGCCTTACGACGGTCGCCGAAGCCCGGAGCTTTCACAGCACAAATCTTCAACTGAGAACGCAGACGGTTTACAACCAACGTAGTCAATGCTTCGCTGTCTACATCTTCTGCGATAACCAACAAAGGACGTCCGCTCTGTACAGCCGGTTCCAGGATAGGCAAGAAATCCTTCAAGTTAGAAATCTTCTTATCATAAATCAGGATGTACGGATGTTCCATCACACATTCCATCTTTTCTGTATCAGTTACAAAGTAAGCAGACAAGTAACCACGGTCGAACTGCATACCTTCTACCACACCGATAGTAGTATCCGTTCCTTTAGCTTCTTCGATAGTAATCACACCATCTTTAGAAACTTTACGCATAGCGTCTGCAATCAACTTACCGATAGTAGGATCGTTATTGGCAGAAACAGCAGCCACTTGTTCAATCTTGTCATAGTTGTCACCTACCATTTCGGCCTGAGACTTGATAGATTCAACCACTTTGGCAACAGCTTTATCGATACCACGTTTCAAATCCATCGGATTTGCTCCGGCAGTAACATTCTTCAAACCTACCCCTACGATTGATTGAGCCAGCACAGTAGCAGTAGTAGTACCGTCACCTGCATCGTCACCTGTCTTTGAAGCAACAGATTTCACCAACTGTGCACCGGTATTCTGAAATGCATCAGCCAATTCCACTTCTTTAGCTACAGTCACGCCATCCTTAGTGATATGAGGAGCACCGAATTTCTTTTCGATAATCACATTACGACCTTTCGGACCCAGGGTTACTTTCACTGCGTTAGCCAATTCGTCTACACCCTTCTTCAATTCGTCACGGGCATCAATGTTGAATTTAATATCTTTAGCCATAATTCTATTTACAATTTAATGATTTACAATGTACTATTTAATTATCCCAAAACAGCGAGAACATCGCTCTGACGCATGATAAGGTATTTCTTACCGTCATGTTCCAGTTCAGTGCCCGAGTATTTGCCATACAATACCTGATCACCTACATGCAACACCATCTCCTCATCTTTTGTTCCGTTACCTATTGCGACAACTTCACCTTGCAATGGCTTTTCCTTTGCTGTATCAGGAATAATAATACCACCGATTGTTTTTTCTTCTGCAGGAGCAGGAAGAATCAATACTCTGTCTGCTAATGGTTTAATGTTCATAGTTCTTAATTTTTATATGTTATACTTTTAATTATATCAATTATCTGTCATCTTTAAGCAGTGACGCAAAACATCTTGCGAAAAACGTGCCAAACATGAAAAAGGAGAAATTGACAGTTTTATTCTGCCAAATTGGCACAGCTATAACATATCTTTCACTAAAATGGTTTCCTCTTCCCCTGCCATTATCAGTTGCTTTTACGAAATTTATTATTTTTACCTACAAAGATTCATATATAAACCAGTCGGCTACATTCCACAGCGACAGAACGAATCTGAATATAAAAAGAGAAAAATGTGATTTTTCTTTTTTTAATATTTCCATAGGACACAAACTATCACTATCTTTGCAAAACCTAATAATTAACCCCTTTAACTATATGGCATTTACGAACAACATTATGATTGTCCGCCACAGATTGCTGACAGAACTTGTAAAATTGTGGAAAAACGGAGAACTGACAACAGACAAAATAGACCGTCTGCCATTAGAACTCAGCCCCCGACGTTCAAAACATGCAGGGCGTTGCTGCGTACACAAAGAACGCGCTGTATGGAAATACAAATCCCTTCCTCTACTGGGGTTGGATATGGATGATGAAACCGATGAGCTCACTCCACTATCCGAATATGCCGCACGTGCTATAGAACGTGCAAACAATGGAAAGCCCAAAGACAACATTATGTGTGTTATAGACGAAGCATGCTCGGCCTGCGTACAGATCAATTATGAAATCACCGACTTATGCCGGGGATGTACCGCCCGCAGTTGCCAGTACAATTGTCCCAAAGGAGCCGTACATGTACATGCCGACACCGGCAAGGCATGGATCGACCATGATACCTGCATCAGTTGCGGCATCTGCCACAAAAGCTGCCCTTATCACGCAATCGTCTATATTCCCGTTCCCTGCGAGGAATCTTGTCCTGTCAAAGCGATCAGCAAAGATGAACACGGTATAGAGCATATTGATGAGAATAAATGTATTTATTGCGGTAAATGCATGAATGCCTGTCCTTTCGGGGCCATTTTTGAAATATCCCAGACATTCGATGTGTTGCAACGCATCCGTAAAGGAGAACAAGTGGTAGCCATTGTCGCGCCATCTATTTTGGGACAATTCAGCACAACTATCGAACAAGTATATGGTGCATTCAGACAAATCGGTTTCACCGATATAATTGAAGTAGCACAAGGAGCCATGTCCACCGTAGAACATGAAGCGCATGAACTGATAGAAAAACTGGAAGAAGGACAGAAATTCATGACTACCTCATGCTGCCCGTCCTATATCGAGCTGGTGAACAAATACATCCCCGATATGAAAAAATACGTTTCCGGCACAGGCTCGCCTATGTATTATGCCGCACGTATAGCCAAAGAGAAGTATCCTGATGCAAAAATCGTATTTGTTGGACCATGTGTAGCCAAACGTAAAGAAGCTCAACGTGACGAGGCTGTGGATTTTGTGATGACATTCGAAGAGATTTCCTCTATTTTCGATGCTTTCGAGATTAACCTGGAGATTGTACAGCCATACGCTATGGAATTCTCTTCCGTTCGCGAAGCGCATGGATTCGCACAAGCCGGCGGCGTGATGGGAGCCGTAAAGGCATTCCTGAAAATGGAAGCGGACAAAATCAATGCCATACAGGTATCTGATTTAAACAAGAAGAATATCGGAACATTACGCGCCTACGCTAAATCGGGCAAAGCTCCCGGACAATTCATCGAAGTGATGGCCTGCGAGGGTGGTTGTATCACAGGACCCAGTACGCACAGCGGCAGCAACAATGGAAAACGCCAATTGGTACAGGAACTGGCAAAACAGAAAAAAACATATTAAAGGTATGCATGAAGCGACTGATTGACAAATTACGTCACTACCATAGCCTGACAGGTGAGGAATATGCCAACCTCCTCTCCTGTCAGGATACCGGCACTTTACTGTATTTACAGCAACAGGCCAGGGAAGTCACTTTGGCACATTTCGGGAATGGGATATTTATCCGCGGACTTATCGAGGTGAGCAACCGATGTCGTAACAACTGTCATTATTGCGGAATAAGAAAAGGAAATACCGCCATTACCCGTTACGCATTAAAGCGTGAAACCATTTTGGAATGTTGCCGTGAAGGATATGCACTCGGATTCCGCACCTTCGTGATGCAAGGCGGTGAAGACCCTGCCTTAACAGATGAATGGATAGAAAAAACCGTTGCCGCCATCCACTGTGAATTCCCCGATTGTGCCATCACCCTTTCATTAGGAGAAAAATCACGGGAAGCATACGAACGTTTCTTCCGTGCCGGAGCCAACCGTTATCTGCTCCGACACGAAACACACAACGAAGAACACTATAGGAAATTACATCCTGAGGAGATGTCACTAAAGCATCGGCTCCAATGCCTGCAATGGCTAAAAGAAATTGGATATCAAACCGGAACAGGAATCATGGTAGGCACTCCGGGACAAACCCTGACACATCTGGTGGAAGATCTGTTATTCATAGAGCAATTCCAGCCCCAAATGATCGGTATCGGTCCATTTATCCCCCATCATGACACACCATTCGGAACAGAGCCGGCCGGAAGTGTAGGAATGACCCTCAAGCTGTTATCCCTTTTCCGGTTAATGCACCCGTCCGCCCTGATTCCATCGACCACCGCCCTTGCCACCTTGTCACCGGACGGACGGGAAAAAGGAATATTGGCAGGAGCTAATGTAGTGATGCCCAATCTCTCCCCCAGGGAGCAAAGAGAAAAATACACCTTGTATGATAACAAAGCCGCCTTCGGTGCCGAAGCAGCCGAAGGTTTACGAGCTTTGGCACAACAACTGGAAACAATCGGTTACCGGATATCGACAGATAGAGGTGACTATCACTAACCCCTAACAAACATGTATAAAGCAGATTCTAAAATAGCTGAAGAATTCATAGACCATCAAGAGATACTGGATACCTTGGAGTATGCTCACAACAACAAAAGCAATCGTGCCCTGATAGAGCAACTGATTGACAAAGCTGCTCAATTCAAAGGACTGTCCCATCGTGAGGCAGCATTACTGCTGGAATGCGACCAACCGGATCTAACAGAACGCATTTTCCGGCTGGCACAGGAAATCAAACATAAGTTTTACGGCAACCGTATTGTAATGTTCGCCCCTCTATATCTTTCCAATTATTGTGTGAACGGATGCGTCTACTGCCCTTATCATTTGAAGAACAAGACCATAGCACGCAAAAAGCTGACACAAGAAGAGATCCGTAAGGAGGTAATTGCCTTGCAAGACATGGGACACAAACGCCTGGCACTGGAAGCAGGAGAAGATCCGTTGCGGAATCCTATTGAGTACATACTGGAATCTATCCAAACCATTTATAGCATCAAACATAAAAATGGGGCTATCCGCCGGGTCAATGTCAACATTGCCGCCACTACCGTGGAAAACTACCGCAAGCTGAAAGACGCAGGTATCGGCACTTATATCCTGTTCCAGGAAACTTATCATAAAGAAAATTACGAATCCCTGCATCCCACCGGTCCGAAAAGCAAATATGCTTATCATACCGAAGCGATGGACCGTGCCATGGAAGCGGGAATTGACGATGTAGGACTAGGTGTTTTATTCGGGCTGAATACCTACCGCTATGACTTTACAGGATTATTGATGCATGCCGAACATCTGGAAGCTACCTTCGGAGTGGGACCACATACCATCAGTGTTCCTCGCATCTGTCCGGCAGATGATATCTCCACGCAAGATTTCCCGGATGCCATTTCAGATGATATATTTTGTAAAATTGTGGCGGTAATCCGTATCGCTGTTCCTTATACAGGTATGATTATCTCTACAAGGGAATCGGCTGCAACCCGACGCAAAGTCTTAAACCTGGGAATCTCACAAATCAGCGGAGGCTCCCGGACCAGCGTAGGCGGTTATGCCATTCCGGAAACACCGGAAGAAAACTCAGCACAATTCGACATCAGTGACACCCGTACCTTGGACGAGGTAGTGAACTGGCTGCTCGACTTGGGGCATATCCCCAGTTTCTGTACAGCATGTTATCGGGCAGGGCGTACAGGCGACCGTTTTATGTCATTAGTCAAATCGGGACAAATCGCCAACTGCTGCGCCCCCAATGCATTGATGACACTAAAAGAGTATCTGGAAGATTATGCGGCACCGGATACACGAGCCAAAGGAATCCAACTGATAAAAAAAGAGTTGGAACATATTCCCAATCCGAAAATAAAAGAAATAGCAATTCGTAATCTGAAAGAGATAGAAGAAGGGAAACGAGATTTCAGATTCTAACCGCTCATGCGTCAAGCAACCTTTTCAATACAGATAATGAACCTAATTCAAGCCCAATAAAATATGAGTCTAAACAACACTCCCGCTGCCAACCGGCTACATATCGTCCTGTTCGGAAAACGCAATAGCGGCAAGTCCTCTCTAATCAATGCCTTGACCGGACAAGACACCGCCCTTGTATCGGATATTCCCGGTACAACAACAGATGCTGTCAGCAAAGCGATGGAAATTCAACATATCGGTCCTTGTCTCTTTATCGATACTCCCGGATTTGATGATGAAGGGGAATTGGGAGAAATGCGCATAACCCGTACGTTGAAAGCCATCGAACGGACAGATATTGCCTTACTTCTTTGTGAAGACGGCAATTGCGAGGATGAAAAACAATGGATGGAGCAGTTAAATAAAAGGAATATTCCGGTTATCCTGATACTGAACAAAGCTGATATCCGAAAAGACATAGCATCCACAAGGGATCGTATAGAAAAAGAATGCGGTCAAAATCCTCTCATTATCAGCGCAAAAGAACAGACGGGCATAGAGAAAATACTTCAAGCTATTCTGGAAAAGTTACCGGCAGATTTCGGACAACAGACCATTACCGGAGATCTGGTTAAAGAAGGAGATTTAGTGCTCTTAGTCATGCCACAAGACATACAGGCTCCCAAAGGCCGACTTATTCTTCCACAAGTACAGACGATGCGCGAATTATTGGACAAAAAATGTCTGGTAATGAGCTGTACAACCGATAAAATAGCCGCCACTTTGCAGGCTCTGTCCTATCCTCCGAAACTAATCATAACCGACTCCCAAGTTTTTCATGCCGTTTATGAGCAAAAACCGGCAGAAAGCCTTCTCACCTCTTTTTCCGTTCTGATGGCAGGATATAAAGGGGATATACTCTATTATATGGAAGGAGCCTCAGCCATAGACCGCCTCACCCCACAATCACGGGTATTGATAGCAGAAGCCTGCACTCATGCCCCTGCCACCGAGGACATAGGCAGAGTAAAGCTTCCACGTATGTTGCGTAAAAAGATAGGTGAAGAGTTGCAAATAGATATCGTTGCAGGTACAGACTTTCCGGAGGATTTGACACCCTATCACTTAATCATTCATTGCGGAGCCTGCATGTTCAATCGCAAATATGTACTAAACCGGATTGATAATGCCCGTAAGCAACAGATTCCCATGACTAATTATGGAGTGGCTATTGCACACTTGAACGGGATATTGGATAAGATAGCGTATTAAAAAGACATCTGTTCTTTTTTGTTTCCATCACCACAAACCATTTATCTTCAAAGGTTTGTGGTGTAAAAGGTTCCGTAATTCCCCTTAACCGGTATGTATGTGTCTTTTTACCATTGTTTCTGAAGGCTCATAGATTTTCCTTCTTGATGTGTCCTGTATCTATTTACTTCAGTTACAAAAACTTATTTAGTCTTTTCAGATTCATACTTCCTTTTGTTGTTTTCTCATTCTTAAGTGTGGTAAGCGCCATCTTTGTTGCCACCGAAAAGTTTCCGGCAGCATTTTTCACCTTTTTACTGTAGTCTTCTCGAAAG
>NZ_JAVHZY010000011.1:0-163280 GCF_031119655.1 Phocaeicola sp. GP0067
GGATTAAGATTATAATGAAGCCACAAAGGTAGGAAGGAAAAGAGGGGAAAAAAACACGCACGAGGCCGAATGCTTACTTGCTTCCTAGACTAATTCATCGTTTCACTTTAGCGATGAAGTTGTTTCACTAGGATGATGAAACTTCATCACTAGAGTGCTAAAGCTTCCTCACTAATGTGAAACGATAAATAAAAAAAGGCGTGAACATGAACACATCCAGATAGAAAGGATTTCACGAGAACAACTCTTTCAGCACATCCAGCGATTTCAGCACCGGAAAATCCGGCAGATGCAAACGATAGTAATCATTCATAATAACCAGACAGCGGTTACGCTCCAGACGGCTCATAGTAAAAAGATGCATTGTTTCATAATTCATACGCATTAAAAGGTTGATACGTGAAGCCTCCTCCGGTTTCAAAAAAGCGCCATGTAATGGCCGGACAGACACGAAGCAGGCATTCAGCATATCAAAAAAGCATCCTTCCCTATAATCCTCCGTATTAGGATACAGACCGAGGAAACGTGAAAAACGCATCAGAAAAACCAAATGAAAATTGGAGAAACTTCTGTCGCATTCGTCCAGCCACCGGATAGAATGCTCCAAATAAGCAAACAACGGCCCGTTCTCCGCTTCTTCACGCAAAGCACGATACAGAAATTCCGCCAAGAACATGGCAATGGAAGATTTATAAGGATCGTATGGCAACGTGCGGAAAGGATACCACGACTTCGCTTCTTTTATACGATACAAATTGGACATCGGACGATAATCCGCTTCAAACTCTATCATGGAAAGCGGCTGGAACAATACCGTCTTCACCGCCGATTTCCGTGAACGGGGAACAGACACAAGAAAAGACGCACGGCCATTCTCGCGCGTATAAATATCAACGATATTCGAAGTATCATTGTATTTTAAGGTATGAAGTACAATTCCCACCGTCTTTTGAAGCATACTCTTTCTCTCTTTTATATACTGGGTAATCGTTGTCCGCAATACGTTTTTTGCTTTTCCACACAAATATACGCATCGTTGGAACATACAAAAATAGGGTTTTTAGATGAAAATGCACGTATTTACAAAAAAAATATGCCGAATATTTTGTCAATTCAAAAAGAGTTCCTACCTTTGCAACCGCAAAAGAGAAAAACACTCTCCGAAAGCAAGCCAAGCTAAGGCTCGGCAGAATCAAGGCTCGGCCCGTTCGTCTATCGGTTAGGACGCAAGATTTTCATTCTTGAAAGGGGGGTTCGATTCCCCCACGGGCTACAAATAAAAATAATAAAAGAACAAAATTAAAGATTAGTCGAAATGGCAAATCACAAATCATCATTAAAGAGAATCAGACAGGAAGAGAAGAGAAGACTTCATAACAGATATTATGCAAAAACAATGCGTAACACTGTTAAAAAACTTCGTGCAACTACTGACAAGGCAGAAGCTGTTGCAATGTATCCGGGCGTTCAGAAGATGTTGGACAAGCTTGCTAAGACCAATATCATACACAAGAACAAAGCTGCTAACTTGAAGTCAAAATTGGCTGCTTACATTAGCAAACTCGCTTAAGCAAAGTCTTAAACTAAAAGATAAAATAGGCAGGATTTTTCAATCCGGCCTTTTGTCTTTTTATGTGTTTCATAAAACACAAGCAATACATATTGCAAACGTAACATCGAAAAAATACGCAAGTCCTCGCTCCGCGGAAAACAGCCCTGAAGAATCTGAAGCATTCATGAAGGATTTAGAAGAGAATCATACATGATAAGATGCTGATAAAAAGCCTGTTAAGCGTCAATGAAGGATTTGAAGGAAAAAGAAGCCCCATTAATCTTCAGAAGACTTACCCTCGAAATAAATACATCACTCCCCTACTTTTCCCGGCGTTCACGGACAGACCTCATTCCAAACCTGTCCAATCCCCTCTTTTTTACGTTTTTTAGTCCATAAAAGCTGCCTGTCTCAGCAATTTTTCGTATCTTTGAAAGCTAATATTTAAGATAATTGAATCAAACATGAGTGAAGAAGAAAAGATAAACGGCGAAAACAATTACTCGGCCAGTAACATCCAGGTATTGGAAGGTTTGGAGGCTGTACGTAAACGTCCCGCCATGTATATCGGAGACATCAGCGAAAAGGGATTGCACCACTTGGTTTACGAGGTTGTGGACAACTCTATCGACGAGGCATTGGCCGGCTACTGTGATCATATAGAAGTCACCATCAATGAAGACAACTCCATTACCGTACAGGATAATGGCCGTGGTATCCCGGTAGACTTTCACGAAAAAGAAAAGAAATCTGCATTGGAAGTGGTAATGACCGTGCTGCACGCGGGAGGTAAGTTCGACAAAGGTTCTTACAAGGTTTCAGGCGGTCTGCACGGTGTAGGTGTTTCTTGTGTGAATGCCTTGTCTACTCACATGACCACACAGGTATTCCGCGGTGGCAAGATCTACCAGCAGGAATACAGCTGCGGACATCCTTTGTATTCTGTAAAAGAAGTAGGAACAGCTGATATTACCGGAACAAAACAGACTTTCTGGCCGGATGATACCATCTTCACTGTTACCGAATATAAGTTTGACATTCTACAGGCACGTATGCGTGAATTGGCCTACTTGAACAAAGGTATCACCATTTCACTGACCGACCGCCGGATCAAAGAAGAAGATGGCAGCTTCAAGAAAGAAATATTCCATTCGGACGAAGGAGTGAAAGAGTTTGTACGTTTCCTGAACCGTAACAACGAAGCGCTGATTAATGATGTCATTTATCTGAATACCGAAAAAAACAATACCCCCATTGAATGTGCCATCATGTACAATACAGGCTATCGTGAAAGCCTGCATTCGTATGTAAACAATATCAATACAATAGAAGGCGGTACACACGAGGCCGGTTTCCGCAGCGCATTAACCCGTGTACTGAAGAAATATGCGGAAGATACCAAAGCACTGGAAAAAGCAAAAGTCGAGATTTCGGGAGAGGACTTCCGCGAAGGCTTGATTGCCGTCATTTCAGTGAAAGTAGCCGAGCCGCAGTTCGAAGGACAGACCAAGACCAAGCTGGGCAACAGCGAAGTGAGTGGTGCCGTGAACCAAGCTGTAGGCGAAGCGCTTACATATTATCTGGAAGAACACCCGAAAGAAGCAAAACAGATTGTTGACAAAGTGATCCTGGCTGCAACAGCGCGTATCGCCGCACGCAAGGCACGTGAATCTGTTCAAAGAAAGAGTCCGATGGGCGGTGGCGGACTGCCGGGCAAACTGGCCGACTGTTCGAGCCGTAATCCGGAGGAATGTGAACTATTCCTGGTCGAGGGTGACTCGGCAGGTGGTTCTGCCAAGCAAGGACGTAGCCGTGCCTTCCAGGCAATTCTACCTTTGAGGGGTAAAATCCTGAATGTGGAAAAAGCGATGTGGCACAAGGCTTTTGAAAGCGATGAGGTCAATAATATCATCACCGCCCTGGGTGTCCGTTTCGGTGTGGACGGAAATGATGACAGCAAAAAAGCGAACATCGACAAGCTGCGTTATCACAAAGTGGTGATCATGACCGATGCCGATGTCGATGGTTCTCACATCGACACCCTTATCATGACATTGTTCTACCGCTATATGCCGGAAATTATAGAAAACGGACATTTGTACATTGCCAATCCGCCATTGTATAAATGCAGCAAAGGAAAAATCAGTGAATACTGCTACACCGAAGAAGCACGCCAGGCATTCATTCAAAAATATGGTGACGGACAAGAAAACGGAATCCATACACAGCGATACAAAGGTTTGGGTGAGATGAATCCCGAACAACTGTGGGAAACAACAATGAACCCTGAAACGCGTATTCTGAAACAGGTAACAATTGACAATGCCGCCAACGTAGACTATATCTTCTCCATGCTGATGGGAGACGATGTAGCTCCACGCCGCGAGTTCATAGAGAAAAACGCGACATATGCGAATATAGACGCGTAATTTTTCATTCATTATTTTTTAATCAAAATCCATCCTCACATCTTACAATTTGAGGTAGCCCCGATCCTGCTTTTCTCTGGATCGGGGCTTTTTTATCAATGAAAACCAACCTGACCCCATTTATATTTTTCCTCCTTTAAATGCCCGAAGAAACAGATACTCATACCGACTCTTTTTTTCGATGAAATGGGCAGAAATTGTAATAGTTCACCGCCGGTAACAAACATAACCTCATTCATTTTTCTTATAAATTAATTGGATGAAAGACGATATTCTGCCAGAAAGTCTTAATTTTGGGACATTAAACCATTTAACTCGAATAATAACATGAAACTCACATTTCGAATTGAATACCGTACAGCCTGGGGAGAAGAACTGGGGGTGATACTGGACGGAAACAATAGTGAACCTATCATCCTTCGCACTCCAAACGGGGAACATTGGGAAGGTGAAGCTGAAATGCCGGACCTCCCTGCATGCGTGCCTGTTTCCTACCGCTATGGAGTATATCGTGACGGACAGTGCATCCGCCGTGAAAGCGGAACCATGGCTCATTTGTTTTGCCCCGGAAAAAAGAAAAACTGCCACTACATATTAAATGATTTCTGGAAAGACCTTCCGGCTGAATCTTACTTATACAGTTCCGCCTTCAGTGGTGATTATCAGTCTGAGACAACTATAAAAGTCACAGCAAGCGCCGATGGAAGCATTACTTTCCGGGCCTTATGCCCTTGTCTGCATCATAAGCGTCAAGTGCTGGCTATCAGCGGAGATTGCCCGGCTTTAGGCAATTGGGATATTCAAAAGACGGTCCTGATGGAAGAAATACAACCGAACGAGTGGACCATCACACTGAATGTTTCTACTTTGGAGTTTCCGCTAAGTTATAAGTTCGTAGCCTGCAACGCCGACAGCAAGCAGGTAGAGGAATGGGAGAACCACGACAACCGGATGCTTAATAATCCGGAATTAAAAAAAGGAGAAATTTACCTGACACCGGAAACTGAAGTTCATTTCACTTCATCGGCCCGTAAAGTGGCGGGAACAGCTATCCCTGTATTTTCTCTCCGCAGTGAGAAAAGTTTTGGAGTAGGAGATTTCGGAGATTTGAAGAAACTGATAGACTGGGCGGCAAAGACCCACCAGCAAGCTGTACAAATCCTCCCTATCAACGATACGACCATTACCCATACCTGGATGGATTCTTATCCCTACAACAGTATTTCCATTTATGCATTCCACCCGATGTATATTGACCTGAACCAGCTGGGTAAGATGAAGGATAAGGAAGCTTTGGCTGTTTTTGAAGCCCGCCGGCAAGAATTGAACGCTCTTCCCCAAATAGATTATGAAGAAGTGAACAATGCCAAACGTGCCTATTTGAAAGTGATGTTCCAACAAACCGGAAGGAAAGTGCTGGCTTCGGCCGAATTCAAAAAATTCTTTGAAGAAAATGAACATTGGCTGCTGCCATACGCCGCATTCAGCTATCTAAGAGATCTGTATGGCACTCCGGATTTCAGCCAATGGCCTGAGCATACAGAGTACAAGGCAGAAGAAATAGCAACCTTATGCGCACCGGACAGCTCTTGTTATGAAGAAATCGCCTTTTACTACTACACACAGTACCATTTACATATCCAATTACTTGATGCAGGAAACTATGCCCGCGAAAAAGGTATTATCTTTAAAGGTGATATCCCTATCGGCATCAGCCGCAACAGTGTGGAGGCATGGATTGAGCCGTATTATTTCAACATGAACGGTCAGGCAGGCGCACCGCCCGACGCATTCTCCGTGAACGGACAGAACTGGGGCTTTCCCACCTATAATTGGGAGGTAATGGAACAAGACAACTACCAATGGTGGCAGAAGCGTTTCCGCAAAATGGCAGAGTATTTCACAGCTTACCGCATAGACCATATTCTTGGTTTCTTCCGTATCTGGGAAATCCCATCTCATTCGGTACATGGTTTGCTGGGACAGTTTGTACCGGCATTGCCTATGAGTGTGGACGAAATTCAAAGTTACGGGCTGCCGTTCCAAAAGGACTTCATGACCAAACCGTTCATCAACGAAGAGATGCTAAACAAGATGTTTGGTGACAAAGCTTCCTTTGTAAAAGAAACATTCGTACAACATGCTCACGATGACATTTATGAAATGCGCCCGGAATATGATACCCAACGCAAAGTGGAGGCTTATTTCTCCGATAAGAAAGATGAAGAAAGTATCCATATACGCGAGGGAGTATATGCCTTGATAAGCAATGTATTATTTGTTCCCGACCGCAAGCACCCCTCCATGTACCATCCAAGAATTGCCGTTCAGAATGATTTCATCTTCGGGCGCCTCGACTGGAAGGAGAAAGATGCTTTCAACCGTCTGTATAATCATTATTATTACCAACGCCATAACCAGTTCTGGTATCAGGAAGCGATGAAAAAGCTGCCTATCCTGACACAAGCCACTTCTATGCTGGTGTGCGGAGAGGATTTAGGAATGGTTCCCGACTGTGTGCCTTGGGTAATGGACCAGTTGCAAATACTCAGTCTGGAAATCCAACGTATGCCCAAGAATCCCAAACACGAGTTCGGTCACGTGTGGGAATATCCGTACCGCTCGGTCTGTACTATTTCCACTCATGACATGTCTACTCTGCGGGGATGGTGGGAAGAAGATTACGAACAGACCTGCCGCTACTACAACCATGTAATGGGACACTGGGGAGAAGTTCCGGTTTCAGCTCCGGGATGGGTTTGCGAGGAAATAGTACGCCACCATCTGGAATGTCCGTCATTGCTGTGCATCCTGTCCTTTCAGGACTGGCTGTCAATAGACGAAGAAATCCGCTATCCCGATGTGAACGCGGAACGTATCAACGTACCTGCCAATCCAAGACATTACTGGAGATATCGTATGCATCTCACTTTGGAAGAACTGATAAAGAACAAGAAGTTCAATGAAAAGCTGGTAGAGATGATTGACACCACCGGCAGATTCTAACCATCCACCACAGACAGCTTGGGGCTGTCTGTGGTGACTCCCTACCCCAACGATAATCAATAACACACATACCATGAAAAAAATTCCCGATTTAGGTTTCTGGAAACTATGGAATATTAGTTTCGGATTCTTTGGCGTGCAGATAGCCTACGCTTTGCAAAGCGCGAATATCAGCCGTATCTTTTCCACTTTGGGAGCAGACCCACACAGTTTAAGCTATTTTTGGATATTACCTCCGCTGGCAGGAATCATCGTCCAACCCATCATAGGCGCACTGAGTGACCGCACTTGGACGCGTTTCGGACGGCGTATCCCCTATCTGTTTGCAGGAGCTCTGGTTGCTGTCTGCGTCATGTGCCTGCTCCCTAATGCAGGTAGTTTCGGAATGACAGTCAGTGCAGCTATGGTATTCGGTCTGATATCACTGATGTTCCTTGATACCTCTATCAATATGGCCATGCAGCCCTTCAAGATGATGGTGGGCGATATGGTGAATGAAAAACAAAAAGGACTGGCTTACTCCATTCAGAGTTTTCTCTGTAATGCCGGCAGTCTGGCAGGATATCTTTTCCCGTTTATTTTTGCCGCCATCGGCATCAGTAATATTGCTCCCAAAGGTGTTATTCCCGACTCTGTCATCTATTCTTTCTACATCGGCGCATTGATACTGATTCTATGCGTGATCTATACTTCGGCCAAAGTAAAGGAATTTCCTCCCGAAGAATATGCAACATATCATGGCATCACCCATGAAAGCAAAAAAGAAAAGACAAATATGTTCAAATTGCTGGTCAAGGCTCCCAAAGCCTTTTGGACAGTAGGACTGGTACAATTTTTCTGCTGGGCAGCCTTCATGTTCATGTGGACTTACACCAATGGAACAGTTGCTTTGAATGTGTTCGACACACCGGTCATAACAACCATGACAAACGGTGTTTCCAGAGTGGTACTGGATACACAATCCGCACAATACCAGACAGCGGGAGATTGGGTCGGGATCTTATTTGCTGTCCAAGCCATCGGTTCCGTTATTTGGGCAACGATCATCCCGATGATTCAGAACCGCAAACTTGCCTACGTACTCAGTCTGGTATTGGGAGGCATTGGATTCATCTCCATTTTCTTTATCCATAATCAATATGCTTTATTTGCATCCTTCATCCTGATAGGTTGTGCATGGGCAGCCATGCTGGCCCTTCCCTTTACCATTCTGACCAATGCATTAACAGGAGGACATATGGGAACCTATCTGGGATTATTCAATGGAACTATTTGTGTTCCACAGATTGTCGCAGCTTCTTTAGGAGGTATCGTACTGAAGATATTTACCAGTCCGGGTAGTGTCGCTCCGGAAGTAAACATGCTGGTATTGGCTGGAGTGTTCCTGATTATCGGTGCCGGCTGTGTAAGTATTATCAAAGAGAGGTAAAGCATTTCCCGAAAGTAATATATGCTCATTCCATCACCACCGTTCAATGTTCTGTTTCCCGAAACTGAAATTCACTCCGCGGTGTCAAAACTCTGTTTTTGAAAACATGAACTTATAATCTGAAATTTGAGCATCCTAAAAGACTAAAGAAAGGATCGTATCATTACTCAATACAGAGTTTGATACGACCCTTTTACGCGTTATAATTACTATCTGCAACTTTTCAAAGCTGTCATTTTGGTTTTGACACATTCATCTTCATTCCGTCCAGCATTATTCCAACTTCTCCATGAATTCTGGATGCCGATAGAAAAAATCATACGCCATATAATAAAGTACAAAGCGGTACTCATTTCTGACACATGAGTTACATTCTGCGCCCAAGTATATAATAAAACGAAGATATAAATAATTGATTTTTACCTGTTTAGACTACAAAATACAAGATAGGTTTTTATCGATCTCTTAGTAAGAGATATATAATTCTCGTGCAAAAATAAGGAAAGTTTTGATAACTAATACACTTTTCATTAAAAAAATACGATCTAAAGCAAAAAAAAGCCTTTTTTCTTATTTAATCTTTCTCTCAACAGCCCACTTCTCACTGATTTAATTATTTGATTTTATGCATATTACATCTATTTTGTCGATCTCTTACTAAGAGATCGACAAAATAAGCAAATAAAAAACGAAAAAAGAATTGAATGGAATACCTGTTTCTGCGACGTAAAAAGACCCGCTACACTTCGGTGCGCCAAAAGACTTTGCTCTATCGTGCCGCCTCTCGCCGATGGGAGAAGGAGTTTGCGTTGCGGACGGACGTCCGCCGGATAGACGCTCTTATATATAAAGGTATATTATACCTGATGGAAGTGCGTCAAGTATTCCTCGATTCCTCTCTTTCGCTGAAGACACTGAGTGCGATGCTGGAGACAAACCAGACTTATTTAAGTAATGTGGTGAACCGCTATTTCGGCTGCAACCTGAAAGAACTAGTAAACACTTACCGAGTGGAATACGCCAAAGAGCTGCTCCGCAGCGGACGATGCCCTATAGAGGAAGTTCCCGTACGCAGCGGCTTCGGTTCGAAAAGCCCTTTCTATGTGGCGTTCGGAAAAGTGACGGGCATGACGCCCCGGCAGTATGTGGCACACGAGAGGAATCCGCTGAAACAGGAGGAAAACAATTAAGTCCTTTTATAATAAATGGTATGTATAACCAATTTTAGTTTTTTTAAATTTATAAATTTAAAGTTTTTCTATTATGAACAAAAAGTTTTTAAGTGCAATCCTGTTCGGAGCCTTGATGGTTTCGTCAACAGGAACATTTGTGTCTTGTAAAGACTACGATGATGACATTGACGAGCTGACTTCACGCGTGGATGGCATCGAAAGTCAAATCAAAGACTTGGAAGCAAAAATCAATGCTGCCAACTGGATTACTTCTGTAACTCCTGCCACAGGCGGTTTCACTGTTGCTTTCAATGACGGTAGCAGCTACACCATTACCAACGGTAAGGACGGTGAAGCAGGTGCTGCAGGTACAGAATGGACTATCTCGGAAGATGGTTTTTGGGTATGCAACGGTGAGAAAACTACCGTTAAAGCTGTAGGCCAGGACGGCGCACAGGGTGAACCGGGCAAGGATGCTCAGCCTGAAGTGAAAAAGGAAAACGGCAAGTGGTATTTGTGGAACGGTACAGAATTTGAAGAATTTGCCGGCGCTACCGCTCCTGCTGCAAATATTCCTTTCTACTATACTGATCCTACAGATCCAAACTACAACATCTTGGTGATTTATGATGAAAATGGTAAAGAACCATTGGAGATTCGCCTGCCGATGGCTGCCGATCTAGGTCAGATTGTAGTCCTTGGTGAAAATTTAGACATTAATTACCATCGTTTCAATGGTCTGCACATAAATAAAGAGGGTCAAGTTAAAGAAGCTACATGGGATGGAAGCAAGGCTATGCCGGCTAAGGGGCAATATATGTTGACTGCCAACCAAGACTATGTTTATGTACAAGTCGTTCCTTCTAATTACGACATCTCTAAACTGAACTTTAAGTTGGTTAACACGAAAGGTGACGAAGCTCCGGTTGTATTCGGTACTCCTGTTCCTACCAATGATGCCATCAGCAACAGCAGAGCTATTTCAGAAAGTGGCGTTTTTGCAATTCCTTATTCATTAAAGGATATGACTCCTGCTGAAATGAAAACCTATGAGAAAAACATTAAAGGAAAAGCACTATCACTGGTTGCTAGCGAAAATGTACGCTCAATTTATAATTATGGTGTAGAATTGAAGCAAGCTAATAATAAAAACGGTGCTACATTCAAAGACAGAACTATTCCTGTTGAATCTATAGGAGAACCTGTAACAATTGTTCCTGAAGAAGCCGGAGACATCTACGATTCATATTTGGTCATGGCAGACGATGAAGCCAAAGCTGACTCTGTAAGATATGGTATTTCTATTGATGGTATGACTTTCTCATACAAGGAAACTATCAAAGGCCAAGCAGTGAAATTTACTGTTCGCCAGGTAACAAACACGGCTATGGTTGTGATTAGTGACCCTGTAACTGTAACCTTTGGTAAAGAAGCTCCTGAAACAACTGAAATCATATTAGCAGAACAAGCTCATAACGCAGTTGCTACTTACGCAAACGCGGCCGGACAAAAGATTGCTAACCAATTCATCATTGCAGACTTTGCTCCTTACTTTGCAAAAGTTGCTCCTACAGCCGGTGACCGTCTGGTATGGAATGATGATATGGCAAACTTCACAAACAATGTGAAACTGATTTGGGATGAGCTGAATGAATATGGCGAATCAGTAAAAGAAGACGGAATCGATGTAACAACCCAATTGTTTAAGACCGCTATTCTTTTGAATGCTAACAACAGCAATGACAATGGTAAGGTTAATATGTCTAACTTCTCTAAAGTGAAGATTCAGTTTAATGAAGAATATGCAGGTATTACTTTGGGCAATGGTACATTGAAAGCTGTTATCGAAATGAAGGACAAGAAGGGCAATCTGCGTCAGACTGTCGAAATTCCGTTTACTATCGCGAAACCGACTGCAGAAGAAATTAACAGCCACGTTACATGGGATGCTCAATACTATAGCAATGGCGTATTGAAAGTTGTAGAGCAAAATAGCATTACATTGAATACCTTCTTCAAAGGTGCTAACGCTACTTTGGTTACAGAAAATGCCGCACCGGCAACAGGTAATGACAAGATTAAGATCGAAAATGGTGTTGTAACCTTAAAGGATGACGGTAAGAAGAACACAGTTTATACTATTAAAAACTTGAAGATTAGCTTCTTGGGAACTGATACTTCTTACGCTAAGAATGCAAGCGGAGAAAATACATCCCGTACTTATGGTATCGAAAACTTGAAAGTTAACTTCGCTACTCTTAAGGGTGATGACATCGTTATCGGTAATGTAGCAGTAATGTGTGCCGGCAAATCAGTAACAGTTTATGACTACAGAAACGCTGCTTCTGGTGCTTTGACTTACAAACTGATAGATTTCGCAGGAGATGCTTACACTGTAGATAACAATTCTACTGTAACGATAACAGAAGGAAACAACTTGATTAAGAGTGCAGCACTTGTAGAACGTACAGTTAATATTGGAACTGCTGATAATCCGAATAATGTAACACGTTATGATATCAAGATTACAACTGCGGATACTATGATTTCTCAGTCAACAAAGGTTACCATTAAATTGACATTCACAAATGTGAAGAATTCCAAGGGTGAAACAGTAAATGTAACTGTACCTGTAGAAATCACAGTTAATGCAGCAGTTTAATTATTTATCTAATCCTATGAAAAAGATAGTAATATCTTCATATTAGAATATAGATAAACTTCTCCCAAGCGAGGAAAGGTGTTTCCGCATACCGGAATACTTCTTTCCTCGCTTTCTTTTAATTTATTTGAATCAAAAAAGCTCTCAAAAAAATAAAACTTTGATTTTGTAGAAAAACCACCTTATACCCCTATCGCATACATAGTATCAGATACTAATGTCTTAACAATGCAACTACTCAATAAGCCAGTTCCTCGGTATTATAATGGAGAAAAGGCAGAACAGCTCAATTCTGTATCCGCAAAGACAATAATAAATATAAGAATTTCTTTTCATCCACAAGAAGCTCTGAAAAGACCATGCAGATTTTGAAAGTACACCATTTCAGTATAAACTCCATATGAGTATGAAAACCTTCGGTTATATCGATTTAAACCTCATTGTTTCTCTAATTCACATTACAATTATAATTAAAAAGTCCCCCTATCTCTACAAGTTCATCACTTCCTGTTCAAAAGTTTCCTTGTTTCCTATCGCCTTATTACGCATCTTGCTGCGATAATTATAAATCGTTGCCAAAGAATACCCCAAGAAATGGGCAATCCGATTACTATCAGTTACTCCCAGACGGATCAAAGCAAATATACGCAATTCCGTAGTCAGCAACTCGCCCGATTTGGGATATATTCTTCCTTCCTCTACCAATAACTCATTAAAAGAAGTAATGAAATGAGGAAATAACTCCAGGAAAGACTTATCAAACTCATTATAAAAATCCTTCCGTTCATCTCGTATGAACTGCTCGGATTTAATCGCTTTAAACAAATCGTCTATACGGGAGGCCATTGCCAGTTTCGCCAAAGAACGACGATAAAACTCCAACTTGTCCAGATAAATCACACATCTGTCCAAATAACGGGCAATGTATACTTCCTTGATCTTCCCCGTCTGTGCCAACTCAGCATTTACTTCCTGCATCTGTTGATTAGCCAGACTCAGATTACGGCGCATCACTGATAATTTCTTCATCCATCGGTACAGATAAAAAATAGCAGCAAGCAAAAATAAAGAAAGCAAACTGACACTGATTAAAAGAGTACGGGAAATCTGCCTCTCTTTTTCTTCTTTCAATTTATATGCTTTATCAATAATAGGAAAGAACTGCGTTACCTCAATAAACCGCAAACGGGCATTACAGGCTACCGCATCCTCCATTGAACAATTCAAATACTTATAGGCACGATCCAAATCACCTACCTCATACATCAGTTGAGCCAATTTCTGTAAGGATGCATATTCACGAATAGACGATTTCAAATCTGTAATAGCGGTCAAGGCCAGATAATAAATTTCTTTCTGAATATCTCCCCGCATATCGTAAGCCTCGGATAAAGTATAGTAAATATACCCTTTTTGCCGTTCATCCGGCGTTTCTTTCAATAGGTCCGACAATATAACCAAAGCAGAATCCACCTTGCCATTAATAATCTTTTTCTCGGCCCATACAATGCTCCTGTCTACACAAGGATCAGTAGCAATAAGAATAGAATCCCTGTAAGCATCGGTCTTTTTCAAATATTTCACTTTTTCGGCATCATTGGTGGTATAATCGGCCACCCAACCATAATAAGCCCGATAGGTCCGGTAATAATAAGCCAAAGTCTCCCGTTCCAATTCCAACGGGTCTACCCGCTCCAATTGTTCCAAAGCCTCGTTATACATTCCCATCACCCCCATCACCTCGGCACGGTTAATGACAATCTCATTCTTTAACTCCGGATGATTCAACAGAGGCAACAAATTCATTTTTCCATTAATATAATACAATGCGGAATCAGCTTGATAATGCAGATAAGCGTTAAACAAAGAACCGCAAAGTTCATATTTCTCCCTATTATCTTTAGAACGGTGAAGACGTTGCTTTAAATCCACAATCTCTTTTTCCTTCTGCACATGACAAGCGGTCTTATTATCTATGACCCGATCCAACCTTTTCAACACTTCTTCATTGCTGTTTTTATCAGCAAACAAAGGAGTTGTCAAAGTCAACAAAAACAATATAAAGAAATAGGTTACATTCTTCATCTTATATACTTATTATAGATTCACAAATATATAAATATAAGTAATTAGAATAAAGTTTTTCAACGAAAATATTTTCATTGACGTTTATATTTTCAGCAATACAGCAAAGACAAATATGCCTAATTATCAATAAGTTGAGTCTATAAAACATTTATATTTTTATTCTAGTACTCAAATCTCAGCTATTCCACTCCTACATTTGCAACATCCAAATGAAATGAAGATATAAACACTAATTTCTATATATTATGAAAAGAACATTCGCACTTATGGCATTACTCGCGTTATTCGGTTTGCAACACACAGTGTCCGCAGCCATAATTAAAAAAGTAGCCCCAGCCTTCTGGTGGGCGGATATGAAGAATCCCGAACTACAGGTCCTACTGTATGGCGACAATATTTCTTCCAGTGATGTAAGCATCTCTTCTAAAGACATTCTTCTGAAAGATGTTGTGAAACAAGAAAATCCCAATTACTTAATCTTATATATGGATTTATCGGAAGCTACTCCGCAGACTTTTCATATTACACTGAAACAAGGTAAAAAGCAAACTGTTGTGCCATATGAAATAAAACAGCGTAAGGCAGATGCTTCCAACGTGGAAGGCTTCAACTCAGGTGACGTATTATATCTGATTATGCCAGACCGCTTCGCCAACGGAAATCCCTCGAACGATGTCGTACCGGAAATGTTGGAAGCAAAGGTAGACCGTAACGATCCGTTCGCCCGTCACGGGGGCGACCTCGCAGGTATTGAAAATAATCTGGATTATCTCTCCAACTTGGGAGTTACGGCAATCTGGCTGAACCCCATACAGGAAAATGACATGAAAGAAGGATCCTATCATGGCTATGCCATTACCGATTATTATCAAGTAGACCGCAGATTAGGTAGCAATGAAGAATTCTGCAAGCTGGTAGAACAAGCACACAGCAAAGGAATGAAAGTTGTTATGGACATGATTTTCAACCATTGTGGCAGCGAAAACTATCTTTTCAAAGATATGCCTTCCAAAGACTGGTTCAATTTTAAAGGAAACTACACACAAACTTCTTATAAAACAGCGAGTGTACAGGATATCCACGCTTCTGATTATGAACGCAAGATAGCCGTAGACGGATGGTTTACAGAATCAATGCCCGACTTGAACCAACGCAACCGCCATGTAGCCCGCTATTTGATCCAAAGCAGTATCTGGTGGATAGAATATGCAGGGATTAACGGCATCCGTCAAGACACACATCCTTACGCAGATTTCGACATGATGTCAGAATGGTGTAAAGCCGTGACCGACGAGTACCCTGATTTCAACATAGTAGGTGAAACTTGGTTGAACAGTAATGTGCTGGTTTCTTTCTGGCAGAAAGACAGCAGACTGGCTGCTCCCAGAAACTCCAATCTCCGTACCGTGATGGATTTCCCGCTGATGGAACAAATGAACAAAGCCTTTGACGAAGAAACAACTGACTGGAACGGCGGATTATATCGTCTTTACGATTATCTTACTCAGGATTTGGTATATGCAGATCCGATGAATCTGCTCGTTTTCCTTGATAACCATGATACTTCACGCTTTTATTTAAATGAAGAAGCCACGCAAAATATTGACCGCTACAAACAAGCACTTGTATTCCTGCTGACCACACGTGGCATTCCCCAGATTTATTATGGGACAGAAATTCTGATGGCTGCAGATAAAGCCAATGGCGACGGTCTGTTACGTTGTGATTTCCCCGGAGGTTGGAAAAATGACCCACGCAACTGTTTCAATGAGGCTAACCGTACTCCGCAGCAAAATGAAGCCTTTACTTATATGCAGAAATTACTCCAATGGAGAAAAGGGAATGAAGTCATAGCCAAAGGCAGATTGAAACACTTCGCTCCCAACAAAGGGATTTACGTTTATGAACGAAAATACGGAAACAAATCGATAACGGTTCTCATGAATGGAACAGACAAAACGCAAACCATAAACCTGACTCCATACAAAGAAGTACTTCCAACAACATCAGCCCATGATGTTTTAACGGATCAAAATATCGACTTGAGTAAAAACCTAACACTTCCGGGGCGTGGAATGCTAGTTTTAGAATTTTAAAACAACCAGTAAAAGCTTATAATTTAATACCAGTACATATTATGAATTTAAAAAAGAATCTTTCACTTATCGCATTTCTCTGTATCTCATTCATTGCAAATGCACAACAAAAACTGAACTCTCCGGATGGTAATCTGGAGATGACATTTACTCTAGATGGTCAGGGCACTCCCACGTATGAACTGACCTATAAACAAAAGGAAGTTATCAAACCCAGCAAATTGGGGTTGGAATTAAAAAAAGAAGACGCAAACGCCAAAACCGACTTCGAATGGACTGATAAAAAAGACATAGACAAACTGGACATCAAGACAAACCTTTATAACGGTTTCGAGATAAAGGATGTCCGGACATCTACCAACGATGAAACATGGCAGCCGGTATGGGGAGAAGAAAAGGAAATCCGTAACCATTATAATGAATTGGCGGTCACATTGAACCAGCCTGCCAATGACAGATTTATAATCATCCGTTTCCGCCTGTTCAACGACGGTCTGGGTTTCCGCTATGAATTTCCGCAGCAGAAGAACTTGAACTATTTCGTGATCAAAGAAGAACATTCACAATTTGCCATGGCAGGTGACCACACCGCTTACTGGATTCCGGGAGATTATGACACACAGGAATATGACTATACCGTTTCCCGCCTGTCGGAAATCAGAGGATTGTTTTCAAAGGCTTATACGGAGAACTCCTCGCAAACCGCATTCAGCCCCACCGGTGTACAAACTGCCCTGATGATGAAAACAGACGACGGTCTGTACATCAATCTGCACGAAGCAGCTTTGATAGACTATGCCTGCATGCACCTCAACCTGGATGACAAGAACATGATTTTCGAATCATGGCTGACTCCGGACGCACAAGGTGACAAAGGATATATGCAGACTCCCTGCACTTCACCGTGGCGTACCGTCATCGTTAGTGATGATGCCCGCAACATTCTTGCCTCACGCATTACGTTAAACCTGAACGAACCTTGCAAAATAGCAGACACTTCCTGGATCAAGCCTGTGAAATACATCGGTGTGTGGTGGGATATGATTACGGGAAAAGGTTCATGGGCTTACACGGACGACTTATCCAGTGTAAAACTGGGTGAAACAGATTACAACAAAACAAAACCTAACGGCAAACACTCTGCCAACACTGCCAACGTAAAACGTTACATTGATTTTGCAGCAGAGCATGGATTCGACCAAGTATTGGTAGAAGGCTGGAATGAAGGTTGGGAAGACTGGTTCGGAAAAAGCAAAGATTATGTTTTTGATTTTGTAACTCCCTATCCCGATTTCAATGTGAAAGAACTTCAAAGCTACGCTGCAAGCAAAGGCGTAAAACTGATGATGCATCATGAAACTTCGGCTTCTGTACGTAACTATGAACGCCACATGGACCAGGCATACCAATTCATGGTAGACAACGGATATAATTCTGTAAAAAGTGGCTATGTAGGCAACATTATTCCACGTGGCGAACACCACTATGGACAATGGATGGATAACCACTATCTGTATGCGGTGAAAAAAGCAGCGGACTACAAAATCATGGTAAACGCCCACGAAGCTGTACGCCCTACCGGAATATGCCGCACCTATCCCAACCTGATCGGTAACGAATCGGCACGCGGAACTGAATATGAATCATTTGGCGGTAACAACGTAAACCATACTACCATCTTGCCTTTCACACGATTAATAGGTGGTCCGATGGACTACACTCCGGGTATCTTTGAAACCCGCTGTAACAAAATGAATCCTACCAACAATTCACAGGTACGTTCTACTTTGGCACGCCAACTGGCCCTGTATGTAACAATGTACAGCCCATTACAAATGGCTGCCGACATACCTGAAAACTATGAACGCTTCATGGATGCCTTCCAATTCATAAAAGATGTAGCCATTGACTGGGATGAAACCAAATATCTGGAAGCCGAACCGGGAGACTATATTACCATTGCCCGCAAAGCTAAAGGAACCAACGACTGGTATATCGGCTGTACGGCAGATGAGAACGGTCATTCTTCAAAACTGATATTTGATTTCCTTGATCCGGACAAAAAATACATCGCAACTGTATATGCAGACGCAAAAGATGCCGACTGGAAAGATAATCCGCAGGCATATACCATCCGTAAAGGCATTGTGACCAACAAAAGCAAACTGAACTTACACGCAGCAAGCGGTGGTGGTTATGCAATCAGCATTAAAGAGGTAAAAGATAAATCAGAATTAAAAGGTATTAAGAGATTATAGAAAGTGATCTTTTGACAAACAGTTAACATTAATCCTCATAAAATGTAGCCGAATGAGCCTTGAACAGTTCACATATAGTTATATTTTTAAGATAAGCCAATCAGTATATTATACTATGAATCAATTATATATGATTTGCACTAGCACTAAATCATTTATATTTTTATTCTTATCTCAAAAATCGCTTTATAAGACCGCTACATTTGTAACAAACAAAACAAAAAGTAAGTGAGGATGATGGTTAGCTAAAGCAGCCGCCAATCATTCTAAAAGGTAAAAACATACATTATAACAGAGATTGATTAGAAAATCAGGTTGTTTGGGAAAACAGTTTTCAATAGGTATTTTTTAACTGAGAATATAAACTTGAAATAATTATTTAACTTTAAATTTAAAGACATGAAAAGAAACTTGATGTTCAAGATCCTACTCACACTGATAGTAGGATGCTTCTTGTCCATAGACGCATTTGCCCAGCAAATGACTGTCAAAGGACTTGTAAAGGACACAACAGGCGAACCAATTATCGGTGCCAATGTTGTGGTAAAAGGAACAACCAATGGTACTATCACTGATTTTGACGGTAACTTCCTGTTAAACGCCAATAAAGGTGATATAATTGTTATTTCGTTTATCGGATACCTGACCCAGGAACTTCCGGCTGCTACTTCACTAAATGTGATACTGAAAGATGATACGGAAACTTTGGAAGAAGTAGTCGTTATCGGTTATGGTGTGGCTAAAAAGAATGACCTGACCGGTTCGGTAACAGCCATGAAACCGGATGGAAAGAACAAAGGCTTAGTAATAAACGCACAGGATATGATTTCTGGGAAAATAGCCGGTGTCAATGTAACAAGTAATGATGGTGCCCCAGGCAGTGGCGCCCAGATTCGTATACGTGGCGGTTCTTCACTGAACGCATCTAATGACCCTCTAATTGTTATTGATGGTATGGCTATGGACAATGAGGGAGTAAAAGGCCTCTCTAACAAACTAGCCATGATTAATCCGCAGGATATCGAATCATTCAACGTATTAAAAGACGCTTCAGCCACTGCTATCTACGGTTCACGCGGCTCAAACGGTGTTATCATCATCACTACTAAAAAGGGACGCAAAGGGCAAAAGCCTTCAGTTTCCTATTCAGGTAGTGTCACATTGAGTCAGAAAAAAGGAACAGTTGATGTACTTGACAGCAACCAATACCGTCAACTTATCACCGATTTATACGGAGAAAACAGCGATGCTTATCGTGCCATGGGTACAGCCAACACCGACTGGCAAGATCTTATTTACCGTACCGCTCTCAGTCATGACCACAATATAACCGTATCGGGTGCAGTAAAAGACCTTCCTTATCGTGTATCTGTAGGTTTCACCAATCAAGAAGGTATCTTGAAAAATTCTGATTTCAAACGTGTCACAGCTGCATTGAATCTTAATCCGTCTTTTTTTGACGATCATTTGACTATGAACCTCAATGCGAAAGGAATGTACGCACGTTCTGCATATGCCGACGGTGGAGCCGTAGGTGCTGCTGTAAAGATGGACCCTACCCAAGATCCTTATAATTTCACATCCGAATATCACAAAGCCCAATTCGGCAATGCATTGGATCAGACATTACAAAATTATGGGGGATTTTTCCAATGGTCATCAGCCGCATCATTAGGCGACTCCACATGGCCGTTCATCTATAACAGCACGGCAGAATGTGCCAACCCATTAGCCATGCTTGCTTTTAACACAGAAGTTGCCCACAGCCGCGCCTTTGTGGGAAGTGCCGATATCGACTATAAAGTACATGGTCTTGAAGACCTTCGCCTTCATTTATCTCTAGGTGCCGATGTTTCCAAAGGACGCCAAGCACAGAATAAATCTACTGCTTCCCCTAGTGCCATGTATTATGGTTCTGTTGGAGGTGAAAGTATCCTAAAACGCAACCTTTCATTGAATGCATACGCCCAATATTATAAAGACTTTAATGATAACCACCATTTTGATATTATGGGAGGTTACGAATGGCAACATTTTTGGAAAAGCACAAACAGTGACTACGTAGGTCGTTATCCGATGACGAACGATGACCCCACATTAGCCGGCACAGAGCGTCCTCACACTCCGTATCAATACAAGACCGACAGTTATTTGGTTTCCTTCTTCGGACGTGCCAACTACATACTTATGAACCGTTACTATCTTACAGCTACCGTTCGCGATGATGGAACTTCACGCTTCAAAGACCATTGGGCGTGGTTCCCGTCTGTAGTCTTAGCTTGGAAAGCAAAAGAAGAAAACTTCCTAAAAGACATATCTTGGATATCTGACTTGAAACTTCGCTTAGGCTGGGGCATGACAGGTCAACAGGCAGGAGAAAAAATTAACAATTATAACTGGATTCCCACATACTCAGTAAGCACAGGTACTAACGGTTTTTATCCACTGATAGGTAACGGAACCCTATACCGCCCGGACAACTATACTCCTGATTTAAAATGGGAAACCACTACTACCTATAATATTGGGGTTGATTTTGGTATTATGGATCAACGGCTGACAGCCAGTATTGATGCTTATTACCGTAAAACCGAAGATTTGCTGAACTATGCACCATTAGCGTCCATGGCTGGCTATAGAAATCAAGCATGGCAAAATATCGGTTCGTTGGAAAATAAAGGCATCGAATTTGCCTTAGACTGGAAACCCATTGTAAACAATGACTTAATATGGACTATTAATTATAACCTTACTTATAATAAGAATGAGATTACCGATCTAAGTGGTGTATCCGATAGTGGTGCTCCTGTAGCCAATACCGATATCAAAGTAGGTCAAGGTTCGGGTTTTTATCTGCAATACAATCAAGTAGGGTATCCAGCTAATTCATTCTATGTATACCAACAAGTATATGACCCACAAGGCAACCCGATAGAAAATGCAGTAGTAGACCGGGACGGTGACGGTAAGATTACCGAAAATGACAAATACCTTTATAAAAATGCTGCTCCCGACGTAACTATGGGGCTTTCCTCCCGCCTGGAATACAAAAATTGGGACTTCGGATTCTCACTGCGTGCCAGTCTAGGTAACTATGTTTATGATGGAATCAACGCCGGATGGAGCAACATGAATCCTGGTGAAGTATGGTCCAACTCTTTGAATTACCTGTCTAACCGTCCGGTAGACGCTGTAGCCAGAAATTGGCAAACTTACGAAATTACCGCCAAAGCTTCGGACTACTGGGTGCGTAACGCCTCATTCTTGAAGTGTGACAACATCACTTTAGGATACAGCTTTTCCAATCTCTTCAAGAACGGAAGCTATCGCGGTTTGAATGGACGCGTATATGGAACCGTATCGAATGTTTTCACCATTTCAAACTATGATGGCATCGACCCCGAAATCAATAACGGATTCGATAACAATCTCTATCCGCGTCCTATCTCATTTATTATTGGTCTTAACCTGAATTTCTAATTCGCAAAATTATGCAGTATATGAAAAAATACATAAAGAATATCGTTCCTGCCACATTCATGATGTTGGCTTTGGGGGCAACCTCATGTATCGGAGACTTAGATGTAGATCCTATCGATCCGAACATCGATACCAATGTTGATTTAAACGGATTGTTCAACAAGTGCTACGCCAATATGGCATTAGCCGGAAACGGTGGTGCTAACGGTGACTGTGATATTGACGGTTTGGATGGTGGTACGACAGGCTTTATCCGCCAATTGTTCAATTCCAACGAACTGACCACTGATGAAGCTATCTGCGGCTGGGGAGATGAAGGTGTAGCCAGTTTCTGCTACAATACTTACAATGCTTCCCATCCTATGTTAAACGGGTTCTATGCCCGTCTGACTACCGGCATCACCTATTGTAACCAATATCTGGCTATGGCTGGAGATACAGATGCCACCATGTCTGCCGAAATCCGCTTTGTACGTGCCCTACACTACTTCTTACTGATGGATGGTTGGGGAAACATACCCTTTACATTGGAACCAATGACCAAACCTGAACAAAGATCCAGAGCTCAAATGTATGAATGGCTTGAACAGGAACTGATCGGAATAGAACCGGCCCTTTCCGAAGCAAAAGCAAAAAAATCGACAGATGCCGGTTATGGTCGTGTAGACAAAGCTGCCTGCTGGCTGTTGCTCTCACGCCTGTACTTGAATTCGGAAATTTATACAGGAACGGCCCAATGGCAAAAAGCAAAAGAATATGCCGACAAAGTAATAAAATCCTCCTACCGGCTCAATACTGTGGGAAAAGGCGGATGGACTGCCTATCAAATGTTATTCATGGGTGACAACGGGGAAACTGATGCTGCTTACGAAGCTCTTCTACCCTTACTTCAAGACGGTCTGACAACCACCAGTTGGGGTACTTCCCTGTTCTTGATAGCTGGTTGCTTTGATGGTGAGATGCATGCAAACCCTAATGACCTGACAGCCACCAACGGTGTTTCTGCACAAAACTGGGGCGGTAACCGCGCACGTCCTGACCTCATCCGCAAATTCTTCCCTCAGAATGATGCCCCCGAACTGCCAAGCTACGACATGTATGTAGCAGCCAAAGACGACCGTGCTTTATTCGACGGTGTGGGACGTACCTTAAACAATGAAGATGTATCTACCTTTAAAAGCGGTTATGCTATTGCAAAATTCACCAACTTCAAAACAGACGGTTCAGCCGGACATGATGCCACCTTCGCCGATACCGACTACTTCTTGCTACGTGTTGCAGAAGCCTATCTGACTTTTGCAGAAGCCGATGCTCGCTTGAATGGAGGAAACACTACATCTGAAGGTACACAAGCAGTTAACTCCATCCGAAGTCGTGCACATGCTTCTACCCGTACAAATGCATATAGCCTGGATGATATTTGCGATGAATGGAGCCGAGAATTCTATTTTGAAGGCCGCCGCCGTATGGACTTAATTAGATTCAACCGCTATGGAGGCAACAACAATTACACTTGGCAATGGAAAGGCGGATCTTATGAAGGACGTAGTTTTGATGCACATCTTAATATTTTTGCCATCCCGACCAATGAGTTGACTGCCAACTCCAATTTGACTCAGAACCCGGGATACTGAAAACTTTTTGTTTTATAATTATTAAATGAAAATACAATGAATAAAATACTTAAATCATTTTTGATTATCGGATTGGGACTGGGTATATTCACCGCATGTGATGATGATCGCGACTCCAACCCAACGCTAATCTCACCCACCGAATTTGTCCTAAACACTCCAGCTATCAGCGGTACAGTAATCGATTTGGCCAATTCTTCCTCTATCGAAATATCCTGTTCACAACCCGACTACGGCTTCCCCGCCAACGTTGGATACTATGTGCAAGTGGCATTCGATGAATCCATGACCGATTTTACAGAAATAGGTAATGTCAATGCAGGAACAAAAATCAGTATAGACGCACCTCTTTTAGCTAGTACACTTACAGATATGAAAGTAAACAAAGGTGCAACCGATGTTGATTTTCCGATGGATATAGCGGTCTATATCCGCTTAAGAGCAGTTATGATGACCAGTGATAACAAAGCAATAGAAGGAACCGAAATACTTTCCAATGTAGTGTCATTGAATAAAGTACATTTACTTTTCTCGCTTCCTCCGGTCAATACCCCCGAAAACTTATATATCGTAGGCGGATTTAACGAATGGAACTGGGATTCGGCAACCAAGATGATTCCCGTAAACGGTGCAACTCATGTATTCTGGTCTATGGTATGGATAGACGATGCCGGCATCAAATTCAATCAGAGCAAAGCTTGGGATGGAAATGAAACAGGATTTTCTGGTATAAACAGTATAAACGGCGATTTGGCAGGCAATATCAAAGACAACGGAGACAATATCGCTACTGATACTCCGGGATGGTACTTAATGGTAATCACCTCTTCCGTTTCGGGACGCAACCTCGTCTATGATATACAGTTTAACAAACCTGAAATATGGTTGATGGGACCTGTTGTAGGCAACAGCGACTGGAAAGAGCAGGCTGAAGGCTGGTTATGTACCATTCCCGATACTTTTAACGCTTCTTTTGTCTCACCTGCTTTTGCTGCCAGTGTCCCGGGTGGCGATGGTGACGGTGTGCGTGCATACGTAAAAATTCCTACCTTTGAGTGGTGGAAGAGCGAGTTCATGGTCTTCGACGGCAAAATTGAATATCGTGCCAACGATGGAGACCAAGCACGAGTAGCAGGCAAAGCGGGACAGCAGCTCTACCTGAACTTCGCTACCGGCGAAGGCGAAATCAAATAATAATCTTTTTAATTGAATCAAGATGAAAAATATATCAATCCATTCATTAATCGGTCTGACTGTTCTGTGCATGTCTTCATGCACAGATGATTACACTGATTGGGCAACTCCTCAAGCCAACGAACAAGAAGCTGCAATAACCCTTCCCGATTTCTCGGCATCCAAGGTCGATGACATCAATTTATCCAATCCGGGGAGCAGCATCAAATTGTTCACTCTATCTAATGCCACACTTCCCGAAGGATATACCTTGGGCAATGTACGGGTAGAGCTCTCTACCGAGAAAGGTAAGGCAGGAGAACTGGAATCCAATACAGACGGAATGATTGACAGCCTGACCATTCAGAAGCTGGTAGTGGAAACTTACGGGAAACGTCCTATAGCGCGTCCCTTCATTGCCCAAGTATATGCCAATGCCATAAAAGACGGACAAGCCTTATTGGTAAATGCCGGTTCGTTTGACGTAAATTTCACTCCGGCCGCACCATTTATTGACACCGGTTACTATCTTGTAGGCGACATGTTCACAATAAAGAACGACAAGGATGAAACCTCGGTAAATGGTTGGAGCGCTGACGGCATGGTGGGATTCAGCCATTCGGGAACAGACGTTTATGAAGATTCCAAATTTTCCATCGTATTCACCACAACCGCTGATAATCAATGCTGGAAAATTATTCCGAAGACCAATACCGAGGGAGAATTCTGGGGAGCTGGTGTATTGGGAACCGTAACCGATGGAGATACCGCTACCGAAGGAACACTTACAACAAACAATCCACAAGCCGGCATGATAACTCAAGCCGGCATGTATAGAATGACATTGGATATGATGGAATACACCTACACACTGGAAGAGCTGGGTTTCGCTCCTTACATCTATGAAATAGGTAATAACACCTCATGGTCAGGTACTTGCCCGCTAGCCGGAATAAACTTTGATGGCAAATACAGAGGTTTCGCCTATTTGAACGGAGAATTCAAATACAAGCCGAACCCAGAAAAAGATAACTGGACAGGCGATTGGGAAAAAGTAAGTGGTGATGCTCTGGCAGGTACACTTGATGAAAACGGTGCAGGAAATATCGACGCTCCGGAAGCAGGGTTCTACATGATGGAAGTGGATTTGACTGCCATGACTTACAAGCATACCCTCATCTCAACTCTCGGAGTGATAGGTAGCGCCACCCCATCCGGATGGGATGCCGATACCGACATGACTTACAACGAAGAAGATGGAAGTTGGAATCTGACCACCAACCTAACGGATGGTGAAATCAAAATCCGCGCCAATAATGACTGGGACATCAACTGGGGTGGTTCGATAGCCGAACCGACTTTCAATGCCGGCAACATCGCTGTTACGGCCGGAAACTATACCATCAGGTTCATCCCTCAATGCGACGGCATGAACCTGTTGACCCTAACTAAGAACTAATCAATACAAGTATAGGTACGCTTCTTGTATCCTCCCCGTACCTATACCGACAAAAGGCGGTTTACGGCTTGCGGAATTTCCGTAATACTGTACTCCGCCTTATTCTTTTACCCCTTATAAACAAAGAAACCATGAAACGAATCCATCTCTTTCTAGTAGGTATACTATTCCTGCTTTGCTTGGTACCTCTGTCACAAGCCTGTTCTGACGATTCGCCGGAAATACCGGTTCCTCCGACTCCCGAAAACCCTGATCCTCCTACCGCCACTTGGAAAAATATCACTGCCGCCCCCGACAATTGGGATGGTACCAAGCGTGCCGACATCTCCTATCAATTATTAGTTTACTCCTTTGCAGACAAAGACGGTGACAAATACGGCGACCTCAACGGACTCATTGACAAGCTGGATTACATCAACAGCCTCGGAGTGACAGCCCTCTGGCTCTCCCCCATCCATCCTGCCATGTCCTATCACGGCTATGATGTGACAGACCATACCAAAGTCAATCCCAAACTAGGTACAGAGGCCGACTTCGACCGCCTCATCACCGAAGCCCACAAGCGCAACATAAAAATATACCTGGATTATGTAATGAACCATACGGGCAAAGCCCACCCTTGGTTCAAGGAAGCCACCTCATCTACTGATAATCTTTATCGTAGCTACTATCTCTTCTCCCAATCTCCTCAAACAGAGATAGCAGAAGGAAAAATAGCCATGATACCCAAAGAAGAATATGCCGCCAATGAATGGTTCGCAACCTCCTCCGAAGATACAGAAGTAAAAGGCATCTATACATTCAGCCTCGACTGGAGCAAAGCCTCGCAACCCACCGTCACAGTAACCCGGGCCGAAAAAGCCGATGCGGACAACCCTGACCCCGGCACAAACGGAGCCAAATACCTTTATTTCGGAGAAGGCATATGTAAAAAATTCTATGACAAAGGGAACAACCATTATGAACTGACCACAGACTTCGTGTCCTCTTGGGGATTTCTAATCCGCACTAGTAACGATCCTTCTTGGCCTGCAGGAACTAAATACGGTGCTACTTCTGCTTCCCACAAAGTCACTTTGGGAACTGCATTCACTCTTGATAACAAAACAGCGGCCGATATTCTGTTCGATTCCATGAACTTATGGTATTATCATTCCCAGTTTGCCACCGACTACTTTGCCGACCTCAACTATGGTGCGGTGGAACAAGCCACTTCTTCCCCTGCGTACATAGCCATGGCAAACAGTGCCAAAGGATGGATAGACCGAGGTGTGGACGGACTGCGGCTGGATGCTGTCAAGCACATCTACCACAGTGCTACCAGCAACGAAAATCCCCGTTTCCTGAATATGTTCTACGAAGACATGAACACTTATTACAAGCAAAAAGGACACACGGACAATTTCTACATGGTGGGTGAAGTACTGTCCGAATACAACGAAGTAGCCCCCTATTATGCCGGTCTGCCCGCTTTGTTCGAGTTCTCTTTCTGGTATCGTCTGGAATGGGCTCTCAATAATGCCACCGGATGTTATTTCACCAAAGACATCCTGAACTATAGGCAAGAATATGCCGCCTATCGTCCCGGGTACATCGCAGCAACCAAACTAAGCAACCATGATGAAGATCGTGCAGCCTCCAAGCTAGGTAAATCTACCGCCAAGGAGAAATTAGCAGCCGCTGTCCTGCTCACTACTCCCGGCTCACCTTATATTTATTATGGTGAAGAACTAGGATTATACGGCACCAAAGACAAAGGAGATGAATATGTACGCGGACCTATGTTGTGGGGAGACAGTTATACCACCCACTATACCGACAAAATAGATGCCACAGTAAGCACAAACATCCCCGATGTAACCAAACAGACGGCAGACCATCAGTCAGTATTGAATACCTACTTGATCTTTACCGCATTGCGTAACACCTATCCAGCGCTGGCCCAAGGAACCATGACCCGTCATGCTCTGTTCAACGAATCGGGAGAGGGAGAAAAAAAATACAAAAGTATTGCCGCCTGGTACATGACTAAAGATAGCGAGAAACTATTGGTTATTCATAATTTTGGCAATTCTGAAATAGAGATTCCCTTGACGGACAGGACGGAGAAAGCTATCGCCGTATCCGGAAATGTACAGGAGAAGGAAGACCATGGAAACTTTTATTTAAAACTAGACGGATATGCCTCCGTTGTCTATCTTCTAAAAAACTAATATACGAAAACACATGAAAGAAATATATCATAACCTCAAGAATTATATGCTAACCGCTTTGCTGGTATTATCCTCGTCAGCTTGCGGAAGCCACGGCAACGAACAGTCCGGAACAGATAATTCCGATACACCAGCACCTTCCAAAACCAGTTTTACTCAAGGAGCCGACATCAGTTGGGTGAGTGAAATGGAAAAAAAAGGGTTGAAGTTTTACAATCATGAAGGCATAGAAACCGACTGCTTCCAACTGATGAAAGAGCTGGGCATAAATGCCATCCGCCTGCGCGTATGGGTAAATCCCAAAGACAGATGGAACAGTAAACAAGACGTTGTGAACAAAGCCCGACGAGCCAAAGAACAAGGTCTGGATGTCATGGTAGACTTCCATTACAGCGACTCATGGGCTGATCCCGGACAACAGTTCAAGCCCAAGGCATGGATCGGCAAATCAGTAGCGGAACTAAAGACGGCCATTGCCGCCCATACCATCGACATCTTGCAAGCATTAAAGGCGGAAGACATATCCCCACGATGGGTACAAGTGGGTAACGAAATCCGTCCAGGAATGTTGTGGGATGAGAATGTCGCACTCAGCGGTGCATTCTATGATATCCGAGAATGTGATGTCAAAGGCTTAAACAGTACCAATGAGCGAGTGAAATATCCACAAAACACACAAAATCTGGCCGAGTTTGTCAATACCGGCTACGATGCCGTAAAAAAAATCTTCCCCCAAAGTATCGTTATTGTTCACATAGACAATGCCTGGGACGACTTAACTTGGTGGTTCAAGCAGTTCAAAGAAGCTGGAGGAAAATTGGATATGATTGGCCTGTCACACTATCCACAAACTCATTCCACAAAATTATGGCAAGAAATGAACTTGTTAGCATTAAAACACATCAGCCAACTAGCAAAGACTTTCCAAGTAAAAGTCATGATAACCGAAATAGGGGTAAAACAAAATGATTCCGCTTCCGCCCAAGTCCTTGCCGATTTTATAAACAAAGCCCGAGACATGGAATCTTGCGCTGGTGTATGGTACTGGGAACCGGAATGTTACGAATGGAACGGATATGATATGGGAGCCTTTGACAAAAACGGAAAACCCACAGCCATTATGAATGCATTCCAATCATCTACAAAAAGAAAGTAAAGATAACTCATAATCTTCCTGTTAATAATCGATAACCTAGAAGCCTAATATATGTATATAGGCTTCTAGGACTAACCGTGCAAGAGTTAAAAAGAGTATCCTAAAGAAATCCAAAACGTATTTCTGGCAAGACATTCATGTCCCGCAAACATCCACGCAAAATCCAAATGCACACCTGCATATTCCACTCCTGCCCCGGCCGTAGCATAACTGGCATCTCCTTTATTCTTATCACCATAATGATAACCGCCACGCAACATGAGATGCTCCATCCATGCATATTCCGCCCCGGCACTTACATTTAACGCCTGTACATCATCGGGGGAAAGCCTGTAACCCAGATCAGCGGTCAAAGTCAACCTATGCATTGATGCAAAAGGCAAGTCAGCAGCACCTCCTACTTTGACCATTGCAGGAAGAGCCTCTTTAGAGGTTAGGTATTTTATTTTCGGTCCAAGATTACTCGCATGAATCCCGACCGACCAACCGGCACCTTCCCAATCCTTTATCTCACGCTTATATAATATCCCCAAATCAAAAGCCACAGAACTCGCACCGTTGCTATTTCCTATCTTACCCATATCCGAATACAGATATTTAAAAGTAGCGGAAACCGAAAGATTCTTTATGACCTCGTATGCATAACCTGCCGCCACAGCTATTTCTTTGGGATGTATTCCCGAAGCATCCTCCCCTATTCCATCCATCTCCGGATAGCCGAAATAACGGAAACCTAACAGAATGGCATTGCGCTTATTAATTTTATAAAAACCGCCTAAACTATGAAGAGAGTATCCATACTCATAGTCACGCATCCACGGGGAATAAGTATACGTAACCCCACCTTTGTGCATGGCCTCCGATAAAGTTGCCGCACCATTATGGAAAACGGCATTATTTCCCCTCGAAATCGCCACACCGGCACCTCCCATGGCTGCGCTGCGTGCATCAACCGGTATAGTCAGATAGTTTGCCGCTCCGGTATTGACAGGTCCGGAATCCTCTTGTCCATAAGCTTTAATAAAAGTTATGCCTATTATAAACAGATATAGTCCTATTCGTTTCATGTCCTATTTCATTTTATCAGGATTAGTACTTGATAAATTTCTCTCTGATCTCCATCCCGTTCGCTCGGTACACCAATGTATAATATCCGGCAGAAAGCTTGGTTATGTCCACAGAATGCAAGGAGGCGGCTTCAAGTTCCAAATGAAGACTCAGCACCTTATTGCCAATGCCATTATACAAAGTCAGTTCTCCATTACCAGCCATACTGCTGCTTACACTAAATATCAGAGTATTATCAGTTACCTGATTGGACTTCAATGTAAAAGGATGAAGATTAGAAACATCTATCTTTAAAGCAGCTGTGGCATCCACGCATCCGTGCCCCAACTGGCCGGTATACCTCGGATTATATTCATCCAAATCGTATGCGCTTTGATAGAGGATTTCCTTCAGAGTTTCCGGTGTAAAACCTTTCTTGCCTACCCCATACTTCTCTATCACCAGTGCTGCCACACCGCTGACCAGCGGACACGCCATAGATGTACCGGCCAGATATTCATAATTACCGGCCAGTTTTGTAGTCGTACTCCATATCCGCCCATCTCCGTTCAATGCTCCTCCGGGAGCAGAAATATCCATATATGTACCATAATTGGAATAAGAAGCCTTTCTATAATCGGCCTCAATGGCTGCAACCGCAACTACCTTGTCATAATCAGCCGGCGCCGCTATCCTGGGGTCAGAAGTATTCGCATTGCCTGATGCAAACAATACAATCCCTCCTTTCATTGGACTTCCGTCAAGTTGCTCTCCGTTGTTATCACATCCGGCATATTTTATAAAGTAATCAATGGCTTCCTTATGTACAGGATTAATATATGAAGAGGTATTCCTCCCCGTTCCGACAGCGTATCCCCAACTATTCTGACTGATAACAGCTCCATTATCAGCACCATATTTAATAGCGGCAGCAATAAACGGATCAGAAGCGACTTCTCCTCCAGTGGAAGTCAGACTTTTTAAAATTTGGCAACTCATGAGTTTCACCCCACTGCCGGGAGTTCCGTTCCCTCCTGCAATGCTGCTGATACCTGTTTCATTATTATTTGTCGCACCAATAGTACCCGCCACATGAGTTCCGTGACGATGAGGGACCAAAATTGCATTATCATCTACAAAATTATAACCATGTACATCATCTATATACCCATTGCCATCATCATCTATACCATTCTTTGGTATCTCACCCGGATTCGTCCATAAATTATCCTGCAAATCAGGATGCTCCTGATTAATGCCGCCATCTACAACCGCTACAATAATAGCCGGATTCCCATTGTATTGTTTCCACACATCAACTAAACGGATATCCGCACCTTCCCTCTGCCAGGATTCTGTACCGGGATTATCAAAATACCATTGTTTGGATAAATCCGGATCATTGAACAACCACTCCCCCACTCTGATACCATACATATCCCATACTGTTTCCGGCCTTGCCCTGGAAACTATCTTAGGAACAGGAACAGCCATTTCAATACCATCTAGAAAAGCTACTTCAGCAGCTGCACGAGTCGCTGATGTGTCTTTGGAGAACCAAACATTGTACCATAAATGAAGCCCCTCCTTACGAGTACGTTCTTCAAATTTGCCGGCGTAGGGAAACGTACGTTCCATTCTCTCTATTTTCAAAGAAGAGGCAGCCCGGTCCAACACCTTAATTCCTGTCCTTACCGTGTTGCCAATACTCCTTATCTGCACCTCTTCTGTAGGTTCTTCTTTCAGTTTCACATAAATACAACCCTGAAGTGCATCTTCATCTGATAAATCAAAAATCAGCTGATTCCCTTCCGGTTTATCGGAAACAGAAGGAATTTCTTCTTGATGGCACGAGGCTATCAATATAATCATCAGAAAAAAAAGGACAGTCTTTTTCATTATAATATTCTGTGTTGTTAGTTGAAGTAATTAATTATTTCACAAATATAGCGTATTTCCCCGGTCTTGCAATGAAAAGGGGAAACAACCTCATTGAAATAAAAAGGTAAGCCTTTTTTCTTGTATTTTTGTCCGGCTGCGTTCATTGCTTCACCTTGGTGAAGAAGCGATTTCACTTAGGTAAACAGCCGTTGTCACATGGGTGAAGCAGTTGCTTCACCCATGTGAAATATCAAACGGAACGGAGTGAAGATATGATAAGGAACATCAAAAAACGGGAATAGAGTAAACCAACCCGACAGAAATACGTTGCGTGTCCGGACTCGTGCTTCCCAAAGCCTGCGCACGCCGGGTCAAATGATGCCCTTTATATAAAAGATGGGCAAAGATAAGCAGTTCACTATTACGCATCGGGAAATATTCCACACACGCCTGCGCATTCCATGTAGTACGATAAAGCCCTTTCTCAAAATGCCCGTTTGCTTTATAAATGCCTGCCCTCTCATAAGCGCCTTTCAAATAAAGATTCCAATTGGGATGAACGCGATAGTCAAAGTTTACCACGGTACTAAAGTATTCCGCATTCTGCGCCGTGGACGGAGCTGTTAAAACAGGACCTTGCAAATCACTGATAATGCCTTTGCTATCCAGCCCTTCACGAGAATACATTAAATCAATATAAGCAATAACAGGGCCTTTCTCATAAATATTACCCGCCGTAAAACAACAAAGATTCTTACCTTCCGCCAGCTGCCCATATGAGGCCGCATATCGTAATTGTACCGCGTTATCAAAGAAGAACCCGTTCCAATTGACTGTTGACAGAACAGGAACTTTAGCTTTTTCCACTCCTTGCGGCAAACCGTAAAGATAGGTTTCATCATTTTCTCCACTACGGTTATTTACTACCTGAAGCACCAACTCATTGGTGGATGACAGATTGAATCTTCCCGCCACTCCTGCCTGATAACAACTGATGTTATCATTAAACTCACTATACTCGCGGACTTTGATGGCATTGACATAATATTCATAGCCACCCAAAGCGATATCTTGTTTTCCGGCAGTCAACGTGAATTTATCAGACATTTTCCAATTCACCAAAGCATACTCAATGGAAGAGGACAAATTATCCAACGAGTGGGGATTGCTGTATTTATTAAACGACTGACGGAAATGATAAGAAAATTGTTTACTGAAAGAACCTAATATCTCCAGTTTTACACGATTCAGTTTAAAAGAGGCATCCTCTAAATCTCCTTCAATAAAGTTGGCAACTCCCGAAGTGGAGAATTGCAGGTTCATGTGTGCCGAAAGATTCGGATTGCTATTAGGAAACAAACGTCCCACCAAACTACGGATAGAATCATCCGGACTGATTAACGGCTGTTCTTGCGCCTTCAAAGTCAATACGACGCATAATAAGATACAGCATGACAAGAGTAGTCTTTTCATGGGGTATTTTCGTAGTATTAAATTTCGGTTAATGTAATAAATCAGGGATAATAAAACCGAAGATGCTTAAATCATTCCTCTTTTCTTCAATTCTTCTGCCGCAACCTCCAGCTCTTTATACCATTCTTCACCAAATTTCCGCACCAACGGTTCCTTTAAGAACTTGTATACAGGAAGGTTCTCTTTTTTTCCCAATAACACGGCGGCTTTACATACATCCCAACGATGATAATTCACCGCTTTATAAGGGCCATAATCACCTATACGGATGGGATAAAGATGACAAGAGATTGGTTTATAGAAATCGGTCTTACCTGCCCGGAAGGCTTTCTCGATGGCACAATAACAATACCCTTTCTCGTCATAACAGGTAAATACACAATCTTTCTGATTGACGATGGAAGTTACCAAATCGCCCTCTTCATCTGTATAAACCACTCCCTGCTTATCAATCACCGTCCGTGCCTCGGGTGAAAGCTCGTCCCAAATAACAGGAAGCACCTCTTCCAGTTTTTCCACTTCATCCAATTCCACCGGTGCACCGGCATCTCCCTCTATGCAGCACTCACCTTTGCAGGCATCGAGATTACAAAGAAATTTCTCACGAAACACATCAAGGGAGATTACAACATCATCTATCTGTATCATCTCTTATTAAATTAAAATGTCATTCCGGACAAAGTGACGAATCCATGCTTCATTACAGATTCCTCACCTTGTTCAGAATGACAAATAAATATACTTTCTACATTATTTTATCAAATCCCGTCCGGTCATGTCGGCAGGCTGGGGCATGCCCAAAATGTGCAAGATAGAAGGAGCAACATCTGCCAATACACCATTTTCCACTTTAGCATTCTTGTTCTCTGTTACATATACAAATGGAACAGGGTTCAAAGAGTGAGCCGTATTAGGTGTACCATCTTCATTCAGTGCATGGTCGGCATTACCGTGGTCGGCAATAATGATTACTTCATAATCATTAGCCTTGGCAGCTTCCACTGTATCTTTCACGCACTCGTCAATAGCCTTCACTGCTTTTTCAATAGCGTCATAGATACCTGTATGACCTACCATATCACCATTAGCGTAATTCACGACAATGAAATCGAATTTCTGGGTCTTGATGGCTTCTACCAATTTATCCTTCACTTCATAAGCACTCATCTCAGGCTTCAAGTCGTAAGTAGCCACTTTCGGAGATGGAACCAAGATACGCTCTTCGGCATCATACGGAGTTTCACGACCACCATTGAAGAAGAAAGTCACGTGAGCATACTTTTCCGTTTCTGCAATGTGTAACTGAGTCTTACCGTTAGCAGCCAGATATTCACCCAACGTATTTTGAACATTTTCCTTGTCGAACAGAATATGAACACCCTTGAAAGACGCATCATACGGAGTCATGCAATAAAACTGCAAGCCCGGAATAGTATGCATACCTTGTTCCGGCATATCCTGTTGAGTCAGCACAACAGTCAATTCCTTGGCACGGTCGTTACGGTAGTTGAAGAAGATAACCACATCACCTTCTTTGATGGTACCGTCTACGGTAGAATTATTGATCGGTTTGATGAATTCATCTGTAACACCTTCATCGTATGATTCCTGCATAGCCTGAACCATATCGGTGGCTTGCTTTCCTTTACCTTCAACCAACAGGTCGTATGCTTCTTTCACACGTTCCCAACGCTTGTCACGATCCATAGCATAGAAGCGACCAACGATAGAAGCGATTTTACCGGCTGATTTTTCACAGTGCGCAGTCAGTTGTTCGATAAAGCCTTTACCACTCTTCGGGTCTGTGTCACGACCATCCATAAAGCAGTGGATAAATGTATTTTCAATGCCATATTCTTTAGAGATATCGCAAAGTTTGAACAAATGATCGAATGAACTGTGTACACCACCGTTTGAAGTCAATCCCATAAAGTGGATGTTCTTGCCATTTTCCTTTGCGTAAGAGAAAGCGGAAACAATCTCGGGATTCTTCATTATGCTGTTGTCGGCACATGCACGGTTAATCTTTACCAAATCCTGATAAACGATACGTCCTGCACCGATATTCAAGTGTCCTACTTCGGAGTTACCCATCTGTCCGTCGGGCAAACCAACGTTCTCACCGCTAGCCTGCAATTCAGAGTGCGGATAGTTTGCCAACAGAGAATCCCAGTAAGGAGTGGGAGTGTTAAAGATTACATCGTCTTTACCTTGATCGCCGATACCCCAACCATCAAGAATCATTAAAAGGGCTTTTTTACTCATAATCTTATTTTGTTTAAAGTTTATCCTTGCTTTTTCCGGGTGCAAAGGTACAAAAAAGCCCTGTCAATGAATAATGTTTCACCTATTTTTTATAGAGGAAGTTCGATGATAAAATGCAGTCCGTCTTTAAATTCCATATCCCGAGTCAATTTTGCATTCATACGCCCGGCAATCATTTCACAAACCAGCAAAACAATATCCGGCGCACCGGCAAGACACGACTCCCTCCCTTTGTTCTGTAATGCGGTTAATATACTTCGGCAAATACTCTAATTATATTATTTGATTAGTACGTACTACACATTCTTCCGGAAATCGATATAGAAGCTTCGATTCTTGTGTTATAAAACATACCTTTTCATCTTGCTGTTTATGAATAAATTGCATTCCTTTGCATCGGGACAGTTCAGCACAGTTTGCATTGTCCGCGTAAAACCTTAAACAGTTCATGAAAGTTACCTTTGGACAGCAGACCACTAAAGTGAAACAACTGGCTGATTTACTCAGTCAGGAGATTTCCATGGGCAAATATAAATCGGACTGCACATTACCGTCCATCAACAAACTGAGCCGTGAGTATCAAGTGTCGCGGGATACGGTGTTCAAAGCATTCATTGATTTAAAAGACCGGGGAATAATAGACTCTACTCCGGGAAAAGGTTACTACGTTACCAACAAGCTTACAAACATTCTGCTTCTGCTGGACGAATATTCTCCCTTTAAATACTCGTTATATAATAGTTTTATCAAAAAACTATCCATCAACTACAAAGTAGATTTATTGTTTCATCAATATAATGAACGACTTTTCAATACCATCTTACGTGAATCAATAGGCAGATACAATAAATACATTGTGATGAACTTCGACAATGAGAAACTATCCCCCCATCTTTACAAAATAGATTCGTCTAAGTTGCTGCTGTTGGATTTCGGGAAGTTCGATAAAAAGGATTATTCATACGTATGTCAGGATTTTGACGATTCCTTTTATCATGCATTGGCCGCATTGAAAGAACATCTGAGAAAATATCAGAGACTAGTACTTTTATTTCCCGAAGACATCAAACACCCCCGTAGCAGTTGTCAGTATTTCAATTGTTTCTGTCAGGATTATCACATTGATTCAGCCATTGTGGAAAATACAGACCGGATACAAGTCCGTAAAGGAGAAGTATACATTGCAATCCGTCAGATAGAGGTAGTCAATATAATCAAGCAAAGCCGGACAACCGGGCTGAAATGCGGAGAAGATTTCGGACTGATAGCCTACAATGACACTCCTGCCTACGAGGTAATAGACCAAGGGATTACGGTACTCAGTATCAACTGGGAAGAGCTGGGGCGGAAAGCCGCAGAATTTGTACTAACCGGACAGGAAATAAGAACTTATCTCCCTACCGAAGTCCATTTAAGAAATTCAATTTAACAACTAAAACCTATGTATATCATGAAAAAGTATCCTAAAATCGGGATTCGTCCCACTATCGACGGCCGCCAGGGTGGTGTCCGCGAAAGCCTTGAAGACAAGACTATGAACCTGGCAAAAGCTGTTGCCGAACTGATTTCATCCAACTTGAAAAACGGTGACGGAAGCCCCGTGGAATGTGTAATAGCAGACAGCACCATCGGTCGTGTAGCCGAAAGCGCCGCTTGTGCCGAGAAATTCGAACGCGAAGGAGTAGGTGCCACCATTACCGTAACCAGTTGCTGGTGCTATGGCTCCGAAACAATGGATATGCACCCGCACTGGCCGAAAGCAGTCTGGGGATTCAACGGCACAGAGCGTCCGGGAGCCGTTTATCTGGCTGCCGTATTAGCCGGGCACGCACAGAAAGGGCTGCCTGCATTCGGTATTTACGGACACGATGTACAAGATTTGGATGACAACACGATTCCGGCCGATGTAGCAGAAAAACTATTGCGTTTCGCCCGTGCCGCCATGGCTGTAGCCAATATGCGCGGAAAAAGCTATCTTTCTTTCGGTAGTGTCTGCATGGGTATCGCCGGCTCTATTGTCGATCCTGACTTTTTCCAGGAATATCTGGGAATACGTAATGAAAGCGTGGACGAAACTGAGATCCTGCGCCGTATGGAAGAAGGAATCTATGACCATGAAGAATATGCCAAGGCAATGGCCTGGACTGAAAAATATTGCAAGCCCAACGAAGGGGAAGACTTTAAGAACCGTCCCGAAAAGCGCAAAACCCGTGAAGAGAAGGATGCCGACTGGGAATTTATTGTAAAAATGACTATCATCATGCGTGACTTGATGGTCGGCAACCCGAAATTGCTTGAAATGGGATTCAAAGAAGAAGCTATCGGCCATAATGCCATCGCAGCCGGCTTCCAGGGGCAACGCCAATGGACTGACTGGAAACCAAACGGTGACTTCAGTGAAGCACTGCTCAACACCACTTTCGACTGGAACGGCATTCGCGAAGCATACGTTCTGGCTACCGAAAATGATGCTTGCAATGGTGTTGCCATGTTATTCGGTCACCTGCTGAGTGGCTGTGGACAGATGTTCTCCGACATCCGTACTTACTGGAGCCCCGAAGCAGTAAAACGTGTCACCGGCAAAGAACTTACCGGAATGGCTAAAAACGGTATCATCCATCTTATCAACTCTGGTGCAACCACTCTGGACGCTACCGGTGAGAGCCATAATGAAGCGGGAGAGCCCTGCATGAAGCCCAACTGGGAAATGACTGAAGCCGATGTCGAAGCTTGTCTGAAAGCTACAACCTGGTATCCGGCAGATCGCGACTATTTCCGTGGAGGCGGTTTCTCTTCCAATTTCTTGTCTAAAGGCGGTATGCCTGTCACCATGATGCGTCTTAATCTGGTAAAAGGCTTAGGCCCAGTATTGCAACTGGCAGAAGGCTGGACAGTAGATATTGATCCGGAAATCCATCAGGTACTGAACATGCGGACAGACCCCACATGGCCTACTACTTGGTTTGTACCCCGCCTATGCGACAAACCTGCATTCCGTGATGTCTATTCGGTAATGAACAACTGGGGAGCCAACCACGGCGCCATCAGCTATGGACACATCGGACAGGATTTAATAACTCTGGCATCTATGCTACGTATTCCTGTTTGTATGCATAATGTAGAAGACGACAAGATTTTCCGCCCGGCATCATGGAATGCCTTCGGTATGGATAAGGAAGGTTCCGACTACAGAGCTTGCTCAACTTACGGACCCATTTATAAATAGTTAATAAATTGAGAATTGAAAATTAAAAACAGAGAAAAGGTTATATGCCTCTCCTTTTTGTTTTCAATTCTCATTTCTTAATTTTTAATTCTCAATCTTTAATTTAAGAAATGAAAGATACAGATCAACCCATCCTGTACAAAGATGGAGTCAGCTACGTACTACCGTTTATATTAGTCACCTGCTGCTTCGCCCTGTGGGGATTCGCCAATGATATCACCAATCCGATGGTAAAAGCATTCTCTAAAATCTTCCGGATGAGTGTCACCGATGGCGCATTGGTGCAAGTTGCCTTCTATGGCGGATATTTCGCCATGGCTTTTCCGGCAGCTATGTTTATCCGTAAATACTCTTATAAAGCCGGTATCCTGCTGGGATTGGGACTTTATGCCGTAGGAGCCTTATTATTCTTTCCCGCTAAAATGACAGGCAGCTACTATCCGTTCTTATTAGCTTATTTTATTCTGACCTGCGGACTCTCCTTCCTCGAAACCAGTTCCAACCCTTACATCTTGTCCATGGGAACAGAAGCTACCGCTACCCGACGTCTCAATCTGGCACAATCGTTTAACCCTATGGGCTCTTTACTGGGAATGTATGTAGCCATGAACTTTATCCAGGCGAAACTAAATCCGATGGATACGGCAGAACGAGCCCAACTAAACCCGGCAGAATTTGCAATGGTAAGAGATGCGGACCTGTCCGTACTGATCGCTCCTTATCTCACTATCGGAATAGTCATATTAGTTATGCTTCTAGTGATACGTTTTACCCAAATGCCCAAAAATGGTGACCAGTCTCACAGTATCAATTTCGGTCCCACACTGAAGCGTATCTTCTCCATCCATCATTACCGCGAAGGAGTGGTGGCACAATTCTTCTATGTAGGTGCGCAGATTATGTGTTGGACCTTCATCATCCAATACGGCACACGCCTGTTCATGTCACAAGGTATGGAGGAAAAAGCTGCCGAAGTACTATCACAAGAATATAATATCATTGCGATGGTTATTTTCTGTATCAGCCGTTTTATCTGTACCTTCATCTTGCGCTACCTCAATCCAGGTAAATTATTGGCCATACTTGCCATTGCGGGTTGCTGCTTCACCGCCGGAGTCATCTTCTTCCAGGATATCTGGGGTATGTACTGCCTGGTAGCTGTTTCAGCCTGTATGTCATTAATGTTCCCCACGATCTATGGCATAGCGCTTACCGGATTGGGAGATGATGCAAAGTTTGGAGCAGCCGGCCTGATTATGGCTATTTTAGGAGGTTCCGTACTTCCTCCTTTACAAGCAAGTATTATTGATATGAATACCATTTGGAATATGCCAGCCGTAAATGTTTCATTTATCCTGCCATTTATCTGTTTTGTGATAATCACTATTTATGGACATCGCTCTTATCAACGGGGAAAATATTGATATGCTGAATAAGACCATTGTAAAAAAGTGAAACGAAGAATCTGTTACTACTCATATGAATCAAACAGATTCTTCGCTTTATTTTCAACCAAGTAGAATGAAATGTAAAGAAGTTATCCCATCCTCCTATATATTCTTCAAATTAGAAAGGAATCTCTAATTGGGGATCTGTTCCCAACAAATTAAAAGTCATCCGATGATATGGCGTTGTTCCATGTTCACGGATAGCCGCACGATGCTTTTTAGTAGGATAACCTTTATTACTATTCCAATCATAAAAAGGATATTCTTTATGCAGTTCATTCATATAATCATCACGATAGGTTTTCGCCAGAATAGATGCAGCGGCAATAGAAAGATATTTTCCATCTCCTTTTACCACAGTAGTATGCGGCAAATCCTGATACTTTTTAAAACGATTCCCATCAATCAACAAATGTTGGGGACGAATTTTCAATTGATCCACAGCACGATGCATTGCCAGAAAAGACGCATTAAGGATATTTATCTCGTCTATCTCTTCAGGAGTCACTACACCTACAGCCCATGCCAATGCTTCTCTTTCCACAATCTCTCGCAGCGCATAACGCTGATGCTCCGTCAGTTGCTTGGAATCATTCAGCAATTCATTCTTAAAATCTACAGGTAAAATAACAGCTGCTGCATATACAGATCCTGCCAGACATCCCCTGCCCGCCTCATCACAACCGGCCTCTATCAGATCTTTATTCAAATAAGGTAATAACATAGCTCATCTTTATTGTTGCTTGCAAAGATATTCTTTTAAAAGAGAAACAAGAGTGTCTTTTTACAAAGAAAATCACTATTTTTGCAAAAATACGCTTGATTATGAAAAACAACCTACTTGTATATATTCTCCTTTGCCTGCTGAATCTCTCATGGGCTAATGCCCGTAATAAACAACAAGAAGCCGAGGCACTGATTAAAAAGTCGGTTGAAGCCTTATACAATAATCCGAAGCAGGCCAGTTACTATGCTGCCAAGGTTATTGAATTGTTTCCTGAAGAAAGGCAAAATGATCAAAAAGCCGAAGCAATGTTCTATTACAGTCAGGCAGAAAAGCTATTAGGCAATTTTGATGTGAGCATCAAAAATCTATATGACGCATTGGAGTATGCAACTCCTGCCAATAAAGAGCTGAATGGACAAATTTACGCACTGATAGGAGCACTCTATTGTAAACTGACCGACTATAACAAAGCGATCGAAATGAATGAGAAAGCCATCTCAATCTTTAAATCCATCGGAGATTCCATTTCTATCGCACTATGCTACAATGATCGTGGCATCATCCATTATTCCATGAATGAGTTCAACACAGCTGAACAATTCCTCAAACAAGCCCTTATAATAAACCGCAGTCAGAAAAATTTAAGAGGGATATCCGCCAATTTGAATAATCTATGTTTATATGAGGGTGATTTTAATGAAAAGCTAAGTTTAATTAATGAGGCCATTGTCATCAACAAGAACTTGAATTCTCAATGGTCATTAGGGGAAAACTATAACAATATGGGAAAACAATACTTCTATGCAAAACAATATAACAATGCCTTGATGGCTTTACAAAGAGCATACGAGGTCGCTTCTTCCATCAGTGCCAAAGAACTGATTTGTGATAATTACGAATATTTATCTTGGGTATACGATGCCCTTGGAGACCATAAAAACGCTTATAAATGCCTGATACAACTATATACCCTTAGCAAAGAATTGCAAAGTGGAAGTAAATTACGCATCGTAGAACAGGAAATTTCCCATAAACAATATCAAAACCAACAAAGGAAAGCAGAACTAAGAGAGCAAGCTTATGAAATAGAACTGCTGAAACGGAACCTGTTTGTACTAGTAATCATATTCATCTCATTGATAGTACTCAGTATATTTCTATACCAATGGTATAAACGCAAAAAGAATATGCAGTTAATGGTTACCCGCTATAATCTGGAGCAATCGGAACACGAATTGGCAGAACTTAAAGTACGACAGCAAGAACTCGAATTAAAATCTGTACAAAGCGCATTATACAACAGTCGTCAGGAAGCTACCAGTTTTGCTGTATTCCTGCATAGCCGCAATGAAATGCTGGAGAAAATCAGAGAAATGATAAAGCAAGGATATAAGATGGACCAACAGGCATTGATACCTCATCTGAAGAAAGTCAATGCTTTCATCAGCCAATATCAGAATGGAGATAAGACGAACAGCACCTTGCTGATGAATGTTGAAGAAAAGAACCAGGAGTTTCTTCAACGGCTATCCGAACGGCATCCCAATTTAACACAAGGAGAAAGATATCTAGCTACTTTATTACGGGTAAATCTATCTACCAAAGAAATCTCGATGCTCACAGGAAATGTTCCCAAAACAATCAACATGAATCGATATCGTTTACGTAAATCTCTAAACTTATCTTCGGAGGATGACTTGACAGACTATCTACAAAATATTTAAAGAACCTATATTTTTATAGTTTTTATCAAACAGCATTTTGTAGATATTATTTCTTTATATAGATCACTATATATCAATATATTACATTTATATTTGTAGATTAAAAAAAAGAGTTTTTTTATTCATTGTAGTTCATTTGTAGGGTATAATAATTAGGAATTTGCACATACAACCTATTACTTAGCGATGTGAAAAACAATTATTAACCTTAAAATTTATTCACATGAGTAAAAAGAATTATTTCAAGGAAAGAATCATGCTATTGATTCTACTCTTTGCTTTTATGACTCCTTTCGGTACATTAGCACAGACGATTCAACTGACTGGTCTGGTTACCGATGCTGCCAACGAACCTATTATTGGTGCCAGTGTAGTAGAGAAAGGTACAACCAACGGGGTCATCACAGACTTTGACGGTAACTTTGCATTAAGCGTATCCCCCAAAGCCACTATTATTATTTCTTATGTGGGCTATGCAACACAAGAAGTCCCTGTAAACGGAAAGACCAACATCCGGGTGACTTTGAAAGAAGATACTGAGATGCTGGATGAAGTTGTAGTGGTGGGCTATGGGACCATGAAGAAAAGTGATATGACCGGTGCTATTTCCTCAGTAGATGTAGACGATTTGGTAAAGCGCACCACAACCAACCCTGCAGAAGCATTGCAAGGTAAGATTGCAGGTGTAAACATTATGAAGGCTGGTGGTAATGCCGGTGCAGGTGTGCAGGTTAAAATCCGTGGTGTCAAAACGTTTGGTGACAATCAACCTCTTTATATCATTGATGGTTTTCCCGGTGATATTGAAAATGTGAATCCGCAAGATATTCAGTCAATGGAAGTACTGAAAGATGGTGCAGCCGCTGCCATCTATGGTTCGGTTGCTGCAAATGGTGTCATTATCGTAACTACCAAAAACGGTAAAAAGGGTGACATGAAAATTGATTTCAGCACTTATGTAAGCTTTACAAACGTAGCCAAAAAGCTGGAACTGCTAAATGCCGAAGAATACAAAAGTGTTCATAAACAAATGTATCAGAACTACATGAACCAGTATCCAGATGATACAGAGGTTACTATGCCCGCATTTGTAAATAAAAACACAGGAATAGATACAGACTGGCAGGATGCCATGCTAAGAGGTGGTGTTTCACAAAACTATATGTTCAGTATCCGTGGCGGTTCTGAAAATGCTCAATATTCACTTTCATATAACCATGCTGACGAAAAAGGTATTTTCTTAGGTAACAATTACCGTCAAGATAATGCACGTTTGAAACTCCACATGAGCAAATATATATTTGATATTGATGCTAACATCGCTTTCAAATTTACGGATAGCAAACAACCCGAATATTCCATTAAAGAAATGTACATGATTTCTCCGCTTGTTCCTATCTATGATGATACAAGAGAGTATGGCTTCGGCTTAAGTGACTTTGACGATCTGCCCAGTAACCGTAATGTTATGGCTGACCAGCATTATGAAAAATCTACCGACAAAAAATATCATACCACAGCCAATGTTGCCTTGACCATGAACTTCACCCCATGGCTGAATTTCAAGACAAGCTATGCATACAGAGGTGAGCACCAACGTCAGACTTATCATACTCCGGCCTATGTTGCCGACCCAAAAGCCAAACGTGACTATCCTTATCATAGCGAAACCACAGGATACTGGGAGGAACATGTATGGGAAAATGTATTAAGTTTTAATAAGACATTTGGAAAACACAACGTCAATGCAATGGCAGGTACTTCCATGACTGCCCGCAAATATACATGGAATTCTGTTGGGGTAGAAGGTAAAACCACTGTTTATAAAGTAGAAGACGGAAAATTGGTAACCAGTGAAATTCCAGGCGGATTTCTTGATCCATCTTTCTCAACTGTAGGTGCAGGAGCAGGTGGCACATTTGATGGTAGCGGAACAAAATGGAAATATAACCGCGCCTCTTTCTTCGGCCGACTGAACTATAATTATAATGACCGCTACCTGGTACAGGCAACTGTACGTTATGACGGTTCATCCAAGTTTGGTAAAGACAACCGTTGGGGTTGCTTCCCATCAGTGGCATTAGGCTGGAGAATCAGTCAGGAAGAATTCTTCCCGAAAGACATTGCATTGAATAATTTGAAGTTCCGTGTCAGTTGGGGACGTTTGGGTAATGAAAATGCTTTGGGATATTATGACTTCCTTGCGCTGATTAGTACATACAATGAAATGTATCAAGGATACGTGAAAGGCAACGGTGATAACGCATGGGCAGGAAGCATCGCTCGCGGATTGGAAAACCGTTCTTTGAAATGGGAAACAACGGATACCAAAAATATTGGTTTCGATTTCGGCTTCTTTAACAGCAAATTAACCGGTACATTAAACTACTACTATAACCAAACAGAAGATCTGTTGATAACAAAAGTTCTACCTCCTTCAGCAGGTATGACTAACCCCACCCTGAATGTCGGAAAGATACGCAATACCGGTTTCGAACTTGAATTAAACTGGGGAGATGCTATAAAAGACTTTGATTACAATATCGGTTTCAATATGAGTACCACCAAAAATAAAGTGGTTGAATTGTCAGATGCAGACCAAGTTCTTCAGGGTGAAGGATTGAAATATGGAACGGAGCATTTCCCGACAGAAACCAGAGTGGGCAAACCTATCGGTGCATTCTATCTTTATAGAACAGACGGTATCTTCCAAAGTATGGATGAAGTAAATGCCCATGTAAACAAGGATGGACAATTATTACAGCCTAATGCCCAACCGGGTGATATCCGTTTTAAAGATTTAGATGGTAATGGAAGCATAGACGCCGGTGACAAAGAATACTGTGGCTCAGGTATCCCGACATTGGAAGCGAACTTAAATCTGTCATTCGGCTATAAAGGATTTGACCTTTCAATCGTACTTGGCAGCGCATGGAACTTCAAATTGTATAACGGAAACAAATATTTCTATGAAGGTATGAACTCTAAATCAAATATGCTGAAGTCTACATTGAATGCATGGACTCCTGACAATAGAAATACGGATGTTCCCCGCGCAGTATATCAAGATCCGAACGGCAACATGAAAGAATCAGACAGATTCCTTGAAAACGGTGATTTTGTCCGTCTGCGTCAGGCACAGTTAGGTTATACTTTGCCCAAATCACTCATGCAGAAATTCTATATTGAGAAACTGCGTTTCTATGTAAGTGGTGAAAACTTGTTCACTATCACAGGCTATGATGGTATAGATCCTGAATTCTCTCGTGCCAGTGTGTTGAATACCGGTGTTGATAAATTGATTTATCCGTTTACCCGTTCATTCACCGTTGGAGCTCAACTTACATTCTAATCCTTTAAAGTAATAAGAAAATGAAGAAACTATTATACATAGCAAGTATCTGCATTGCAAGTTTATTTAGCGCTTGTGACGATTATCTCACGGTAGAATCTCCTGACCAGTTGACATCAAGCAGTTTTTGGCGTAACCAGTCTGATGCTGAAGCCGGACTTGCCGCCGCATACTCCCAACTTTACCTGATGACTTATTCGGGTGACATGTGGTCTTTCCCGGAAATCAAATGGCCGGTAGAAGCCTATCGTGAAGATATTATCCAATTAGGAAGCGATGCTCTGAATTACCCGAACTGGGTGGAATTAGGCAACTATACCTACACCAATGGTAACTCTCAGTTCAGTTATTACTGGCAATGCTACTATAAAGGCATCAGTTTTGCTAATCAGGTAATTGAAAAAACCGCAGAAATACCCGATGAGAATATAGACGCAGCAACACGCGAACAATTGGTCAATGAAGGCTACTTTATCCGCGCTTATTACCACATGCAACTTTTATTGAACTGGAAAGAAATCATAGTTCGTGATAAATATATCACTGACCCGACTGAATTAAGCAAGCCCCTTTCTTCCCGTGAGGATGCATGGAATTTCATCATTGAAGACTTGAAACGTGCAACCAGTCTGCCTGCAACACGTGACGCTGATAATGTAGGCCGTGCCACAAGCGGTTCTGCTTATGCATATCTTGGTTTCGCCTATCTGACACGCGCCTATGAAGAGGCAACCAACAAAGACTCTTATCTGGCCAGTGCTATAGAAGCATTCAACCAAGTAAAAGGATATGAACTGGTTAATAATTTCAGCACTATGTTCAGCGGGGATAATAAGAACAGTAAAGAATCGATTTTTGAAATTCAATTCTCTATGAGTTCTGCAAACGGAGCTACTTATCGTACTCAGTTCCATCGATGGATCGGTGTTTCCGAACTTGGGGGATGGGATGAGATTCTTCCCAGTCAAACATTGATTAGTGAATTCAAAAAAGAAGGGGAAACGGCTACTACAGGACGTTATGACTCGCGTATGTATGCAACATTATTTTTTAATTGTGACTATTATAACGATGGTAACGGACGTGTCTATGGCTACGACTATAATGACTGGTTCGACAACAAAGAACGCGTAGCCTTCCGTAAATTCATGCCTTCGACCTATGAAGGTTTAAACCAAAACTATTCTGCGATCAATGTTCCTTTGATGCGTTATGCCAACGTACTGTTAATGAAAGCCGAAGCATTGAATGAACAGGGACATCCCGAACAAGCTATTCCTTTAATCAATGAAGTAAGAAGCGTTCACGGGGATATGCCACCCATGACAGGTACTTCTCAAGAAGCAGTCCGCGCGCAAATTGAACACGAGCGCATGATTGAATTCCCTCTTGAGAACTATCGTTGGTATGATCTCCGCCGTTGGGGCAAACTGTCCTCAGCCCTGCAAGCTGCCGGAAGAACAGGCTTCAATGAAGACAAAAACTCATTCTACCCCACTCCTCTTACAGAGCTGAATGCTAATGATGCCTTAAAATAAGTATTTTCTTTTTTGGTTAGATATAATTAGGCAACAAGGCGGTTTTCGCTACAGTGATACCGCCTTGTAATCTAAAAATGAAGTATCTTTGCCTATAAATAAAACGACATAGATATGTTTACAATTATTGGATTAATGCTCACGGGAATGCTCCTCGGCTTCCTGCTTCGCAAGCAGAAGCTTTCAGGAATACACAAAGTCATCACCGTTCTTATTTGGTTGCTACTCTTTTTATTGGGTATAGATGTAGGCGGCAATCAGAAAATTATCAATGGTCTGCACACTATAGGGTTGGAAGCCATTGTCATCACCTTGGCAGCAGTGCTGGGCAGTGTTACAGCAGCATGGGCTTTATGGTATGTACTTTACAAAAGAAATAAGGAGGGACAAGTATGAAAGGAAGTTTGATTATCGTCGGATTCTTTGTACTGGGAGCTCTTTGTGGGGTATATCACCTTATTCCATACGACTTTACACAAAGTAAGCTAAGTTTCTACGCCTTGTGTGCGTTAATGTTCAGTGTAGGAGTCAGTGTAGGTAATGATCCGCAGACTTTACGTAATTTCCGTTCATTAAACCCCCGCCTGATCTTTCTACCGGTCATGACCATATTGGGAACACTGGCAGGATGCGCAGTGGTCAGTCTGTTTCTCTCGCACCGCTCAGTAACAGACTGTATGGCAGTAGGTGCCGGTTTCGGCTATTACTCTCTATCCAGTATCTTTATTACAGAATATAAAGGTCCGGAGTTGGGAACCATTGCATTATTATCCAATATCACACGTGAGATTATCACTTTGCTTTTTGCCCCGTTGCTAGTACGCTGGTTTGGCAATCTGGCCCCTATTTCTGCCGGAGGAGCCACTACGATGGATACAACATTACCCATCATCACCCGCTATTCCGGTCAAAGCTTCGTAGTAGTTTCTATATTTCACGGCTTTGTAGTAGACTTCAGCGTACCTTTTCTTGTGACTCTTTTCTGTTCTATTTAAAATAACAATAACCATGAAACACTCTCTTCATACTGTTCTTACACTGTTGTTTGTTTGTGCTTCCGCCTGGGGTGAAAATGTGCCCTGGCAGAATCCACAAATAAATGAAATAAACCGTGAACCTGCCCATGCCCATTTCATTCCTTATACGAATGAGGCCAATGCACTGAAACAACAGGCTTTACCTGCCGCCCAGCGTTTTGCAGTAAACCCTGCTACAGAACGCCGCATTTCACTAGACGGAACCTGGAAGTTCTTATTCTCTAAAAACAATGAGGAATGCCCGACAGATTTTTATAAAATGGGGTATAACACCAAACGCTGGAAAGACATACAGGTTCCGGGAAGCTGGGAACTGCAAGGATTTGACTCCCCCATCTATACTGACGTAGCTTACCCCTTCCCTGCCAATCCGCCTCATGTTCCAACCGATTACAATCCGGTAGGAGCATACGTACGTGAATTTACCGTACCGGCCCATTGGAAAGGAATGGATATATTCCTTGATTTTGAAGGAGTTGAGTCCGCTTTTTATTGCTGGGTAAACGGTGAATTGGCAGGATACAGTGAAGACAGCCGTCTTCCGGCTCATTTCAATATTACTCCGTTCTTAAAAGCCGGGAAGAACAAACTGGCCGTTAAAGTTTTCCGTTATAGTGACGGTTCCTACCTGGAGGATCAGGATTACTGGAAATATAGCGGTATTGAACGCGATGTATATCTCTATGCCCGTCCTCAAAGCCGTGTACAAGACTTCAAACTGGTAGCCGGTCTGACAAATGGTTATAAAGACGGAGATTTTAATCTGGATATCACACTCCACAAGCCTCATCCGGGAGGAACCGTGGAAGTGAAGGTTATGGACAAAGGCAATGTAATTTACCAGCATAAAAAGGAAATAACTTCTGCTACAGATACTTTATTCGCTCAGAAACACTTGTTCCCGGCCATATTGCCTTGGAATGCCGAAACACCCAATCTTTATACATTGGTAGTCAGCACCTACGATGCTCAAGGAAAAGCCTTGGAATCATTCACACAGCCTTTCGGTTTCCGTTCTGTGGAAATGCGTAACGGCATGCAACTGATAAATGGGGTAGCCGTATTGTTTAAAGGAGTAAACCGCCATGAACACGATCCGCATCATGGTCGTACCATCACCGTAGAGAGCATGATAAAAGACATTCAGTTGATGAAACAATTCAACCTGAATGCTGTACGCACTTGCCATTACCCCAACCGCTATGAATGGTATGCATTGTGTAACGAATACGGTTTGTATCTGGTAGATGAAGCAAACATTGAAAGCCATGGTATGCAGGCGCATAAAGATGGCACACTGGCTAATAATCCCGATTGGGAAGTACCGTTTATGCAACGCATGAGCCGCATGGTGCTGAGGGACCGCAATATCACTGCCATTGTCACTTGGTCAATGGGAAATGAGTCCGGCTACGGAAAACACTTTGAAACGTTATATGACTGGACCAAGAAGTTCGATCCTACCCGCCCTGTACAATATGAAGGAGGTGGTTATGATGCCAAATCTGACATTTATTGTCCGATGTATGCACGTGTCTGGGCGCTCCGCCGCCATGTAAACCAACGCGACGCACGCCCGATGATTCTATGTGAATATGCCCACGCCATGGGTAACAGTGTAGGTAACCTGCAAGACTATTGGGATTTGATTTATAAATATGACCAGTTGCAAGGTGGTTTCATATGGGACTGGGTAGATGCTACTTTTGATATCAAAGACAAGAACGGAAACAAGATTTGGGCTTACGGAGGCGATATGGGCTTCGTGGGTGTTCCTAATGACTCCAACTTCTGTGCCAACGGATTGGTAGCTGCCGACCGTTCACTTCATCCGCACATCTGGGAAGTGAAAAAAGTATATCAATATATTCATTTTGAGCCGGTTGCCTTTACCACCAAGCAAATTAAAGTGACTAACTGGCATGATTTTATCGGTTTGGAAGATTACAAACTACACTGGACTGTAGAAACAGACGGAAAAGCTGTACAAAGCGGTGAAATGGATTTCCCGGTTATGGCCGCCCGTTCTTCTGCCTTCATCACTATCCCGATGAACTTGATTCCTAACGATGGAAAAGAATACTTCCTGAAATTGGAAGCATTTACCAAAAAGGAAGCCCCATTAGTTCCGAAGGGACATCAGGTAGCCATGGAGCAATGGCAACTGAATCCGGAAGGAGAACGGCTGCTGAATGCTACATGGACTGCCCGGGAACTAGTAGACAAAACTGTAAATACCGAACGTACTCCGGATGCCATTACTTTGACAGGAGAGAACTTCCGTATCGCATTCTCTACTGCTGATGGTGAAATGACAGAACTCTTATATAACGGGAAGAATCTGATAAAAGAAGGATTGCAACCCAATTTCTGGCGTGCATTGACCGACAATGATGTTGCCAACAACCACCTGGAGCGTTGCGGCATCTGGAAATTTGCAGGTAAAAACGCCCAATTGCAAAGCATCGACCTGAAAGAAGATTCAAACAAACAACTGGCAACCGTTACTGTAAATTATAAGCTGGAAGCACAAGAATCAACTTTGCAGACCGTCTATCAAGTACGACCCAATGGAGCAGTCAAAGTAAGTATGCACTTTGTACCCGGCAACAAATCCCTTCCTGAAATGCCACGTCTGGGTATGCGTATGATTCTTCCGGCAGAATACGATGTGATGACCTGGCTGGGCCGCGGACCACAAGAAAACTATGCAGACCGCAAGACGGGTTATCCTATCGGGCTCTATACCGCTACAGTATGGGAACAATTCCATCCGTATGTCCGTGCACAGGAAACCGGCAACAAAACCGATGTACGATGGGTAGCCTTGCGCAATAAAGCAGGAGAAGGCCTGTTAATCACAGGTGAAGAACCGCTGAATGTCAGTGCATGGAATTTTCCGTTGGAAGATATTGATTATGTGGCATTCAATACCGAACGCCGTCATGGTGGAAGTATTATGAAGAAAGACATGATATGGTTAAACATCGACCACCGTCATATGGGGGTAGGTGGAGATAATACCTGGGGAGCGCAAGTACATCCGGAATATACCATCACTCCGCACGAATGGCAATACAGCTTTACCATGCAACCTTTGAGCAATCAAGACGATGCCGCTGAAAAAGCGCATAAGAAATGGTTTTAAAATAATAACGAAATGACATGAAATATAAATTTACCAAAATCATTCTTCTCACAGCAGTAGTCGCAGGTCTCACAACGGCCTGCACACCTGCCGGTGAGAACACCCCCACAGGCAAAAGATATGAATTCAATAACATACTGGATATAGCCTATACCCCCGATACACTGACACGTTGCGGGGGATGGTTTACAGACGCCGGTTCCTGGATGGGATTTACCCTTCCGCAAAAAGATCACTGGGTGAACGGTTTCTGCGGTCCGTTCAGTCTGGACATGAACCGGCGCCAATGGATGGCGCAATCCGCTGTCACCGTAGGTTATAACGATGATGCAAATGCAGTATTCACTCCGGACTCCACTTGTTATTTCCCGGGAGAGTTATATCTTTCGGCAAGTTCAGAGGAAGGTAAAATCATTCAACGCTTGAATTTTTTAGATGCTTCTACCGCATTGCTCCGCATTCACTCCGATGCAGGAAAGGAACTCTCCTTAACTGCCAGCCAATGGGGAAAAGAGATACAAGTCCAAACAGACCAGAATACCGTCATCGCCCGTCATCCCTCCGGTGAGATTGTAGCATTAACTTTTACCCCGGATGTTAGCGTAAAGGGCACTGACAATAATTACCAGGCAAAAATCAATGGCAGCGAACACGACACCTACGTAGCCATTTCTTTCTATACCGGAGAAAAAGAACTTTCTGCCGGATTACAGAAAGCACAATTGGCTCTAAGCAATCCGCAGGAAGGGCTCAAAGCCAACAAAGAACGCTGGGAAGGTTATCTCACCAAGATTCTGCGCAAAGATATGAAACCTGAGTATGACCGTATCGCCGTGAAAGCAGTTGTTACACTTATCAGCAACTGGCGTACCCACCGTGGCGGATTGCTCCACGAAGGAATTGTTCCGAGTCATGCCGCATACTACTTCGTAGGATTCTGGGCTTGGGACACCTGGCGTTTCTCTGCCGCCCTGGCAAAATTCGATCCTGAACTTGCCAAAGACAACATCCGCGCCATGTTTGACTACCAGCAACCGGACGGCATGATTATAGACTGCATCTACACCGATCCTGCCGAGAACAATGCACGCGACAGCAAACCTCCTCTCGTATCCTGGGCTGTAGACGAAATATTCACCCATACCAATGATACGGCATTCATCAGCGAAATGTATCCGCAATTGATGGCATACTACAAATGGTGGTACAACAAGCGTGACCATAACCGCAACGGTATGTGTGAATACGGTTCCACCGATGGTACACTGGAAGCGGCAGCATGGGAAAGCGGCATGGATAACGCCATCCGTTTCGATGATGCCAAGATGCTGAAAAATGACGGTGCGGAGGATGCATGGAGCATGGATCAGGAAAGTGTTGACCTGAATGCCTATCTGGCTTTGGAATGCAAGTTATTGAAAAAGTTCGCCGGTATTTTGGGAGTAACTTTCGATGGTCCGGATTACAGCAGCCAGGTAGCCGATTATTTCTTCGACAAAGAAAAAGGTTTCTTCTTCGATCGCCGCTTAAAAGACGGAAGCTTCATACAGGAACCGGGATGCGAAGCATACACCCCCTTATGGACAAAAGTTGCCACGGCCGATCAGGTAAAAGCCATGCTGCCCCTGCTGACCGATACAGCCAAGTTCTCTACATACATTCCCTTCCCCACAGTGGCAGCAGACAATCCGAAGTACAATCCTCGTGGCTACTGGCGCGGTCCTATCTGGTTGGACCAGACTTACTTCGCTATCCGCGGCCTGCGCAATTATGGATATAACAAGATGGCGGATGAATACACCCTCCAGGTATTCGACCGTCTGCAAGGCTTGAAAGAAGGCGCACCGATACATGAAAACTATGGCACACACACCGGTGAATTGTTAAAAGCTCCCCATTTCAGTTGGAGTTCGTCACATTTGCTGATGTTATATGATGATTATGGCAAATAAACTCTCTCTTTTTACCTTAATATAAATAATACAATACCAAGGAGGGCTGCACTCGTGATGAATGCGGCCCCCTGCTTTTACAGCCATCAAAACTTATGAAAAATAGATTCAGTGAATATTTATTCCTAACTTTGCGACATTAAATAACAATAACCATAATGATTAGAAAAATTAAAGTTACAGATTATCCACGCTTGATGGAAATTTGGGAAAGTGCTGTATTGAGTACGCATGATTTTCTTAAAGAGGAAGATTTTATATATTACAAGGGACAACTTCCGGTATATTTCCAGTATGTCAATCTATTCGGATTTGAACAAGAAGGAATCTTAATCGGGTTTATGGGAATTGCAGAAGGAAATCTTGAAATGCTATTTATTGACAACAATTATCGAGGCACAGGAGTAGGGAAAAAATTAATTACTTATGCCATCGATAATTTACAAGTAACAAAAGTCGATGTGAATGAGCAGAATATTCAAGCTGTCGGCTTTTATAAACATATAGGATTTAACATATATAAAAGGTCAGATTTGGATGGAGAAGGTAAAGCATATCCTATTTTACACATGCAATTGTAACACCCGAATAAAATTCACCGTAATGAAAGAACCTCAAAATGGCAAAGTTTAAGGTAACAACAGCCAACGGTTTCAACCGGGAATTTACTTAAACCCTCATCTATCATATATCATGTTACAGGTGTAAGATTATATATCTTCCGGCTGCAACATGATATATCCTTCAGCCTATACATCCGTATGTGTTCACACTTCACAACAGGAAACTTCAAAACATCTGCCCCTTTTTTAAAAACAACAGGACATATTAAAAAAACATCAAGAGCTTTTATTAATACGTCCCGTTGTTTCTCCTGTTTCTTTATATACACATAGCAAAACACTTATTTTTCCTTCAGAAGTTTCAGCCTCTCCGCAAACGCTTTGTTCATCGGCATTCCGGCTGAAGAATTGATACCTCGAAATCTTTCAGACTGAAAAAAAATCCTTCAGCGTGCCCAATGGCCGGAAGGTGAAAAGCACGCAGGTACATAGGGAAAACTCCGAAGATGCCGGAAAGTACACAGCCATAGCTGAAAAAACGTATATGCCGGCTGAAAGAATAAATACCCGGCTGAAGAATTTTAAAAGCCAATCCTTCAGCCGGAAATCCCATGAACAGGGAGTTTGCGGAGAGGCTGAAACTTCTGAAGGATTTTTGGGGCAATTCTTCGGGAGGGGCATATTTTCTACCGGAAGAGAAATATGCCCACAGAAAAGAACATAAAAAGACGCAAGAAACCGGGATGCCTGATATCTTGTTACAAGATGCGGCAAATCTTGTGAGAAGTTTCTCCCAATCTTGTGGGAAGTTCCGCTGATTCTTGTTATACAAAAAAAAGCCTGCCATTAATATAATGTTTATCAATGGCAGGCGACTTATTTCGTTTGGAGAAATCAAAACATCCTGCTGACGCGCTCAATGCCGGCAGCCAGCATATCTATCTCCTCCTTGGTATTATACAAACCGAAAGAAGCACGCACGGTTCCCTCAATCCCCATACGAATCATCAAAGGCTGAGCACAATGATGCCCGGTACGTACGGCAATGCCCAGACGGTCAAGCAACGTACCCATATCCAAATGATGAATATTTCCTACCAAGAAAGAAATGACACTGCTCTTATGCTCAGCCTCTCCGAAGATACGCATTCCGTTTATTTCTTTCAGACGCTGCATGGCATATAGGGTCAGTTCATGCTCATGGGCGGCAATGTTCTCCATACCAATGGCAGATACATAATCCAACGCTTTTGCCAAGGCGGTAGTGCCGATATAATCGGGAGTTCCCGCTTCAAACTTAAACGGCAATTCATTAAAAGTCGTTTTCTCGAAGCTGACACTTTGTATCATCTCGCCTCCCCCCTGGTAAGGTGGAAGCTTATCCAGCCACTCTTCCTTTCCATAAAGCACCCCCACACCGGTAGGACCATATATCTTATGTCCGCTGAAAGCAAAAAAGTCGGCATCCAAATCCTGAACATCCACTTTCATGTGAGGAACACTCTGCGCCCCGTCAATCAAAACGGGAACACCGTGTGCATGGGCAGTCGCAATCATCTCTTTCGCCGGATTGACAGTGCCCAACACATTACTTACATGAGCGAAACTCACCAGCTTGGTCCGTTCCGAAAAGAGTTTCTCATATTCATCCAACAACAGTTCTCCCCTGTCATTCATGGGAATCACTTTCAGCACGATTCCTTTACGCGCAGCCTGTAACTGCCAAGGTACAATATTGCTGTGATGCTCCATGACAGAAACAATCACTTCATCGCCTTCCTTCATCTGACTGTCGGCAAAAGAAGAAGCCAACAGGTTGATACTCTCCGTCGTGCCCCGTGTAAACACGATTTCATTGCTACTGCGTGCATTGATAAAACGACGTACAGTCTCACGAGAAGCTTCATGCAACTCGGTAGCCTGCTGAGACAGGAAATGCACACCACGATGCACATTGGCATTGACCGAATAATATTCATCGGTTATGGCTTCAACCACTTGGCGCGGTTTCTGAGTGGTAGCCCCATTATCCAAATAAATAAGCGGCTTTCCATACACCTCCCGATCTAATATCGGAAAATCTTCTCTTATTTTTTGTATATCGTACATGGCGTCTTATTTACATATCGCACATCCCTGACATTTATTCAATTCACCACGGAAACGTTTTTCCACCAACAGATGCAAACGGTCTTTCAATGCATCCAGGCGGATCGTATCTATTACTTCATTGACAAAAGCAAACATAAGCAATAAACGTGCTTCCTTCAGACTGATACCACGTTGCTGCATATAGAACAACGCATTTTCATCCAGCTGACCGACAGTAGCTCCGTGAGAGCACTTTACGTCATCCGCATAAATTTCCAGTTGCGGCTGAGTGTACATATGGGCATCACGAGTAGCACAGAGGTTGCGGTTGGTTTGTTGGGAATTAGTATGTTGTGCTCCTTCACGTACCAATACTTTTCCGGCAAACGCACCTGTCGCCTGATCATCCAATACATATTTAAACAGCTCATTACTAGTGCAATCAGCAACCTTGTGGTCAATGAAAGTATGATTGTCCACCTGTTCATTCTTATCGGCAATGACCATACCACACAAATTGATCTCAGCTCCACGTCCGGCCAAAGTTACTTCAGTTGTATTACGCGTAGTACCGTTATGCAAAGTCATACCATTCAAAAGCACATTACTGTCTGCCTCCTGGTTCACATAGAGGTTACTGAAACGCACTGTGCTGGTATGGGTTTCTTCCAGTTCATAAAGATCGAAAGTAGCATTTTCTTTTGCAAAGACCTCAATAACCTGAGTAGAAAGGAAATTTACATTATCCATGGCATGATCACAAATCAACAGACGAGCCTGCGCACCTTCTTCCAGCACAACCAGCACACGGCGGTTCACCATAAAATTAACATCAGCACGCAATATGTTCACCAGTTGAATGGGTTTGTCCACCACCACGCCTTTCGGCACATACAGCATAAAGCCATCCTGGGCAAAAGTAGTATTGAAGGCGGTCACACCATCCTTGGAAGTATCTGCCAACTTGCCATAATACTGCTTGACCAAAGCCGGATATTGTTCAGACAGCTCTTTCAAACTGCCAAGCAACACTCCTTCCGGCAATTGTGCCTTCGGCAAAGCCTTACGATAAAAAGCATCGTTTACTACAAAATAAAGAGCGGTACTCATATTAGGTACATCGCACTTGAACACTTCATACGGATTCACCGGAATGTCAAGTCTGTTCAAATTCAAACCATAATCCGGCTCGAACAACTTGCTCACATCCGTATATTTATACTTCTCCTGTTTGCGGGTAGGGAAACCTAATTTTTCGAAATCTGCGAAAGCTTGCGCACGGGGAGCGTTCAGCACCTCGGCACTATGCCGGCAAATCATCGCCTCACATTGAGAAAAGAGATCAATATATTGTTGTTCTGCTCTCATAATCACTTTCTTCTTTAGGCATCAAATTATTATTCTCCCAACTCGGCTTTTATCCAGTCGTAACCACGCTCTTCCAGTTCCAAAGCCAATTCGGGACCCGCAGTCTTCACAATACGTCCTTTATACAATACATGTACAATATCGGGTTTGATATAATCCAGCAACCGTTGATAGTGCGTAATGACGATACAACTTGTTTCGGGAGTCTTCAGTTTGTTCACACCCTCGGCTACAATACGCAACGCATCAATATCAAGACCGGAATCCGTTTCATCCAAAATGCTCAACTTAGGTTCCAGCATAGCCATCTGGAAGATCTCATTGCGCTTCTTCTCACCACCGCTGAATCCCTCGTTTACCGAACGGTTTGCCAATTTATTATCCAATTCCACCACAGCCCGCTTCTCGCGCATCAGCTTCAAGAACTCACTGGCTGTCAATGCAGGGAGGCCTTTATATTTACGCTGCTCGTTTACCGCCGCACGCATAAAGTTCACCATACTGACTCCGGGAATCTCCACCGGATATTGGAAAGACAAAAACAGACCTTCATGACTGCGATCCTCAGGACTCAAAGCCAACAAATCTTTTCCTTCAAAAGTCACCGAACCTTTCGTTACCTCAAAAGCCGGATTGCCTACCAACACAGACGAAAGGGTACTCTTTCCGGAACCGTTGGGTCCCATAATAGCATGAACTTCACCTTTCTTTATGCTTAGATTAATACCTTTCAATATTTCTTTGCCATTGACACTGGCATGTAAGTCTTTTATCTCTAACATAATTCTATTAAATTCTTAGTTCTTCATTTATCCTACACTTCCCTCTAGAGAAATAGCCAGCAGTTTCTGTGCCTCCACCGCAAACTCCATTGGAAGTTTATTCAGTACTTCTTTTGCATATCCATTGACAATCAACCCAATAGCGTCTTCCGTAGGAATACCGCGCTGATTGCAATAAAACAACTGGTCTTCGCTGATCTTGCTGGTTGTCGCCTCATGTTCCACCACAGCTGTCTCGTTATGAATATCCATATATGGGAATGTATGAGCACCACACTGGCTCCCCAGCAACAAAGAGTCACACTGACTGTAATTACGGGCATTGTCTGCTTTCTGAGCCACACGTACCAGACCACGATAAGAGTTCTGGCTCTTTCCGGCACTGATTCCTTTACTAACAATGGTACTACGGGTATTTCTGCCTAAATGAATCATTTTAGTCCCCGTATCAGCCTGCTGATAGTTATTCGTTACTGCCACCGAATAGAATTCAGCAGTAGAATTATCTCCACTCAGGATACAACTGGGATATTTCCAAGTAATGGCCGATCCGGTTTCCACCTGTGTCCAGCTTAATTTGCTATCCACTCCTTTGCAATGACCGCGTTTTGTCACAAAGTTATATACTCCTCCTTTGCCTTCGGCATCTCCCGGATACCAGTTCTGTACGGTAGAATATTTCACTTCCGCACGGTCGTGCACCACAATCTCCACTATGGCCGCATGTAATTGGTTCTCATCCCGCATAGGGGCCGTACATCCTTCCAGATAAGAAACATAACTATCATCATCCGCAACAATCAGTGTACGCTCAAACTGACCGGTATTGGCTGCATTGATACGGAAATAAGTGGAGAGTTCCATAGGACAACGCACTCCTTTCGGAATATATACAAACGATCCGTCACTGAATACTGCCGAGTTCAAGGCTGCAAAGAAATTATCCCGCGGCCCGACCACCGAACCCAGATATTTCTTCACCAAATCGGGATGCTCACGCACCGCTTCACTGAACGAACAAAAAATAATCCCTTTTTCCAACAAGGTTTCTTTAAATGTAGTCTTGACGGATACAGAGTCCATGACAGCATCTACTGCCATACCGCTCAACGCCATTTGCTCCTCCAAAGGAATACCTAATTTATTGAAAGTTTTAATCAACTCAGGATCTACCTCATCCATACTTTTCGGTCCTTCTTTTTTCTTTGTAGGGTCCGCATAATAGGATATAGCCTGATAATCTATTTCAGGGATAGTGAGGTGTGCCCATGCAGGCATCTCCATGGTCAACCAGTAGCGGTATGCTTTCAGGCGAAACTCCAGCAACCACTCCGGCTCGTTCTTCTTTGCAGAAATCAAGCGGATAACATCCTCATTCAATCCCCTTTCTATAATATCTGTGTGAACTTCTGTGGTGAAGCCATATTTGTACTTCTCCTGCGTCAGTTCTTTCACATATTTATTGGGTTCTTCTTGCATATCTATCTTATATTTCTATTAATTGTTCTGTTACATTCTTAAATACCGGAAAAAAGATACCGGACAAGTCCCTCATAGAATAATATAACACTGATTCCTTCTTTTTTGTTGCACTGATCATCTCATTGTTCGGATCTATATATTCTATCACATGAATAGCTAACCCTATCAGTATCATATACTTCAATGCTCCCAATCCGCTGCCTAACCAACGGTTCAGCCATCCCAGGTGCACAGCATCCAATGCTTTTGTCAACAAAGAGGCGACGAACGCAAAACCTAAAGGTACAGCTATCCAGATCAATATAAAAGCCAAGACCTGTGCTACAGTCGTCGAAGTACCTAGAACCGGCGCCAACCTTTCGGCAACAATGCCAAACAAGGCACGAGCCATCAGCAATCCGGCTATCAACCCTACAATAGACGCCATCTGCTTCACAAATCCTTTTATTAATCCCATAATGACACCCACACCAATCATAGCCAATATAATAATATCTATTGTCGCCATCTTTATCGTTATTACAAAAAGCAGTAATGCCATTCTGAACAAAGCGAAGAATCTGCCAGCCCACGCGCTGGGCGAGGTGCCAGATCCTTCGCTATGCTCAGGATGACATTACCATCTATATTCTCAGACTTCAGTGTATTACAAAGTCTGTTTAACCTCTACTTCTTCGTAAGCTTCAATAATATCACCGACCTTGATATCGTTACAGTTTGTCAGACTGATACCACATTCAAAGTTAGTACCTACTTCTTTCACATCATCCTTGAAACGCTTCAAAGCATTGATAGCACCGGTAAAGACTACAATACCATCACGAATCAAGCGTGCCTTATCAGAACGTTTCACCTTACCTGTCTTCACCATAGCACCGGCAACCAAACCGACCTTGGTAATATTGAAGACTTCACGCACTTCGATGGTTGCAGTAATCTGTTCCTTCAAAGTAGGTGCCAGCATACCTTCCATAGCAGCCTTCACTTCTTCAATCGCATCATAGATAACAGAATATTTGCGGATATCCACACCCTCCTGCTCAGCCAGTTTGCCGGCAGAACTTGAAGGACGAACCTGGAAACCTACAATAATAGCATCTGATGCAGCAGCCAAAGTCACATCCGACTCGGAAATCTGACCGACACCTTTGTGGATCACATTAACCTGTACCTGTTCTGTAGACAGTTTTATCAATGAGTCGCTCAACGCTTCGACAGAACCGTCCACGTCACCTTTAACAATCACATTCAGCTCATGGAAATCACCCAAAGCCAAACGACGGCCCACTTCATCCAATGTCAGCAGTTTCTGAGTACGCAAGCCCTGCTCACGCTGCAACTGTTCACGCTTGTTGGCAATGTCACGAGCCTCTTGTTCCGTATCAATCACATGGAAAGTATCACCTGCCGCAGGAGCACCGTTCAGTCCCAAAATCAATACCGGTTCGGAAGGACCGGCCTCCTTGATGCGCTGGTTACGTTCATTAAACATGGCTTTCACCTTACCATAACTAGTACCAGCCAAAACTATATCCCCCATTTTCAGCGTACCGTTTGCCACCAACATAGTAGCCACATAACCGCGTCCCTTGTCCAACGACGATTCAATGATAGAACCGGTTGCCTTGCGGTCGGGATTAGCCTTCAAATCCAACATTTCAGCTTCCAGCAATACTTTTTCCAACAAATCGTGTACACCTGTACCTTTCTTTGCCGAAATATCTTGCGACTGATACTTACCACCCCACTCTTCCACCAGGAAGTTCATGGCAGCCAGTTCTTCCTTAATCTTATCCGGATTGGCGTGCGGCTTATCCACCTTATTAATAGCAAATACGATAGGCACACCGGCAGCCATAGCATGATTAATCGCCTCTTTGGTCTGCGGCATCACATTATCATCGGCAGCTACAATAATAATAGCAATATCCGTCACTTTCGCACCACGGGCACGCATGGCGGTAAATGCCTCGTGACCCGGAGTATCCAAGAATGTAATATGACGTCCGTCTTCCAATTTCACATTGTAAGCACCGATATGCTGGGTGATACCACCTGCCTCACCGGCAATTACATTTGCTTTACGAATATAGTCCAGTAATGAAGTCTTACCATGATCAACATGTCCCATTACTGTCACAATCGGAGCACGCGGCTGCAAATCTTCTTCGTTATCTTCCTCTTCTGTAATAGCCTGTGCTACCTCAGCACTTACATATTCTGTCTTGTATCCGAATTCTTCCGCTACCAGGTTGATTGTCTCGGCATCCAGACGCTGATTGATAGAGACCATGATACCGATACTCATACAAGTAGCGATAACCTGAGTAACAGGAATATCCATCATACTTGCCAATTCGTTCGCAGTAACGAACTCGGTCAGTTTCAATATTTTGCTATCTTCCTGTTCCATCTCCTCCTGTTCCATCAGGCGGTTCTGAACATTTTCACGTTTCTCCTTACGATACTTGGCAGCCTTGTTCTTAGTCTTGTTAGTCAGACGTGCCAATGTTTCCTTAACCTGCTTTGCCACATCTTCATCACTAACTTCCGCTTTTACAACAGGTTTCTTGAAACGGTCTTTATTAAATTTGCCTCCACCCTGATTGTTATTGCCATTAGGTTTGGAGTTATTGTTCCTATTCGGTCTGTTAGCGTTATCGTTACGTTGGTTATTATTAGATGCTCCTCCAGCATTTGTTGTACCGGCAGCATTTATATCCACACGTTCCTTATTTATTCTATTGCGTTTTTTCTTCTTTGCGGCATCATCGTTAACCGAGTTTTTAGAAATCTTATCGTCTCCCTTACGGATTTCTTTGATAATAGCATCCTTCATCAGTTTACGCTGTTCCTGACGCTGCTTATCTTTCTCTTCTCTCTCTTTCCGTTTTTCTTCCTTCGATTTCTTTTTCGGACGGGTAGACTGATTCAATGCAGCCAGATCAATCTGACCTACTACATTAATTTTCGATTTAAATTCAGTAGGACGAATTTTAAATACATCGTCTTCTTCTTTTTCCTGAACGGGTGCTGCTTCGGGTGTTTCTTTTTCCATCTCTTTCACCTGGGGTGTCTTTTCTTCCGTCTTTTCAATTTTAGGCTCTTTCTTCTCTTCCAGAACTGGAGCAGGAGCAGGTTGAGGAGCAGGTTCCGGTTTCTTTTCCTCTACCACCACAGGCTTCGGCGTTTCCTTCTCGGGTTGGGGAGTTTCCTTCCTCTCAACCACCTTTTCCACCACGGGTTCTGCTTTCGGAGTTTGTTCAATAACTTTCGCAACTGGTTCTACAACCTTTGGCGCAGTTTTCTTGTTCAAATTGTCCAGATCTATTTTACCCACTTGCTTCAGTTTGGGGCGTGCCTCTTCAGGAATAACAGTTTTCACCACCTCTTCTTTCTCTTTCTTAGATTCAAAACCTTCGATAGAGATAGAAGCTTTGTTGCGGTCCTTGTTCTGTCTTTCCTGACTAAATTTTTCAGACTCTATTTTTAAATTTTTATCTGTGCTGAACTCTTTCACAAGTACAGCATATTGTTCTTCGGTAATTTTCGCATTAGGACTAGCCTCAATGGTATAGCCCTTCTTCTGCAAGAATTCAACTACCGTCGTTATTCCTACATTTAAATCTCTTGTTACTTTGTTCAGTCTAATCGTCATACTCGTTTTTTAATTATTAACTACGAGCCGGGACTGAAGAGTTACTCTTCAAATTCAGCTCTTAAAACTCTCAACACGTCATCAACCGTGTTTTCTTCCAGGTCCGCTTTTTCTATCAACATCTCGCGCGGAGCATTCAATACAGCCTTGGCTGTATCCAATCCAATATTCTTGATGGCTGTGATAACCCACTCATCAATTTCATCCTTGAATTCATCAAGGTAGATATCCTCATCCATCGCGCTCTCATCCAATTCGCGGTACACATCAATCGTATATTCGGTAAGCATACTGGCGAGTTTGATATTCATTCCCCCCTTACCGATTGCCAAAGACACTTCTTCCGGTTTCAGATATACTTCTGCTTTTTTCTCCTCTTCGTGCAACACAATAGAAGAAATCTTAGCCGGACTCAACGCACGCTGAATGAACAACTGAATGTTAGAAGTATAGTTGATCACGTCGATATTTTCATTACGCAACTCGCGCACAATACCGTGGATACGTGATCCTTTTACACCTACGCAGGCACCTACCGGGTCTATACGGTCGTCATACGACTCAACTGCTATCTTAGCACGTTCTCCGGGAATGCGCGCAATCTTCTTGATAGTGATCAACCCGTCATTGATTTCGGGTACTTCCATTTCAAACAGGCGTTGCAAGAACACAGGTGAAGTACGGCTCAGAATAATCTTCGGATTATTATTTTTATTATCTACACGGGCCACTACGGCACGGGCAGTTTCGCCTTTACGGTAGAAGTCACTCGGAATCTGTTCAGTCTTGGGCAAAAGCAGTTCGTTGCCTTCATCATCCAGCAACAACATTTCTTTCTTCCATATCTGATAGACTTCCGCACTGATTACAGTACCCACCCTATCAATATATTTATTATACAAGCTATCTTTCTCCAGTTCTAAAATCTTCGATGCCAGTGTCTGACGCAAGTTCAGAATGGCACGGCGGCCAAACTTGGCAAAGATTACTTCATCGGTCACTTCCTCACCCACCTCATAAGACGCATCAATTTTCTGTGCCTCGGTCAATGAGATCTGCATATTGGGATTCGTCAAATCCTCATCTGCTACAACTTCACGGTTACGCCATATTTCAAAATCTCCCTTGTCAGGGTTCACAATAACGTCGTAATTTTCATCAGTGCCAAACATTTTCGCGATCACACTACGGAAAGACTCTTCGAGTACACTCACCATAGTTGTTCTATCAATATTCTTTAATTCCTTAAATTCCGAAAATGTATCAATCAAGCTGATTGTTTCTTCTTTTTTGGCCATAATTATTTAAAACTAATTAAGTATTTAGTGTATTTTATCTCATCATATGCAAAAGTAATATCCTCCTCTACCAGTTTGGGGCGTTTGGCTCCTTCCGGTTTCACTTTCTTTTCAATGGTTACGGTAAAGTTCTCTTCATTTGCATCCTTCAATACACCTTCCAGCTTCTTTCCCTCTTTAGTCAGGATTTCCACCTCCTTACCAATGTGTATCAAGTACTGTTGCAATACCTTGAAAGGTTGTCCTATACCGGCCGAACCCACTTCCAGTTCATAATCCTCTTCTTCACGGTCCAGTTTAGACTCAATATAGCGGCTAAGTTCTACACAATCGTCAATCCATACTCCCTCGGCATGGTCAATTTCTACCACAATTTTGTCATCCGGGCTCACCGTGACATCTACCAAAAAGTAATCTTTACCTTCCAGCCACTCGTCAACAATCCGGGTTACTACATTTTTATCTATCATTTATTCACTATTAAGAACAAAAAAAGGGCTTAATCAAGCCCCACCATTCATCCATTTCGGTGCAAAGATACAAATTATCTACCAGTGCTACAAAATATTCTATTAAAAAATTGTAGTTTTGCAGAAACTTATAACACTATGGATAAAAACAGTTTAAATACGAACAAGCAGTTCATGATAGGTAACGGTATGCTGGCTTTTGGAGTCTTTGCCGTTATTATCATTTTTTTGTATATGTCCTTCCGTTTCCAACGCAAGGCTGACAAAGTACAGACTTATGAAGGAGTCTACAACATAGAACTGACTAATAGTTTTGCCGGAGACAGTATAGCGGTATATCTAAATGACAGTCTGCTACTGGACCAAACCATGCCCGACGCCAACCTGAAAGTGGAGATAAAACGCTTTGCCGAAGATAATGTACTGATGGTCGTAGATAACAAAACAGACAAGACCACACCTTTCAACCTGAATCCGGAGGGTAGCCGGGTAGAGGTTAAAAAGAGTGGAGATGTGATTTATATCTTAGAAAGAGAAGCCGATTCCCTTTTGGAATAAAGGGAAACAGCGACAAAGCCGATCAATACGATAAAAACTCCTACCAAAGCCGGATACCGATAACCCAATCCGGCATCTATGGGTAGCCCACCGGCATAAGCACCAATGGCATTGCCCAAATTAAAAGCGACTTGCACACAGGCCGCTCCCATCATTTCTCCTCCGCGTGAATTCCGGAGTAACAATAATTGTTGTGGAGCCGAAACAGCAAATAATCCTGCCGTACATATACACATCAATATTACTGCCAACCAAGAAACAGAAGCCGCAAAGAAAATGGCGAACAAACCGGAAGCCATAATAACCTGTGTATATTTTACCACACGGGCAGCCCCATACTGATCAGAAAACTTTCCACCCATCAAGTTTCCTACAGTCATGCTAAGACCTGCCAACACCATAATGAAAGTCATACTGTTTTCACTGAAACCTGCCACGTGCGTCATCAAAGGAGTGACATAGCTATACCAACAAAAAATGCCTCCGTTTCCGAACATGGTCGTAATTATCAACAACCATGGAGCCAGATTCTTCAAAAAACGGAACTGCCCTTTCAAACCTGTATCTGGCAAAGCAGGCAGTGAAGGAACCCATTTCCAAATATAGAACAAAGTAATCAGTCCCCATACTCCATTAAAGAGAAAAGGAATACGCCAAGACATTATATTACTCATGAACGTACCCAAAGGTACACCAAAAAGATTGGCAATCGTCATACCCGACACCATCAATGCCACTGCCTGCGAACTTTTTCCTTTATCAGCCACTCTTTCCGCCACAATGGAACCAACCCCAAAGAAGGCGCCATGAGGCAATCCGGAAATAAAACGCATCATCAACATCATCCAATAATTCACTGAAGCGGCAGCACACAAATTACCACAAATATAAATAACCATCAAACCTAACAGAATATGTTTCAGCGGACGGGTACGAGCCACCAAAACCATCCCCGGTGCTCCTACGCACACACCTAGTGCATAAGCCGAAATAAAATGTCCTGCTTGCGGAATACTTATATGCAAGTCCTTCGCTACATCGGGCAAAATGCCCATCATTACAAACTCGGCAATGCCCAATCCCAATGTGCCGAACGCCAAAGCCGTCAAACTCTTCTTCATACCTGAATAAAAACAATCCATTAATTAAAAAACGTACAAAAATAATTGTTATGTTTTCAGATATAAGTGTTTTTAGCACACTTTTATAAGAAAAGGAATGATTACTTGCTTTATGTCAATTTATTGTTGCCACATGCAAAAGAGGTCAAACATTTTAGCTTCACGTTCAGAAGTTAAAAAGAACAAACAAACCTCTCTACAAAGCCATGCTTACTAATCAACATTCACACTAAACAAGCCTTTGCTTCCTGCTCCGCTAGCGACAGCATTTGAACTTTTCGTTATTATACACCTATCACTCAATTCATAACCGTGATCCGGCTGAGTGCTTTCACCCACCCGAACATCTACAATTTCTTGTGTCTTCATAATTATAAACATTTAGTATATTAAGATAATTCTTTGTCTAAATAACACAAAATAAATTCGTTTCTCGCTTGCAATATTTCTGCAAAACTGTTTTTTACTATATTCACGTTCGGTAAAGCGATCTTATCAAGATACTTATAATGAATATCATCTGCACAGGATATAATGTAACCATCATGAGTAACGACCAATTCATTAAGGAATGGAATGCTGAGTAAAGGATAACTAAACTCCAACACCTTATTCCCCCTCTGATATTTCATTTTATTGCCTCTGTATATATATTCCTCTATTTTTCCGGTTAATATATTTTCTTTCAGAAACAGTTCATACGCCATTGCTTTCGTCATACAAATCCTTATATCAATAGCATCCGGACTGTTATCATTATTCATAAAATCAAGACAGAGTGAAACAAAACCAAGCAAGGATTCACACGACAAACTTTTTAATGGTTTCATTTCAAATGGTGAATAATACATGATAGGAGCAAAATTAAATTTATCAACTCCTAATTTCCAATATGCAAGCAACATGGATAATAAATCAGCTCCATTATCATCAAAAATAGTAGAAGTAATGTTTATTTTATCTCGATGCTCCACATTTTCAATCAACTCATAAACCGTATTGTATCCATTCTCACCCCTTATCAAATCATTGTATTTTCCAGAGCCCTCAAGACTAATTTCAAGGTATGAGATGTTGGTTGCAAGAACTTCGTCATACCCCTGAATATCCATACTCATTCCATTTGAAACAACTCCATAAAATATTTTCCTATCTTCTTTATACTCTGCTAAAAGATTCAGGATATCAAAGATTCTATTATCCAAAAAAGATTCTTTACCCGAAAAATGAAAATGTTTCATACCCATTCCAATAGCTTCATCAAGAAAACTTCTCCATCTTGCCAAAGAAACCGGCTCTGATATGGGCCGGGCATCTCCAAAATAACAATGTCTACATTTCAGATTACATTTATTACTGACGAATGAATCTATAATCATAGGTTCATTCTGCCGCAGCTTGGCATCTATATGTTCCATAAAAGATGCCTTATCTATATATTTTTTCAGATTTCCAATCATCTGGCAACTTCGTAATACAATATATAAGTAGAATTCATTAACGGATTATCTTCTTCATAAGATATCGTATCTGTGATTTCGGACATATCAACGTCCAAAATCAACTGGGCCTTATCCATACCGACTTTATATTTATATATACTTGCCGATTTAAAACCTATATCTTCTTTACATTCCAAAGACATTTTCAGATGTTTCACCGTACCTGCCAAAAAATTAGGCAATGTAGTATAGTCGCAATCTGTAATATTCAACATATTAGGCCAGCACCATTCAATCATCAAATCAACAATACTACCGGGACTTTTTACTTTGCCATAAGAAACAACAACCTGCTTCAACAAAGAATCCTGTCCGTTATCAGCAATTCTTGCACATAATTTTTTCTGCTTCCCACCAACACGCTCGAACGCTTGTATGTTTATATCTTCAAAGTTAACAATGGTATCACCTGCCACCAGCAGTTGGAATGTACTGATTTTATGCGAAACAACACCTCTTATATTTAATCGGACAAAGGAATCTCTCTTGTTTCCCATACCTCTTTTTTCTATTGTATTCTTTATCTCTATTGAATCAATATCAATGTTATTCTGTATATATTCCCCCAATTCATTGTATAAATACTCTGTGGTCAAGAAAAAGCGTCCTTTGAATGGCACAATTTTCATCATTTCCTGCAATGAACGAATCATTGCATCTTGCTCGTTCAATTTAACATTCAATACTTCCACCCTTTGACTCATCGATTTGTACCGTTCCCTCAACATAGCAAAAATAATAGTCAGGCATACAAATACATATACTACCCACGCAGGAAACGAAAGCAAAATTGATTTAATATCAAGATCAGGCTGCGTAAATAGTTGCAAAGCCTGTATAACCCCACCCAGTGTTGCAAAGCCGCCAAATGTCTTTATACCTAAGTTGTACAAGTATAATCTATTTTCCATATTGTGGTTTGTCTGTTTCTAGTTGCTTTAACTCATTATTCAAAATGTCTATTTCTCTCTGTATATCGTTCCATTCCAAACGCCCAGTTGTCATCTTCTGCTTTAACTTCAAATCCCTGATTTTTTTCTTTATCTCTTCTATTTTATTCATGGTATATACAATTTATTGATTACAAATTCAATGAACAGACTCTAAGCGGGAAAGAAACAAACTATTCTTCAGAGTCATTTCCTTTAAAAAAAGCGGGGAAAGAAACGCCCGTTGCCGGATACGTATGCTTTCCCCGCTTGAAAGAATTTATAATTTCTACTTTGGGTAGAAGTTGCTTCTCACGAAGGAGAAGCGGACTTTTACTTTATAGTATGATTATTTTTTAATCATCTAAATTCAGATTAGAGGTTAGATTTTACAGTTACAGGAATTGTACCAACCGCAACACCCCAAGTGTATGTAACCGTAACTTTCACATTGATAGTCTTGTTGGCTGTCAAAGCTACACCATCATTCTGCCATGTAAATTCACCCGTTGTAGCATTTACACTAGCTCCCTTAGCAGCATCCTCTTCCGATACTTCGAACTTAGCTGCCTGAGCATTATAGTAACCGGCAATAGTAGCATCCATCGTACCGTTTTCAATTACTTTTTCACCAGCAATGCTTACCAAGTTGATTGCAGAATTCAACTGCAATTTATCGGCAGGATTCTTCTTGTCTGTAGTTTCAAACTTGGCATCTTTCTTCAAAGTGATATTCTTCAACGGGTCAGCAAACTTAACCTGGATCTTAGTACCATTGTCAATCTTCTGGCCATTAATCAGAACAAATACCATTACATCAACCGGATCGATCTTAGAAATGTTGATACGGTTACCTTCTTTATCATTGCAAGATCCTGTATAGGTCAGGATATTGTTAGTCAAATCAAAATCTGTACGAGTTTCACCAGCTACTGTTTCAAATACCAAATCAAGGTCTTTATTCTTATATCCGCGACGTAAGTCACCAGACATGATATAATTAGAACCTACAAGTTTACCGGCATTAATCATATAACCGTCTTTCCAGTAATCATTGTCTTTAACCAAAGTTACTTCAGGATATACTACCTTAACCTCATAAACAACTTCTGCACCTGTATTACCAATTTTAAATACTACTTTGTACTTGCCAAGCTGATCCTTAGTCAAGATATTCTTAACGTTTACATACAAGAAGCTTTCATTGTTTTCATATGCTGTGCCAGCAGAAATAACACCATTACTACTGCTTGTTTGTACATATTCACTTCTTTCTGCATCCCAAATATAATATTCACGAGTATATCCTGCACTCCAGAATGTTTGAGAAGACATGCCCAATGTATTATATACATCATTCATATCAAACTTGAATCTATAATCTTTTGATTCAAGAGTTAATTCATGAGTTTCAGATTTGGTATAAGTCTTAGTAGTAGCAATCTTCTCAACTGACGATACAGTTAATTCTTTTTCAGCCAATTTATATCCGTCTTTCTTATCATATACAGATACGATGAAAGTACATTCATGACCTACAGAAGAAATTTGTCCATTAGTCTTAATAACGCCATTTTCTACAGTGAAATAATTGCCTTTGTCTTCACCAGCTTTCTTAGCTACTTCGTAGTAAGGAGCAAAACCATATTTTCTCAAGTCACTATATGACGAAGTAGTCATATAATAATCACCAACAGTTCGTCCAACAGTTAAAGTATCAGCAACATTCAATTCACCTGTATATAAGAGGTTTATATCAAGAGAAGGGAACTGGAAATACCCAATCTCTCCATTATCATCCTTACGAGCTTCGAATACTGTCAAGTCTTCGCGATTAATTGTATTAGATGTAAGCAAATGGTAAGTAGAAATTGCGCTCTGTGCATCATTCTGAACCTGTAAAGCCACGGCATATTTCTTATTCTTCAAAGAGAATGCTTCACCAGCTTTAGCTTTTACAGTCAAAACACCATCAGCAAACGATTTGTCAGCAACATCTAAGATAGAACCTGCAGCTCTTGACTGTACTTCATTTACCAAGAAACCAATATTTGCTTTTGCCAAATCAATACTTGCAGGAGAAACACGATAGTTGAAAACAATATCGTTAGTCAATGAAACATTATTATCCCACAAATGGTTCTTATCGTTAAGATCGTCACCAACAGAAATATTGATAGCAACTACTTTAGTCTGCATATCACTATATGTCGGCATAAACACCACGTTCAAAGCAGCTGCAGCGGCAGTAGCAGGAAGAACGATTGACTCATATTCCCCGGTAGTCTGGTTATACACATGCAATTCATAGTTATCACCATTCTTCACCACGTAGGTACTGGTTCCGGCAGCAGAGATGCCTGTATCTTCCACTTCTTTTGTTTCGGTGTTATAAGCAAACCAGTTACCGTTTTCACCGATATAAGGAGATACACCAGCAACACCAGCTTCGCCAGCTTGACCAACAGCCTGATACTCGGTCTTTACATCATTCTTATACCAGAAACCGTCAGTACCAATCTCCCATTTCACAGCATCAGCACCAGCAGCACCATCTTTACCATTCGTAATGGTATAAGAAGTGTTATCCGAAAAAGTTACGGTAAAACCACCAGTAGTTGGAGCCAAACTTGTAATCCATTTGCCTTCATTTACTTTTGCCTGTAAAGCACTCAGATCTCCTTTAAGAGTCGACAACTCTTTATTGATGTTGTCAATGTCATCATCATAGTCTTTACAAGACACAAATGTTCCCGTTGACGAAACCATCAAGGCTCCGAACAGGATTGCACTTAAAAACTTTTTGTTCATAATAGAAAAACTTTAAATTTATAAATTTAAAAAACTAAAATTGATTATACATATTAATCTCATTATTAATATCTTAGTTCGTTTATTACCTGTAGTTCCCGTTTCCTCCTTTCCCGTGACTGATAAGACAAAGGTGACACACCCGCAACCTTACTGAAAGCTGAATAGAAAGCGCTTTTAGAAGCGAAACCGCAACTACGAGGCAAGTCATTCAATGCACAACGACCGAAACTAAGAAGCTCCTTGGCATATTCCACACGATAGCCGTTCACAAGCTCCTTCAAGTTACAGCCAAAGTATTTGTTTACTACATTACTCAGGTAGGTCTGGTTTGTTTCAAGCAAATCGCTCAGTTTTTTCAGCGAAAGCGAAGTGTCAAGGAATATCTGACGTATCTCAAGCTGGTACAATATAGCTTTATATATACGACAGTCCACTTTACGAATATTCGCTTCCTTGCCGACAAACTCCTCCTCCCAATGCCGCTGGGCGGCCTTGAAAAGCAAGTTCTTCTGCCGCTCGGAAACGGCGCTACTTCGTTTACGTCTTAGAAATAGATATTCCATCTGCTCTATGTTAATTTCATTCATTCTCATCGCTTCAAAGACATACTTTATCATATAATAAAGGAACTTAAAAACGACATTTTCTATAGATCTCTTACCAAGAGATCTATAGAAAGTAACTAATGAACAATATATCAACATATTATATCCTATTTCAAATAGGATAAAGGAGTATAAAAATGGACTTGGAAGCTTATTTTTTATATAAATTCCTATTTTTTTTGCCAAAAATGTATTAGTTCTCAAAACTTTGCTTATTTTTGCACAGAAAATGTATATCTCTTGGTAAGAGATATACAAATAAGCATATATAAAAGAAGGGAACAATCAATTGTTAATCAATTGATTACTATCACAAAAAAGAGATTCTCTCCTTAAAAAAGATTCACCGAAATAATTTGGACAAACTCTTTGAACGGAAATCGGTCAACAAGTTTCAAGCATCAAGCCAACTTAATCACTTTACGAAGTCAATTTCTCCAGAAAAGAACTTAAAGAAACATTATTTCCTGAGCCGATAAACCGGTAACCTGGGCAATTTACATCAAATGCAATACCGACCTGTTTCATTTTTAGCATTCTTCCTTACGACCTGTTTCAAATCCTTCCTAAAGACCTGTTTCGAGTCCCTCTTTAAGGTCCTCCTCACGTCCTTTCTTCAATGGGGTAGACATTACGCTATACCAATCACGGAAGCTCTTCAAATTTTCCCAATGTTCACCAAACTCCCTAGAGGTGAATTTCGCAATCTCGGCAGCCTCGAAAAAACGATCGAATACACGGCTCCGCAACGCACACAGACGCTCAAGAAGGGAAGATAGATTACGCAGAACGAACAGGCATTTGTCAAACATGCCCTCCACCTTATCTTCCTTCTTGTTGAACTTCAGGATTTCAAGAAGCAAGGACTTAAAGATAAGAAAAAAAATCCTTAAGAGAAAAAGGATTTAGCATAAGTATAAACACAAATAAAGTTGCTTTGAACCATACATCAAAGCAACTTTCATAAAAGCCGGAACGAATGAAAACATTCCTTATTTTTTCTCTTCTTCGACAGAAGACAGTGGCGTACTGTTCTCTTTATAAGCAGCAAATCCTTTCACCTTTGTCCGTTCCTTATTAGCACTTTCCGAAGCGGCACTACCCAGTTGCTGCAAATTTTGCTTGATAGCATCGTGAGTAACAAAGAAATGATCGAGCATAGCTTTCAGATATTCGTCCAATTGGCCTTCTTTGGGAGTAAAGACCGTATGACATTTGGAATGAAGCCCCACGTTTTTCTCATCCTCATCCGCCGTAAAGACAGTGGTCACCAACGAATCCACATTGACCAGATTGACAATCTCTTTTAAGTAAGGTAAAGCCGGATTATCCATACTGATAGACGCCCACCACGGATTCCATATCATGATGAACCGGGCCTCATCCTCTACCGCAATATAAAAATCATCACCTTGATATTTAAAGACAATATGTCCTTCCTCATTGGTTTCCGGCTGACAGCCTATCTTTTTGAGCACAGCTATAACCAGCTCTTCCGTACCGATATCCTCCAAGTCTTCCTTTGTCATACGGTCCAAACGGTCTCTACGTTTTTTACGCTCATGACGGATGCGAAGAACTAAAAATGCAAGCGGCCACAATGCCAATGCAATAACAGCGATTAGAATGGTGAGGTCGGTCATATCTGTTTGCGATTTAAGGGTTCAACATCAAAATACAGATAGTTGCTACACTATGCTAAACAAATATAGCAATTATAATCTTAAAAACATCTATTTCCATCGATTTATTTCAAGTGTTTCTTTATCCAAAGCAAATGCCCGTATTCTGTGTCTTCAGAAGTCCAGTGCTCGTTGACTGGAGTAATCAACGCCTCTTTCGGACAGTTCAGTACATTATAGACAATGTAACTGGTAGTAGGAGGACAAGTATTGTCATTGAATCCCCATGTCATATAAACAGGAACAGTAATCTGTTTGGCAAAATTCACCACATCATAATATGCAAGGGTCTTCATCTTGGCAGGTGTATCCATATCTACCGTATTCTTAAAAAGATGAGGATATCCCCCGGCACGGCCGGCTTTGTAACCTGCCATATCACTTAAAGCGGGATGGTTTGCCACACATGCCGTAACACGCTTGTCAAGTCCTGCCGTAATCAAAGCCAAAGCTCCCCCTTGGCTCCCCCCTTGCACAATAACATTTTTACCATCCCATTCAGGTAATGAAGTCAGCAAATCAATGCTGCGGACACAAGCCAGATAAACCCGTTTCATATAATAATTTTCACGGCTATCCAAGCCGTTTACCAAATAACCGTTTTCCCGACTACTGAAAGCGCGGCTTATTTCGCCGAAAGTGTCCTCATCCAGCTCCGGATTCAAGCCGTGGATTTCTATCTCAAAGCGGATACAGCCTTCTTCCGCATAATATTTATGCCTCATAGGCCCTTTGATCGTCTTGATACCGGCCCCTGGAGGACACAGTACTACCGGATACTTTCCTTCCGCCTTAGGATAGAACAGATAACCATAAATACACTGGTTCTGCTTATTCAGCTGAAGTCTGATCAAGTAACAGTCTATTTTGTCCGTAGAATATTTCTCTACGTACTCTTTAGTATAAGTCAGAGGGAACTGGGCTGCTTCCGCCTTAGTCTTATTCCAGAATTCATTAAAATCAGAAGGCAACTGGGTATAGGGTTGAAGCTTCTCAGGAGAGAAGCCGACTTTGATATGGTGGGAATAAGTTTTACCTCCTAGTTTAGCCGTCAGACGACAATCACGAAAACCGGGCTCTTTCATTGTCCCCATAGAAATAACCGCTTTTCCATTCTTCAGTTTTACAGTTCCCTTGGTATCCGAAGGCATCATGTCGCCTCCCAGCTCATATAAAACCTCCACACCATCTTGCGGAATACCATATTTATAGAACTGAACCTCAATCTTCGCTTTCTCGCCTGTCTTGTACAACCAGTCGGCATGATCGGGTACAGTTACCCAAAGCACATCACTCCGATAAGGATAATTTTCGGCCGCTGCTGAAAGAACGAACAAGACAGCCCCAATAAGCATGCTTAAAAATCTGTTTTTCATTGTAATTCTATTTAATGGTTCTAAAAATCAGTATTAAATCTGCGTAACTCCGCACGCAAGGCACGAGCTCTCCCTCCTGTCATACTATCCAGCAATTCCCAAAAACAAGGACCGTGATTCATTTCCTTGGTATGAGACAATTCGTGTAACAGTACATAGTCCATCAAATGGGGAGGCAACAACATCAAATAACAGGAAAGATTGATACTGCCTGTCCCCGAACAACTTCCCCATCTTCCCTTGCTGCCGGTAATCTTCACACGTTTAAATGGCAAATGATACTGTTCGGACAAGGCAGATAAAAGAGGTGGCAGATACTCTTGTGCATTTTTCTTCATGGCACGGATGATGGCATTACGTACCAGCCTTTGTACTTCAGGTAAAGAAAAATCCACATTCCGCGGACAGATAATCTTGACTCCCTCCTCGGTAAAACGTACGGAAAAGCAAGTAAAGTTACCTTGCTCCAGCCATAAACGGAAACAGGGAGTGTGAATACGAAAATTTAGATCAATCGGTTTCTTGCTCACTTTCCTCCAGTCCTCCAACAGACGTTGCCTGTATTGCTCCACCACCTCCAGCACTTTGCTGCTTAAACTATAAGGAGGAACAGTAACATGCAGTCCGTCGGGCTTTACCCGCATAGTAACATTACGCGCCAGCTTGTGTGTACGCACTATAATACGGTCAAAATCTTTATCCGGAAGTACTCTTTTAGTTGCCATACGGATACAAAGATACAGCTTTCCAATAAAAAAAGGCAGAGATTTGCAACTTTCCAGGAATCTTCACCGTCTAATTAACAGAAACCAATTAAATATATATATTACCATGAGAACAAAAACTATTTATTTTTTCAGTCTTTTTCTGACAATCACAATGATGACAGGCTGTTTCCACATATCATCAGGCCCGAAACCCAGCAAGAGTAAAATGACCAAAAAATATAGCGTAACTCCTTTCAATAAGATAGAGAACAAAGCACCTGCCAACATTGTCTTTACTCAAGGGAATGCGACCAAAGTAGAAGCCGACGGTCCGGATAATTACATCCCCCAACTCATTGTCATGGTCAAAGACAGTACACTGAGTATCAGTATGGATAAAGACAAATTCAAAAACTTCAAAAGTTCAAAAATCAATATCTCAATTACCAGTCCGGTTTTATGCAATATCAAGCAAAGAGGTGTAGGAAGTATTTATCTGAAAGACAGCGTGAAAGTAACAGATCTTTCTATCAGTGCCGAAGGTGTGGGGAGTATTGAAGCAAATGCATTAATGGCACGTTCCATCAAAGTATCCCAAGAAGGAGTAGGAAGTATCAATTTAAAGGGGCAGGCCGGTCATGCGACATATTATTTGGAAGGAGTAGGCAGCCTGAAAGCAAAAGACATGACTGTTTCTGATGTGGTAGTTGAACAAAACGGTGTGGGAAGTGTTTCTTGTTATGCATCCGGGACGATAAATATCAGTGCCCAGGGAGTAGGAAGTGTAAACTACTACGGTGACCCTCGGGTTACCGGACTAAAAAAATCCGGAATCGGAAGCGTTAAGAGCAAATAACTCATTTCATAACTCTCTCTTTACATTAAATTATCTACCAAGCAAAAAAGGATTACTGCTCACGCGGTAATCCTTTTTAAAATTATTTAGTTAGTTAATTTAAAATTTGAGAGAATTGAAACTTCACAGCCTCGAATTAAAAAGTTGTTTTAATAAGCACTAACTATCATATTTATATAAAAGCAAATGAAAATGTTCTAATTTGTTTTCCCTGTCCCTGTACCGGTATCATCAGCGGTAATCTTTGTCACCGTATCTGTAGGCAATACAGGTTCGTATGCCACTTGGGGATCGGTAGTAGAATCCTGATACTCATCGTGTACCGATACCGTATCACTATCACCGCCTTCCATAGCGTGTTGCATCACTGTACCCATAAGAAACAACACGGCAATCATTGCAGCCGCTTTAAACAGAGGCATAAAGCGCGTACGCATAGTCAGACGTTGCGCTTTTACCACCGGTCTTTCTATCCGGGTCAGGATTCTGGTATCAAAATCATCGCCCAAACCTTTCTCCTTCTCCACATCCTGATAAGCAAACAACTGCTTGTAACGGAGTAAATGAGCAGGCACTTCCTTCTGACGAAAGAATGAACGTAGTATTTGCTCTTCTTCCAATGAAGTTTCGCAATTCCAATAACGTTCCAAAAGCTGTTCAATATATTTATAATCCATAATCCTCTATTTCAGTGTATCTTTGTTTTATCTTCTGCCGGGCACGGAAAAGGGTTACTTTCACCTGTTCTTCCGTAATCTGCAGAATATCTGCAATCTCTTTATAACTCTTTCCTTCCACATCCCTCAACTGCATAGTTGTACGCTGTCTTTCGGGAAGCTCATTGACCAGACGGTGAACCAACTGTATTTGTTCGTTCTGCGCCAACCGGTCATAAGGCGTCAATGTATCAGGCATCTCCCGCACTTCAGAGGTCAGTTGCAAATTCTGCGCTTCCATCTTCTGGCTGCGGTCAATTGCCAAGTTACGAGCAATGGTCAGGCAATATGCCTCGATGGATTCAAACTGCGGCCATTCATCCCGCTTGTTCCATACCCTGATCATCGTATCCTGCACCACATCCTCCGCTTCAGCACTATTCAGCGTAATACGAAGCGCCAACCTGTAGAGCTTGTCTTTCAGGGGCAGAATATCGTTTCGGAAACTGATCTCTCGCATTGCTCTGTAATAATGACGGGTGAGTTACACTAAAGTTACACTCACCCGCCTGTTTTTTTTGAATTATTTTTTGATTACGGTTCCACTTCCTTCATTAATGGCTGATGCTAAGGTTATTACCACCTGACTGACTCCTGCATCAATGGCAGAAAAAGAATTTTCCAGCTTGGGAATCATCCCTCCTTGAATAATGCCTTGCGCTACAAATTCTTTAAACTCTTCAGGAGTAATGACAGGAATTACACTGTCATCATCATTTTCGTCACGCAATACGCCCTTTTTCTCAAAGCAATAAACCAATGTCACATCAAACAAGGACGCTAATGCTTTGGCGGTTTCTCCGGCAATGGTATCAGCATTGGTATTCAGCATGCTTCCTTTACCGTCATGGGTCAATGGAGCCATAACAGGCACAATGCCCTGACGGATCAATGTCGCCAGGAAACCGGCATTTACTTTCTCCACATCACCAACAAAGCCATAGTCCACGTCTTTTACCGGACGCTTTACCGAACGGATCACATTCATATCGGCTCCGGTCAGTCCAATGGCATTCACACCTTTTGCCTGAAGGCCGGCTACAATATTCTTGTTCACCAGTCCGCCATATACCATGGTTACCACTTTCAGCGTTTCTGCATCCGTAATGCGGCGGCCATTCACCATCTTGCTTTCAATCCCTAGTTGTGCCGCCAGTCTGGTAGCAGAGCGCCCGCCACCGTGTACCAACAACTTATAACCTTCTATAGCAGAGAAATCAGCCAACAACTGATTAAGTGTAGACTCTTCCTCTACAATTTTTCCACCTACTTTTATGATAGTCAGTTTCTCTTTCATGCTATTATTCCAAATAAGTATATCCGTACAACCCGGAACGATAATTAGAGAGGAATTCTTTTCCTTCCTCTACAGAAATTCTTCCTTCCTTCACTGATTTGGTCACCCAGGTTTCCAGTGTACGCACCAATTTCTTCGGGTTATATTGTACATAATCCAAAACCTCGGCCACCGTTTCACCATCAATTACCTGATCAATAGAATACCCTTTGTCATCCACCGTAACATGCACCGCATTGGTATCTCCAAACAAATTGTGCATATCACCCAGAATCTCCTGATAAGCACCAACCAAAAATACACCTATATAATAAGCGTCTTTTCCCTTCAACGAATGTACCGGCAGGTCATGCGATACATAACGGGTAGAGATAAAATTGGCAATCTTTCCATCCGAATCACAAGTGATATCCTGCAAGGTAGCATTTCTGTCGGGCTTCTCATCCAGACGCTGGATAGGCATGATAGGGAATATCTGATCTATCGCCCACGAGTCCGGCAACGACTGGAACAACGAGAAATTACAAAAATATTTATCAGCCAGCAGTTTGTCCAGTTTGCGGAACTCATCGGGCGCATGTTTCAGCCCCGAAGCAATCTGATTGATCTCACGGGTCACCGACCAGTACAGACGCTCTATCTGGGCACGGGTCTTCAAATCCACAATACCGTGGCTGAATAAATCAAGTGCTTCCTCACGTATCTGCTGTGCATCGTGCCAAGCCTCCACCATACGGCTCTGATTCAGATTATCCCATATCTCATAAAGTTCATGTACCAGTTCATGATCATTTTCACCCACTTCGAAATCCTCATCCATTTCGGGCAGAGTCGCCGTTTCCAGCACCTCGAAAATCAGCACGGAGTGATGGGCGGTCAGTGAACGTCCGCTTTCGGTAATAATATTCGGATGAGGAATTCCATTCTTGTCACTGGCATCCACCAGCGTAGAGATAGAGTCATTCACATACTCCTGAATAGAGTAGTTCACACTGCTTTCACTATTGGCAGAACGAGTTCCGTCGTAATCCACACCCAAACCGCCACCGATATCCACAAATTCCACATTAAATCCCATCACATGCAACTGCACATAGAATTGCGATGCCTCACGCAGAGCTGTCTTGATACGGCGTATTTTAGTCACCTGGCTGCCTATATGAAAATGAATCAGTTTCAGACAGTCCTTCATGTCTTTCTTTTCCAGAAAATCAAGCGCTTCCAGCAATTCACTGGATGTCAAGCCAAACTTACTGGCATCTCCTCCGCTATCTTCCCATTTACCACTTCCCGAAGAAGCCAGCTTAATGCGGATACCTATGTTAGGACGCACATTCAGCTGCTTTGCCATTTTGGCTATCAGGCGTAATTCATTCATTTTCTCCACTACCAAGAAAATGCGTTTCCCCATCTTCTGTGCCAGCAGAGCCAGCTCGATATAACTTTCGTCCTTATATCCGTTACAGATAATCAATGAATCCGAATCTGTATTCACAGCTATCACCGCATGAAGTTCAGGTTTGGAACCGGCTTCCAGTCCCAAATTGAATTTCTTTCCATGACTGATGATTTCTTCCACTACAGGACGCATCTGATTTACCTTGATAGGATAAATGATAAAATTCTGGGCCTTATACCCATACTCATCAGATGCCTGCTTAAAGCAGTTCGCGATTTTTTCAATACGATTATCCAGAATATCCGGAAAACGGACCAGCATAGGAGCTGCCACATCCCGCAATTGCAACTCATCGACCAACTCTTTCAAATCGACCTCAACGCCGTCCTTACGAGGAGTTACCACTACATGACCTTTGTCATTGATACCAAAGTACGAAGTTCCCCACCCTGTTATGTTGTAGAGTTCTTCCGAATCTTCAATACGCCATTTTCTCATTTCTTCTTCTGTACAAAGAGTGTGTATTTTACTATATATAATTATTTATTCAATTTCTTTCTCAAGCTGTCAACAGAGGCTTGAATTTGTCTTTTATCCTCCAGCTCATCAGCCTTAAACAGATGTTTCGCCTTTGAATAAAACGGATGTCTTTTCTGTAACGCCTCACAGATAAAATCCATCAGTTCCTCATCACTTTTATTTGCTAACAATGGACGTTGCTGCTTGGCCACTCTCAGACGGCGGAACAATACGGCAGGTTCCACATCCAGAAACACCGTATCACCGCAATCATTCATATACTCCATGTTATCAAAAAAACAAGGTGTTCCTCCACCGGTCGAAACAACCACATCTTCAAACTCGGCCACTTCGTGCAACATTTTCCGTTCCAGTTCCCGGAATCCGTCTTCTCCGCGTTCCAAGAACAGCTGTTGAACGGTTTTATGGAAACGTTCCTCGATAAACCAGTCCAAATCAATGAAATTCAGACTCATTTCACGGGCAAACGCCTTACCTAGAGTCGTTTTGCCCGCGCCCATATATCCTATTAAAAATATACGTGTCATTTTTTTGCTTTTGCAGTGCCCTTTACCTTGGAAGCCGCCTTACTTTTTGCGGATTCTTCGGGCTTTTCGGACTCCTCTTCCATATTCACGGTTCCCCTGTTTCTTGAAGCCGCTTTCGTTTTACGCGTTTCCGCCTTGCTTTTCTGCAATTCAATCACCTTAAAACAAGCCTCCAGACTTAAATCTGCCGGTTCTACATTCTCAGGAATCTTATAATTCTTTTTCTGATAACTGATGTATGGGCCGTAACGTCCGTTCAAGACCTGCATATCAGGGTCAGCATCGAATACTTTAATAAACTTCTTCTCCTGCGCTTCTATCTTATTCTTGATCAACTCTACCGCCTCATCCAAAGAAATCTCCATCGGATCCGTTCCTTTAGGAATAGAAACAAACAGTTTGTCATAGCGCACGTATGGTCCGAAACGCCCTACTCCTACCGTTACCGTATGGCCGTCATAATCCCCCAACGTACGGGGAAGCTTGAACGCATCCAATGCTTCTTCCAACGTAATGGTTTCCATCGACAATCCCTTTGTCAACTGCGCAAAACGCGGTTTTTCCTCATCATCGGCAGTACCAATCTGAATAACCGGACCGAAACGACCGATCTTAACCGATACCGGCTTACCGCTTACAGGATCTGTTCCCAATACCCTTTCACCCACCTTATGCTCAGTCTTAGAGTGAATGGTCTTATCTACCAACGGATGGAAGCCTTTATAGAAACTGTCCATCATGCCAGTCCATTCCTTTTCTCCTTCCGCCACTTCATCGAACTCTTTCTCCACATTCGCTGTAAAGTTAAAGTCCATGATTTCAGGAAAGTATTCCATCAGGAAATCGTTTACCACGATACCGGTATCAGTAGGCAACAACTTGGCCTTTTCATTTCCCGTCATCTCTGTCTTGGTAGTTTCCGTAATCTTGCCGCCTTTCAGTTTCAAGATATCATACGGGCGTTTCACACCTTCACTGTTTCCTTTTTCTACATAACCGCGTTGCTGCACAGTAGAAATGGTAGGTGCATATGTAGATGGACGACCGATGCCCAACTCTTCCAGTTTGCGTACCAGGCTGGCTTCCGTATAACGGGGCGGACATTGGGTAAAGCGCTGAGTCGCCAGGATTTCTTTTCTTATCAGTTTTTCCCCTTTGCTCAGAGGCGGCAACAGACGGCCCTCGTCTTCCTGCTCATTGTCATCATCGTATGATTCCTTGTATACACGCAGGAAACCGTCAAAAGTAATCACCTCGCCGGTAGCGATAAATTTCTCGCTACTGTTGCTGATTACAATAGTAGCCGTTGTTTTCTCCAGCTCCGCATCTGCCATCTGTGAAGCGATGGTACGTTTCCAGATCAGTTCATACAATTTCTGCTCCTGACCGGTTCCGTTCACCGTTTCATTCTCCATATAGGTAGGACGGATAGCCTCATGCGCTTCCTGTGCTCCTTTAGTCTTGGTGGCAAACTTACGGACTTTGACGTATCTTTCTCCCATCAGGGACAAGATAGTCTGCTTGCTGGTATTCAAAGCCAGATCCGAAAGGTTCACCGAATCCGTACGCATATAGGTAATTTGTCCGTTTTCATACAGACGCTGTGCCACCATCATGGTCTGCGCTACTGTAAATCCCAACTTACGGGCAGCTTCCTGCTGCAACGTAGAAGTAGTAAACGGTGCCGCCGGCGATTTCTTCACAGGGCGGGTTGTTATATCTTCAATAGAGAACTGCGCATCCTTACAAGTTTCAAGGAAAGCCTGTGCTTCTTCCTTGGTTTTGAAACGGTTGGACAATTCCGCTTTCACTTCAACTTCATTTCCATCGACATCAGGTACTTCAAACACTGCTGTAACGCGATAAGACGGCTCACTGACAAAAGCATGCACCTCACGTTCACGTTCCACAATCAAACGAACGGCAACAGATTGCACACGTCCGGCAGAAAGAGCAGGCTTTACCTTCTTCCACAATACCGGTGAGAGTTCAAAACCTACAATTCTATCCAGAATACGGCGTGCCTGCTGGGCATTTACCAGATTCACATCAATGTCACGCGGATTTTCGATGGCCTTTAGTATCGCTGTTTTGGTTATCTCGTGGAATACAATGCGCTTGGTCTTCTCAGGGTCCAGCCCCAAGACTTCAAACAAGTGCCATGAAATAGCTTCTCCTTCACGGTCCTCATCGGATGCAAGCCATACCATATCAGCTTTCTTTGCCTCCGCTTTCAATTCGGCTACCAATTTCTTTTTATCTGCCGGTATCTCGTAAGTCGGCTCAAACCCATTCTCTACATCGATACTAAACTCCTTCTTTTTCAAATCCCGGATATGCCCGTAACTGGAAAGGACTTTATAATCATTGCCCAAGAATTTCTCAATGGTTTTAGCCTTGGCGGGTGACTCAACTATTACTAGATTTTTTTGCATAATACTATGTATTCCATTTTATTTTGGGGCAAAAGTAGAAAAAAAGCAGAAGCACACCTATATAATAAGGTATGTTTCTGCTTTTTTTTCTTAAAAAAATCCTTTCCGAGTGCCTATTTAACTAAAAAGCCAAAGAAAGCCCGGCTAGAACATTCAGTTTTTCAGCAGGATAGCCGTACTCATAATAATATTGTTTATTCAACAGATTACTCACACGCCCAAAAACAGACAGATCTTTCAGGAAAGTATAACTGGCTCCCACACTCAAATTGCTGATATTGCCCAAACCAAAATCCCTGCTGCTATTCCCTTCTTCTATCACATATTCTTTCCGCTGTACATATTCATAGCCCAAATTAACCTTCAATCCTTCAAAAACCTTAGCCTCAGCATAGAAATTCAATTCAAACTTGGGCTTGGTCACTAAATACAGCTCTTCATTTTCATTGTCTGTCTTCCAGCTATAAAATGTACCTTTCAATGAAGCGTCAAACCAGTCCTTATAACCGTATTTCAATTCAGCACCTCCATACGCGGTTTTCGCTTTATCCTGCAAGAAATGAGTAAAATAATACCCGTCCGCATCCACCAGATTGCAAAACAACTCATCTTTACTGATCCGATATCCACCAAAGACATTAAACCACAAACCATTTACCGGAGATGCTTTAAAACCCAATGTAGCATTCAGTGGCACATAGGTAGAAGGCATCCGGGCGTTTAAAGACCAATAAGGTGAAAAAGCATTCAACCGGCGATAATCATTCAGTTCACGCCCTCCCAGCGCATGTAAATAAAGCACATAACTCTCCGAGAACAAGTATTCGGCTTTCACGTCAGGAGACACATCAATACCACTGTCCTCTCCCGACTGCCAATCCACATGAGCACCGACACGGACCCGCCAGTCATCACTTTCCAACATATAATAAGGATTCAAACCCAGTGAAGTATAGTTGCCCATTAAACTGTCCGAAGAATAAAACAGGTTATCCATCTCGAAACGGATACCTACCCGTTGCTCATTATCCAGCTTGCCCCATACATCTCCTTCAGTGTGGACAATCTTCTCCTTACCTGTAGATGCATTGCCTGAATAATCCAGCGGATATTTGATACCAAAATACTTCAATCCGGTCTGCAAAGTGAATTGCAAAGGAAGCGATTCATCTCTGGAAGAAACACCTATGTGAAAATCGCCTAAAGTATGATGCTGTTTATCAGTAGCTCTGGCAGAAGCCGTATGCATTTCGGAATCAGGCATATAGTTAAACACTTGTGATTGCAGGCCGCCACCTAAATTCAAAGTTACCTTACTGAAATCATGAGAATAGTCCAAACGGAACTCAGTAGAATAAAAACGTGATTTCCAATCCTCAGCATTCCAATGCTTCAGCTTTCCGTTCATGCCATCCAGAGATACCCCGACTTTCAGACGGTCCTTTCCGGTGATATTCCACAGATACCCAGCCTTAAAATCCACATTCCCATAATTTCCATATCCGGCACGGACATATCCACGTTTCGCGCGGTTCATAGCCCATTCACGGGTTACAGGAGACATACTTTCATACGTCCAGGCCGAAACAGGGCGCAAGGCTGTAGCATATTCTATGCCTTTCTTCATTACAGCCGGCTCCTCCACCCTAGGCAGGACATTAATCTTTGAGGCATCCATGATATTGGGATTATACTCATTCTCTACCACCACAGTGCGGTTCAACGTACTATCTTGCTGCGCATATGCAACAGACAGAGGCAAAAAAGCCAATATAATGGACAATTGACAATGGACAATTGACAATTTCTTACTTATCATATTCAGCACTTATTTTTTAATTTTTAATTCTCTGTTTTCAATTTCTCCAGTCTGCTTTCAATCATTCCGGCAATATCATCATCGGCCTGATAGTTCTGCTTCAATGAAAGCAAATATTGTTTAGCATCCAAGTTACGCCCCAACTTCATATACACATCAGCCAATAACACAAAGCTGCGTGCCAGCCAATAGGTATGCGGTGTACTTACCTCAATGTAATTCAGCACCTCCTGCTCCGCCTTATCCGTTTGTCCGCCGTCAAAGTAAATCTGGGCGACTTTATATTTGGCCTCCGCTCCATATACATTACGGGTGTCTTTCGCCAAGACCTTCAAATCTTCCATAGCTCCATCCGTCTTGCCGGCATCCAAATAAGCTTTTGCACGGTAATAATGTGCCTCGTTAGACAATTCCGGCGCCAGTTTAGTATCGGCCAGCAAATCTGTTGCGGCAAAGATAATCTCTTCCTCATTTCCCAGCATATGCGCACTGCGTAACATTCCGGTTTTTGCAAGCCGGCGACGCTCCATAGAAGCGGCTTTATCTTTCAATTGCTTGTAAATATGCAAGGCTTTTTCATAATCCTTCGCCGTATAAGCCATTTCGGCCCCCATCAACATGGCATCTTCAGAATATTTGTTGTTGGGATATTCCAATACTTTATCCAAATGCCGGGCTGCACTTTCATAGGCTTTCTGATTATAGTCTATCAAACCGATATAATAGTTGGCATTCAGACTGAAAGCACCTTCGGGGAAAGTCTGTAAATAACGGGTAAAGCTGTTGCGGGCCTCGGCGACCTCACCCCGCATATATACCCTTTCGGCAGCCACATAGGTCAATGAGTCACGCTCATTCACATCAAAGTTGGCACCGCCGGGGATAGTTGAAGCAAAATTGGCATACTCATCCACCTTATTCAAATCAATATAGATCGATTTCAAGTCACGCTGCGCCAAACGCGCCTCCTCACTGCCCGGATAACCGGCTATGACCTGCTTATAAGCCTGGATGGCTTCAGGATACTTGTCATCCTGATAGTATAGCAAACCGATCTCGTTAGCCGCCCGCCGTGCGACATTGCTCTCCGGAAATTTCTTCACCAGAATATTGAAACGGGCAATGGCATTGGCATTATCCTCCATCTGCACAAAAGCACGTCCCTGCTCGTAAAGGGCATCATCCATGTATTGTGATTCCGGATAATCCGAAATCAAGCGGTTCAACGTCTGCACTTTTCCATTGTAATCACGTTGCAAACCACGCACAAACGCCTCCTGATACAAAGAGTAATCCCCCAGTGACGGATCAATCTCCACCGCACGGGCATAATCCTGACGAGCCTGTTCAAAACGGCGGTCATAGAAGTTGCAGTCACCTATGCGGTTATAGGCATCTGCCTGCATGGTGCGTTCATTGATACTTCCCCTGTCCACAAAACGGGTAAACCAAGTGCCCGCATTTCCATAATTTTTCTGTTTGAAATAAGTATATCCCAAGTTATAGAGCGCCAAACCATATTCCTGTCCGTTCTTACTGGTGGCAAATTCCAGATACAAGCGGTAATCGTTACCCGCCTGCGGAAAACGGTCCAGACGATAATTGGATTCCCCCCTCCAGAAATAAGCGTCCGCCTTTGTCGCCTGATTGTATTGCCCCACAGCAAGCGATTGGTTGAAGAGCTCCAGAGCCTCCTGGAAACGGGCATTCGCAAATGCCTGTGTGCCCAGCCGGAACAAAATCTTCTGCTTGGCCTCCATAATGCGTGTGCCCGGATGCTCAATCTTTGCTATAGATTTTAAAGCAGCTTCATAACTGCGGGTATTCATATACACCTCTATCAAATAATCATTGACACGCTCCGTATAAGGTGAATTCGGGAACTCATTCAGAAAACGCTCAAACACGGTTACCGATTCGGCAAATGGAGAATAAGAGGTTTCATGAATACACAAAGCATAATTATAAAGAGCCTGTTCCTTTACTTTCGGATCAAAACTGAAATTGGCAGCCTGCTCGAATGCCATGCGTGCCCTGTTCCTCTCCTTCAAGTTCAAATAAGCCAGCCCCATGTGTAGATAAGCATTCTGTGACAAGGCATCATGTACCGAAGCCATTTCCCCCAAAGTAGCGGCAGCCTTGGAATAAACACCAGTATAATAATAACTCATACCGAGTTCATACAAAGGTTTACGCTGCGGGTGGGAAACACTTTCACGGTATCTTTCCAAAGGAGGTATCGCCGCTTGGTAATCATTCAATCCGAAACAAGCCTCTCCCCAAATCCGTTCCATCTGAGGAACATCCTTTTTAGCCGGATATTGCTCCAGATACGCTTTTGCCACAGTACGGGCCTGCTGATAATTTCCTTTCACCAAATAAATCTCTCCTATATAATAAGGAACCAATGCTGCATATACGGCATCATTCTGCAAAGACTGGAAACTTTTCAGCGCCTTGTCATAGCGTTTCTCCACATAATCAATATAAGCCAGATTATAAACAGCGTCATCCTGATACAATGGGCTTACCTCTTTCAGCAAGGTAAACCATACAGCCGCTTCACGCAGGTTGTCTTCTTTCAGATAAGAGGTGGCCAGACGCATGGCACAATCATCTCTTTCCTTATCAGGCAAAGCCTCCAGATCACACGACCGGAACAGGGCAATGGCCTCCTTGTATTTTCCCTCCATAAAATAAGCAGAGGCAATCAGTGACAGCACCCTGTTTTTATGGCGGGAATCAGGATATTTGTCCAGATAAGCCTGTAACAGCTCCATGCTGTCCCCGCCTTTCAACTCATATTCCCGGCATACCCGGTTATATTCCTTGTCACCTGCCACATCCTTGGGAGTGATCTGCTGCGCCATTCCCTGCAAGGAACAGCCTCCCATCAATGCGGCCATCAATAAGGTTTTTCTTTTCATATCTTATCATTAAAGTTTATGTTCTTTCAAAAAACGCCGGACTCCTTCACGCACAGAATCCAGCCCGAATTCTTCGGGATTCACTTCATCCAACGGAAGCCAGAAAGACTCCGCCACATCATCCATCGCCTTTATCCGGCTGGTATCTTTCACTTTACAAAGAAAGAACAGATCCAATGTATGTACCAGAAATCCTGAATAAAGATAAGTGTTGGGCAATGAGAACTGATAAACAGCCTCCTCCACCTGCAAGCCGGTTTCTTCCAACACCTCGCGTGCCACACCTTCCTCGCCGGTTTCATGCATATCAATAAACCCGCCGGACAGGTCCAATGTTCCCTTCGCCGGTTCTTTTCCTCTGCGGCACACCAACAACTCATTCTTATCATTCAAGATAAAAGCTACAGTAGCGGCACTGGAATTGAAATAATACACAAAGCCACAATCAGCGCAACGCTTTGATTTCTCATTGTTCACTTCAAAGTGCGGCGAACCACACTTCGGACAATATTTGAATAGTTCCAACGGATGCATAATTACTCCTTTCTAAGTATAGACACCGCAAAGATAGCGCAAATGACAGATAATTCATTAATTAAATCTAAAAGAAGAAAGAGAAAACACAATTCTTAGTACATTTGTTAGCAAAACAAAACGTAAATTCTTACATGGAAATTGCCATTATTATCGCACTTATCTTATTAAACGGGGTATTCGCCATGTCCGAAATCGCCCTGATCTCAGCGCGTAAAAGTAGTTTGTCCAATGATATCCGTCATGGAAGCTCTACAGCGCGTATCGCTTTAAAGCTTGCCAATGACCCGGACAAGTTTTTATCCACCATCCAAATCGGAATCACCCTGATTGGTATATTGACCGGTATTTACTCCGGCGACGTGCTGGCCACCGATTTTGGGAACATACTGACTGACGCCGGCGTACCCGCCACATATGCCTATTTATTGGCTCAAACCCTGATTGTCATCCTGGTCACTTACCTCACTATTATCTTTGGCGAGCTGGTGCCCAAACGCATTGGCATGAGTGCCTCCACCCGTGCTGCCAAGCTATTGGCACGTCCCATGTACTGGCTGTCCGTCATCGCCTCTCCTTTTGTATGGATACTTGCCAAAAGCACTTCACTTATCTTCAACCTGCTGCATATCAACACAGCGGAAGAAAAAGTGACTGAAGAGGAAATCAAATCCATGATAGACGAAGGAACCGAGAACGGTGAAGTGCAGGAAGTGGAACAGGATATTGTGGACCGCGTCTTCTCTCTTGGCGACCGCAGTATCAACACCATCATGACCTATCGCAGCGACATCGTATCCATTGACATAGACATGAACAACAAGCAGCTGTATGACATCGTATGCCAACACCTGTACCAAGTTTACCCTGTAACTCAAGGAAACACCCTGGACAACATCATCGGAGTAGTTTACCTGAAAGACCTCTTCGGGAAGCTGAACAGTTGCGAATTCAATCTGCGTGATGTGATCCGTCCGGCACAATACTTCCACGAAAACATGGATGTATATAAAGTATTGGAACAAATACGCCAGCACAACATCAAATACGGATTAATCTGTGATGAATTCGGCAGTCTGCAAGGCATCATCACCATGAAGGACATTCTGGAAGCCCTGGTAGGCACCTTGCCCAGTGACTCGGAAGACCCCGATATCGTTCCCCGCAAGGACGGAAGCTGGTTGATAGACGGCCAATGTTCTTTCTATGACTTTCTGAGTCATTTCGAAATGGAGGATTTATACCCCGATTATAATTACAACACGTTGAGCGGCCTCATCCTGCAACAACTAGGCCACATTCCCAAGACCGGTGAATCCATGGAATGGAATGACTTCACACTGGAAATAGTCGACATGGACGGAGCCCGGATAGATAAAGTATTAGTAACACTAACCCATAAAAACGAAGAGGACAATTAACATGCTGCAAAGAGATTACATTATGCGGTTGCTTCAACAATTTTTCGAAGCATTGGAAAAGTTGGTAGAAGAAAGAGATAAAAAGGACGGTCCCGAGCTGCAATTGCAACTTCAAAGCATTTATCGTGCCTACTTCAATCATCCTTCCACCTTCTATTATGATCAGGATGCGGAATATATACTGAACGAGATGGGACAGAACTATGGTGGCGAGGAATTGCTCACGCGCATCGACATGTTATCCGAACTGCTCTATCAGGATGCTTTGTTGAAAGAGTCCGAAGAACAAAAATATTTGTTAAGAAAATCGCTATTCCTGTTGAACTATTTAGATACACATAGCGATACCTTCTCATTTGAAAGAAGAGGGAAAATCGGCGAAATAGAGAAGAAAATAGGTGATTAGCTCCTCTTATTGCACTTTTTTTCAAAGAAATCCTGTTTTTTCTTGCAAAATAGTAGATAAATTAAAAAGTATTCCTATATTTGCTTACAGATTGATAACATTAAAATCGGTATATTATGGAGAAAATTGATAGTCTCGACAGACAAATTCTAGAAATTATATCCCAAAATGCCCGCATCCCGTTTAAAGATGTCGCAGCAGAATGTGGAGTTTCACGCGCAGCCATTCATCAGCGTGTGCAAAGATTAATTGATTTGGGAGTTATTATCGGTTCAGGATATCATGTGAACCCTAAGAGTTTAGGGTATAGAACCTGTACATACGTAGGAATCAAGCTGGAAAAAGGTTCCATGTACAAAAACGTAGTGGCAGAACTGAAGAAGATTCCCGAAATTGTGGAATGCCACTTCACTACAGGTCCCTATACCATGCTGACCAAACTTTATTCACGCGATAACGAGCATTTGATGGACTTGCTGAACTCAAAGATTCAGGAAATTCCCGGCGTTACGGCTACCGAGACCCTGATCTCTCTGGAGCAGAGCATCAAAAAAGAAATACCCATTCAAAGCTAAGAAAGAATGGAATGGCTGAATGAATACCATTTAGGCGGTATTGCCATCGGCATTTGTACCTTTTTAATAATCGGTCTTTTCCACCCCATCGTGGTCAAGGCCGAATATTATTGGGGTACACGGTGCTGGTGGATATTTTTGGTACTGGGCATAGCAGGCATTATAGGGACTGTGCTTATCAGTGACATCCTGATTTCCTCTTTATTGGGTGTCTTCTCCTTCTCTTCTTTCTGGACTATCAAGGAGATATTCGAGCAACGCGAACGCGTGCTGAAAGGCTGGTTTCCGATGAATCCGAAACGGAAACACGAATACGAATAGAAACTATTCTTTCCGGCCAAACCCTTTGCAATCCAATTAAAGGGCTTTTATTTCTTCTTCAGGAAGCCCTGTAGCCTGTACTATGACATCAGATGACACTCTCAAGTTTCGCGCATTCCTCATGCGCTCTTCGTAAACGTTCCCGCGATTCTAATATCATACGCATCCCGTGCCTGCAACATATCAAACAAAAATTATTTCACAACTTTATCCCCTGCTCCGTACTCTGCAAACTCTTCTTATTCCTATATTTGAAATTCTTTCCTTGCATATAATAATTGAATCCTAATGAAAAGCAGAAACTTCGGTCCTTCATCCTGCCGGATGAGAAATTGTAATAAGTTCCTTCGTGCGTAGTGGAATCATACCCCAAAGTGCCCAACAAATACCTCATATTTCCAGTAATTCCCAAATGTTTGTTCACACGCCAAGTTACCGTCAGTTCCGATTCAGACCCATAATGTTTCCGTTTGTTATTCACACCATAGCTGAAAGGCCGATAATTCCCATAAAGATTCCATGACAATCTTTTATAATGTCCATACGTATTAAGATTAACATAAAGAGAGCCCTTTCCATGCTGATGAGTATAGAAATGAGTATCATACCCTATATTTCCACCAAATGCAGATAGCGGAGGCAATGGTTCACCCTCTTTGCTAGGAGAGATGAGAAAAAGAAATAGTCATTGGGAACGCTTTGGTTTTCCATTAAGCCTTCGGCTTGGAAAATGGAACTTTTACAACAATCTGGTCCTTTCTAATGCAGGAGATCCTTATATCACGGAAAATATAACCCATAACAGCCACCTGAACACCCATATTGTAAATCAAAATATAGACCGTAAAAATATAAGAAGAATCAATGAAACATTCAGCATGTTATATGATATAACTACCCTGCAAAGCATCGGACTTAACTGTATGGTAAAACAGGCTGGAAGCACACTAAAATCTTCTTCTTTTTCCGAAACACAAGAAACAGAAAAGGAATATACCTCTTCCTACCATAGTAAAGGGAAAGGGGATGACAAAATATATCAGGCTAGTTTGAACTATAATTGGAAATCAAAAAACGGAAAGAATACTTTGCAAACAGTTCTTGATTATTTGAAAAGTGACGAAACGAAAGAACTGAATCACCATTATCTTTATCAGTATCCGGAGAAAAACGAAGAGGATAATAAATGTAGCAACACCGGAACTGTTTCTGATTTATGGAAAGCAGAAATAAATTATATCTTCTTGCTCAACAAACATTCCAGGTTGAAATGGGGTGGCGACTATTATAATAACCATACCAACAACCAAATGTATTACGCATATCAGAGTGGAGAAGGATGGCAGAAAGAAGAACACGTAGAAGCGAAACAATATATCACAGTGTATACAATATGAATGCCGGCCTTTACAAATATTTCCTGGATCAAAAGTTCTGCATAAAATTATCAGTTTACGCTATTTTGAATAAAAGAAGAAATCTGACCACAATTACCAATAACAATCTAAGCAGAATAGAAGAAAATAATAAAACCCCTTATCAAGGAGCGTGCTTAAACCTTATATATAAGTTTGACTTTGGCAAGAAAGTAAAAGTAAAACGTGCGAAAAGCATACAGACAACAAGCGATAGTTATTTGCGCAAATAGTGATCAGGAAATTGTCAATTCTAGTACATTGATCTATTTATCCGACAGATAGTTTTAGCACCCATCTCAACCACACGTCAAGATACAATGAAGGAATTATTTCCTTCAAATCCTTCATCAGCGCATTACTTGCTGAATATAAATAAGTTGCAATGAAGGATCGCTATAGATATCCTTCATCTATTCTTCATGACAGTCTACTTTTAATACTTCAAGGAAACGTTCCCAGGTTTTTCTAAATCTATTTTCTGCCAAATCCATAATGATTCGTTTTTATACCCAAGATATAAGAACAAAAAAAGAGAGACAATATAAAAGCGCGGAGACGCTTACATATTCCTTCAGCCCCGTTCCATCTCCAAAAACGCATCCCAAGGTGATGACTGTCCGGCAAAATACTCACATTTCATCAAATGACAACAACCGGACGAATAAGGTGTATCATCCGGTCGAAGTCGTTGTATCTTCCCTTCAAGTAAATTGTTTCACTTAAGTGATGATATTATATCACCTTAGTGATGAACTTTCATCACTAGAGTGCTCAAACTTCATCACTTAAGTGAAACAACTGAATCAAAAGGAAGATATCGTGTAATCAACCGGACGAAACAGCTTGTTATTCAGGATGTTTACGCTTAGTCACTTTTCTCTAAAACCCCACGAAAAACACTTGCAAAACGCTATTTTACACAGTATCTTTGTTCCAACGGAAACCTAAAACAACAAATAATGAATAAAAAGTTATTGAACAAAGTAATGAAGAAGCTTGCTTCCTCGAATGTAGTGATAAGTCCGACAGTGAAGAGTTCATCTACCTCATTATCAATGCAGAAGAAACCGGAAACGGAGCAAGTACAGCAAAAATTGGAACAATATTTGCTGAGCCGCTACCATTTTCGCTTCAACGTGCTGACGGAACAAACGGAATGTTGCAAAAAAGACGCTGACACACCTATATATAAGGTAATAAGCCAGCGCACACTGAACAGCCTGTGCCTGGAAGCACGTGCACGTCACATCAACTGCTGGGACAAGGATGTAAGCCGGTTCGTGAACTCGGAGCAGATGCCGGACTATCATCCGTTACTTTCCTATATGAACACCCTTCCCGAATGGGACGGCAAGGACCGCGTGACTCCGCTGGCACAACGCATATCTACGAAAGATTTCTGGGTGAACAGTTTCCACCGCTGGATGCTGGGCGTAACTGCCCAGTGGAGCGGACGCATGGCCCGGTGCGCCAACGCTGTGGCCCCCATGCTGGTGAGCAGCGAGCAAGGGAGATGCAAATCCACTTTCTGCGAATTGCTGATGCCCGATTCGTTGAAAGACTACTATACGGACAGCTTCGAACTGACCGGACAGGCAGGATGCGAGCAGAAGCTGGCTTTCTTCGGACTGATTAATCTGGATGAGTACGACCGTCTTTCACCACAGAAACTGCCATTGCTGAAAAATCTGATGCAGATGAAAAAACTGGATTTCCGCAAGTCGCACCGCTCGTCCTACAGCCATCTGCCCCGGATGGCCTCGTTCATCGGCACCAGTAACCGGAAAGCGCTGCTCACCGACCCCAGCGGAAGCCGCCGTTATTTCTTTGCCGAGGTAAAGGAGAAGATAGACTGCTCGCCACTGGAGCACAAACAGCTTTTCGCCCAGCTGAAAGCAGAACTGGACGAGGGAAAGCGTTACTGGTTCTCGGCGGAGGAGGAATCCGAGCTGAAACTGCGCAACCAGGCCTATTATGCCTTGCCTACCGAAGCGGAAATGATTCTCCATTGTTTCAGACTGCCGGAGAAAGGGGAAGACTTCAAACTTTACTCGGCAGTATGCTTGTTCAATATCCTGCTGAAACGATATCCGGCAGCCATGCGCGGCATCACGATAAACAAAATGGGAAGAATCATGAATTCCCTGGGAGCGGAACGGATGCATACCACAACAGGAAATATGTATAAACTGGTAGCACTGGCCGGGTAAAAACATCCCTGAAGCTATTATGAAGGAATTTATAATGATTCCTTCATAATAGCCTTCTGTATATCAACACATTACCCTTCCATGAAGGATTTGAACAATTTTATCGCTTATTTTAATTCCGATGTACCACCATCTTCTTATTCCGGCCGGTAAACCTGCAAAGGCAGCTCACCTTTCAAGGCTCCCAACGCATTATAAGCCAGCGAGCCCATCTCGTCTTCACCGGGCATCAGCACGACCGGCGCCAGATAATCAATCTGTTCCTTGAGAATCCCTACACAGTAATCACTATGGGCAATGCCTCCCGTCAGAATAATGGCATCCACCTGCCCACGGAGCGTGACATACATGGCCCCTGCCTGTTTCGCCACCGTATAGAGCATCGCATCCAATACCCCTTTATAAGGCTCCTCGCCTTCGGAAGCTTTCCGGGCAATAGTCACCACATCATTCATACCCAGATGGGCAGTCAGCCCCCCTTTGCCATTCAGCATCTTCTTGATCTGCTTTAACGTATACTTACCGCTGAAGCACAATTCCGCCAACTGGTCGGCAGGAATGGTTCCCGCACGTTCGGGAGAAAACGGCCCCTCACCGTTCAAGGCATTGTTAACATCAATCACCCGTCCTTTGCAATGGGCACCCACCGATATGCCACCCCCCAGATGCACCACAATCAGATTCAACTCTTCATAATGTTTCCCGATGGAAGCGGCATATTTACGCGATACCGCCTTACTGTTCAAGGCATGGAAGATGGAAATGCGCTCTATCTCCGGTATTCCCGTCAGGCGGGCGGCCGGTTGCAGCTCGTCTACCACTTCGGGATCGGCAATGTAGGCGGGACAATGGCATTCCCGGGCTATTTCATCGGCAATCAGCGCGCCCAAATTACAGGCGTGCTCCATCCGGGCGTTGAGCAAATCGTGTTTCATCTGTTCGTTAATGGCATACACCCCGCCGGGCGTAGGCTTCAGCAGACCGCCACGGGCAATGACGGCATCAAAATCCAACGGAATATCCGCCTCGGCAAGCAATCGCAATACAAAGTCCTTACGGTACGCATACTGTTCGTTGACGTGGTGAAACTCCGACAAGTCATCCGCAGTATGATGGGCCCCTGCCGCCCACACCGGCTTTTCATCGATGAAAAGGGCTATTTTGGTAGAAGTAGAGCCCGGATTAATCACAAATATTTTCATAGTTTCAATAATTTATCAATTTGCGAATGAGCCAAAACCATGCGGCAACACAGCACAGCCAATTGACACACCGGCAAATTGGCACATTGCCACATTATTTATCCGGCCACGCAGGCCAATGCCAGACTGTAATATTTCGAATTACCGGAATCGGCACGCGACGGAACCACTACGGGAGAGGCCGTACCTCGCAACATACCTGCCATGTTGGCGTCACCAAACAATGACACCGTTTTATAGAATGTATTTCCCGACTCGATATTGGGAAAGATCAACAAATCCGCATGTCCCACCACCGGCGAGCTGATTCCTTTCACCTCACCGCTATGCGCATCACATGCCGTCTTCACATCCATGGGTCCGTCCAAGTACATGTTTCCGTAAGCACCGGCGGCGGCACGTTCCTTTAAAGTCACATAATCCAGTGTATGAGGGAATTTCTCGTTTACTTTTTCCGTACAATGAATCAAGGCCACACGGGGAGCTTCTATTCCCATGCGGCGGCATACCTCCAGATCATACCGCAGCATCGCCTCGAATTGTTCCAAGGTAGGACGGGGAATGACCGCTGCATCCGAGAAGAACAGCAATTTCTTGTACATCGGGATCTGTGCCACCGTGATATGGCTCAGCACATTCCCTTTCGGCAGGATACCATGTTCCTTATTAAGCACGGCCCGCAATAAATTATCCGTATTGATAATCCCTTTCATCAACACGTCCGCATGTCCCTCACGTATCAGCGAAACAGCTTCCTGGGCTGCTTTATCGGGACTTGTCGCCTCGTATACTTTCACATGATCCGGATATTGAAGGCGGATATATTCCGAGTTCAGCAAATGGGGCGTATCCGCCACCAATAAGAAATCGGCAAAGCCTTCGTGCAAACTGCGGGTTATAACGTATTCGGTATGAGGGTCATTGGGGCAAACAACCACCACACGTTTCCGCTCCTTCAACGAACGCAAACGGCATATCAGGCCGGCGAAGTCTTGTATAGGTTCCATGGTCATTAGATTTTTAGCAAATATGAAAAATAAATCTGAATTTATCCCTATCTTTGCTTAGTTTCTATGAATAATTTAACTTATGAAAACGTTTCAAACATTTGACATTTCAGCCGAGTACGATGCCATACACCGCACCTTTCCCTGCCACAAAGATGCTCCAGTCATAGGGCTTACCGGAAACTTCCAGGAAGGCGCATGTACTTTGCTGGAAGGATATTTCACTTCCATTCTGAAAGCAGGAGGTATTCCTTTCATTATTCCTCCTGTTGACGAAACTAACAGTTTGATAAACTCACTGAATGCATTGGATGGCTTGCTACTGACCGGCGGTGCGGATATCAATCCCTTGTTCCTTGGAGAAGAACCGATAAAGGAATTACACAGCATAAATCCCCGGAGGGATCGTCAGGAGTTATTGCTTGCCAAACTGGCCGCCGACCGGCAGATACCGATTCTGGGAATATGCCGCGGCATACAGGTGATGAACGCCGCTTTTGGAGGCAGCCTGTATCAGGATATCCACGTACAGATGGAAGGGGAACGGATCAAACACGATCAGGATTTGGGACGGGGATATGCCTCGCATACGGTCCGGATAGAGAAAGATTCCTTACTCTATAAATTGTTTGAAACAGAAATATTGCCGGTCAATTCGTTTCACCATCAGGCGGTAAAGGAGGTTGCGCCGGGTTTCAGGGTAACTGCCCGCTCATCCGACGGAGTCATTGAAGCGATGGAATCTACCGAATGCAAGTCCATGATGGGAGTGCAATGGCATCCGGAATGTTTCATTCTGGAAAACAATACCTGTATGATGCCGGTATTCCACTGGCTTATACAGGAATCCACTTCTTTCAGAGAAGCCAAAAAACTTCACAGCCGCATGATAACGCTGGATTCACATTGCGACACTCCCATGTTCTTCGATCAAGGAATAAACTTCGCCACCCGTGACAAGAAAATCCTGGTAGACCTGCATAAGATGACGGAAGGACATCTGGACGCAACCATCATGGTGGCTTACCTGAAGCAATTGGAACGTACCGATGAAGCCTTATCGGCCGCTACTGCCAAAGCAGACCGCATCCTGAACGAAATAGAGGAGATGGTTGCCAAGAACTGTACAGCCGTAGATATAGCATATACTCCCGCTGATCTGTGCCGTTTGAAAAAAGCAGGGAAAAAGGCTGTCATGCTGGGCATTGAAAACGGATATGCCATTGGCAAGGATATCACGAATGTAGAACGTTTCCGCCATCGTGGCGTGGTGTACATGACACTTTGCCACAACGGAAATAATGATATCTGCGGCTCTGCCCGTTATAATGAGGAAGGACTGGGCGTAAGCACATTCGGTGAACAGGTGATAAAAGAAATGAACCGTGTGGGAATGATGGTAGATGTTTCTCATGCCGGAGAGAAAAGTTTCTATGATGCACTGGCAATCAGCGGCAAACCGATCGTAGCCTCTCATTCTTCGGCCCGTGCCCTTTGCGACCATCCGCGCAATCTGACGGATGACCAATTGAAAGCATTGGCAGCCAAGGGGGGGGTGGCACAGGTATGTATGTATGGCGGATTCCTGCGCAAGAACGGAGAAGCTACCATCAAGGATGCCATCGAGCATCTGAACCACATGGTAAATGTCATGGGCATAGAACATGTAGGGATAGGAACCGATTTTGACGGTGACGGCGGCATCACAGGCTGCGCTTCGGCATCAGAATTGATAAACTTTACACGCCGGCTGCTGTTGGAAAGATACAGTGAAGAAAATATCCGCCTCATTTGGGGTGGAAACTTCCTGCGCGTTATGGAAGAAGTACAAAGAAAATAACGTAACTTTGCGGCGCAGCCCCCTTCCATATAAAGGATAATGCACAAATAAATAACAGAAGAATAAGTATGAAGATAAGAAATGTTTTAGTAATCCCGTTCTTGCTGCTTGTATTGACAGCCGTTTCGTGCGGAAACAGTAAAAGCAGAAACGACCGGACAGAAACCGTAGACAAAGAAGTGATCAAGGCTCCCGAATTCAATGCAGACAGCGCCTACCAGTACATTCAGGTACAAGCAGACTTCGGTCCCCGTGTTCCCAACACACAGGCGCACAAAGAATGTGGGGAATATCTGGCAGGACAATTGGAAAAATTCGGCGCCAAGGTATACAATCAATATGCCGATCTGATAGCATACGACGGTACGATACTGAAATCACGCAACATTATCGGTGCTTACAAGCCCGAAAGTAAAAAACGTATCCTGCTTTGCGCCCATTGGGACAGCCGCCCGTATGCCGACAATGATCCCGACCCGAAGAATCACCATACTCCTATACTGGGAGTGAATGATGGTGCCAGCGGTGTGGGGGTGCTGCTGGAAATCGCCCGTCAGATACAGAAGGAACAACCTGCCCTAGGTATAGATATCGTATTTTTCGATTCGGAGGATTATGGAATTCCCGAATTTTATGACGGCAAGTACAAACAGGACACTTGGTGTCTTGGATCACAATACTGGGCACGTACCCCACATGTTCAGAACTATAATGCACGCTATGGAATCTTGCTGGATATGGTAGGAGGAAAAGATGCCACCTTCTATTATGAAGGTTACTCGGCCCGCACCGCCCGTTCCGAAATGAAGAAAATCTGGAAAAAGGCACATGAGCTGGGATATGGCAAATATTTTGTAAAAGAAGACGGGGGCGAGACGGTGGACGACCATATCTATGTCAACAAGTTGGCGCGTATCCCGTGTGTGGACATCATTAACTATGATGCCGACAATCCGCAAAGTTCTTTCGGCTCTTTCTGGCATACGGTAAACGATACGATGGAAAACATTGACCGTAACACGCTGAAAGCGGTAGGACAAACAGTGATGGATGTGATTTATAATGAGAAATAAATGATAAAATAATGAAAACAATAAACGAACTTCAGAACGAAGTGATAGAAGAGTTCAGTGATTTTGATGACTGGATGGACAAGTATCAATTGCTCATAGATTTGGGTAACGAGCAGGAACCACTCGCCCCCGAATATAAAACAGAACAAAACCTGATAGACGGTTGCCAGAGCCGCGTATGGCTGCAAGCCGATATGGAAGACGGCAAAGTGGTGTTCCAGGCGGAAAGTGACGCCTTGATTGTAAAAGGTATCATTGCCCTGCTTATCAAAGTAGTCAGCGGACATACTCCGGATGAAATATTAAGCAGTGATTTATACTTTATAGAGAAGATAGGTTTGAAAGAACATCTGTCGCCCACCCGCAGCAATGGCTTGCTGGCAATGGTAAAACAGATGCGTATGTATGCGCTGGCTTTCAAGGCAAAAATGGCGAACTAGTGATTAGTGGTTAGTGATTACTAACCACTAAAAAATCATCGTCCCAGCCGCTTGGTATCGACATCGGTACGTTTCTTCTCTTTGTATCCGCCGAATTTATAGAGGAATGAAAATGTAAAGCTACGATTGTCCCAATTCATTTCTGTCCGGTTCCGTTGCTGCCCCCACGCCAGCCGGGTGGTCATATTCGATGTATTAAGAATATCATTTCCTTTCAATATCACCTTCGTCTTTCCATCCGGAGAAGCCCACTGAAGTGAAGTCGAAACATTACAAATAGGACTTAAGTTATACACCCCTTGTATGGCACGTGATTGGTAAAAACCAGCCAACGTACCTATGATATTCGGTTTCTTCGATAAGATGAATGTGTTTGTGGTATTCAGAATGACGCTGAATTTATGCCGGTTGAATGCAATATCATGGAAATGGCTGTTCTTGTCATGAGAGAACAGGCCGAAAGCAAAAATGCGCCCGTTCCACCATGTACTCACTTTATAAGAAGCCATAGTCTGTATGGTCCATCTTTTCTGAAAATCATAATTCACAAACTGATTCACCTCCGCCAGACGGTCGGGCAATTGATAAGGGAGCTGCACAAAGTAATCGGGTGTGTAATTGTAATTCACCCCTATCATATATCTATTCTTATACAGATAATTCAAGTCGAGCGAATAATTGGAACTTGGCTTCAGGTCGGGATTTCCATGAGCCTCGGTATAGCTGTCCACATACTGTATAATAGGTTGCAACTGCCAGTAAGCGGGATATTTACGATTACTGGTGAAAGACATTTGCAAGGTATGGCCATCTGCCGGAGTATAAGTTGTGTTTACAGTGGGATACAGCATCCAGCTATGGCGTTCCCCGGCATGATAAAGCTCTGCGGCCAAGGAAATTTCGGCAGAGAACTTCTTCCCAAAACTATGTGAAGCGCCGGTGTACATATTCAGAGTATATTCTTTTCGAAGCAGTTTCTCGGAATTATCGGGAATCAAGGCTCCTGTTTCACCATCCCGATAGAACTGGTAGCTGTTATCGTGTGTGGCAGTGTACTTTACACCATAATTTATCTCGGTTCCACCTTGCAAGGAATGAAGCTGGTTGGCATAGAATAACCAGCGGTTGATACGTTGGTTGCTGTCATAATTCAATGTCCGGCTGACATCCTGCATATCTTTCTCCAGAAAGGTCTGTGACGGATTGGAGAAAAAAAGGAAATCCATTCCTGCCGAAAGGCCGAAAGAAGATTGATAATCGGCCGCCACATTATGTAACTGGCGGTCACCGTCATCCGTTTTATCACTGTGGGCTGTTCCACGCATTTTTGTACAGTCCTGCCCATAGCGGTATTGTGTATTGTAAACCACACTCAACAAGTTCTTCTTCCCGAAATCATAATCCGCCCCCAAGCGGAGGTTATGCCGGCCGCCATACCCTTTAGCCTCTGTTTTCAAATCCAACTCGTGTACGTCCCCCGCCATAGTGTGCCATGACTGTTTGTCCAATCCGAAAGTGGTATGTTTGAACCCGTATGAATACATCACATCCGCCGAAAAGCGCCGGGAAGTGTAGAGCAAATTTCCACGGCCTGCAATGTCTTCCCTGCGGGACTGTTCATACATAGCCGCTACTTCACCGGACCAAGAAGGCTTCTGCCCGATATTCGATTTTAGAATAACATTCACCATGGCTCCACGAATGCGGTAACGTGCCGGAGCAGCATACATGATTTCCGCTTTCTCCAGACGACTGACAGGGGTATTCTGAAGCACGGACTTCAAATCGTCCTTGTCCAGTGTACTTACTTTTCCATTTACTACCAAAGTAATACTGCGCCCCCCAAAAGTGAGATTGCCATCTTGTTCCACGATGCCGGGCAGTTCCTTTACCGCCTCGTAGGCGTTATTCACCGGAAGCCGCTCTACCATACGGGGTAAGTCATAGACCAGCTTTCCCCGCTCGGCCTTTACCACCGGACGCTCCCCTTTGACCAACACCTCCGGCAATTGTTGGAAAAGGCTGTCCATATAGGTATAATTCACATCATTCTGCGCTTGTGCCGCAAATGCCGACAAGCATAAACAAAAGATAATCACTGTCCTCATCATCGTTTTATTTTTAGTGTCCATGCAAAGTAAAGGTGAAAAATGTGCCGTATGTGTTACCGCCGGCTTATGAAGTCTTATTTAGTGTTATCAAAAGAAAGAGAATACTTATTTTGTACCTATTTTTGCCAAACCATGAAGATACCGTTTAAAGCCATAGCCGCATTGATTATCCTTTCGCTGATAGGCGTCTTTGCCTATCAGGCATATTGGTTGACAGGATTATACACCTCGATGAAGAAGGATATGGACAATTGCCTGATAGAAACATTACAGGTGAGTGACTACAATGAAATGATGGAACGGTGCGACTCCGTGAAACGAAGCAACGAAACCATAAATGGCTATATCGAATCCAGTATCAATCTGGACAGCAGTGCTTTGATTACCAAAGTTATAGAAACCGAGCCTTTCAAACAGCAAAAAAGATTTGGTCTGGAAATCAATGAACCGGTATCTACTACCATCGACAAAAACGGTACACTGGAACTGCTCACCAAATACTTCCAACGGGGTATCCACAGCCAGCTGGACCTTTTCACGGAAATCAACCTGCACACTTTCGACAGCCTTTTTACAAGGACACTTGCCATGCGCGGAATCATCTACCTGCCTCACCGCATCGAAATAGTGAATTTACGTCAAGACAGCACGGTCGTACAAGGACTCAGCTCACCTCAAAAATACAGGCCGGGCAAAGAAGCAGTGAGCTACTATTACAATTATGACTTGTACAACAAAATGGCATACCGGTTATGGGTGGAACCGACAAATACCATCGTCTTGCAACAAATGAAGGGGATACTTTATACCTCTTTCTTTATCATTATTATATTGGGGGTATCATTCTGGTTTCTTATCCGTATCATCTTAAGGCAGAAAAGTGTAGAAGAAATGAAAGAGGACTTCACGCATAACATTACTCACGAACTGAAAACTCCGATAGCCGTAGCCTACGCCGCCAACGATGCATTACTGAACTTCAACGGAGCAGAAAACCTGACGAAACGACAGAACTATCTTCAGATTATCCAAACCCAGCTGAAACAGCTCAGCGGACTGGTGGAACAGATCCTTTCCATGAGTATGGAGCAACGGAAGAACTTCCGTCTGAACTATGAACCTGTCGAACTGAGGTCTATGTTGGAAAATCTGATCAGCCAACATAGATTGAAAGCTGATAAGCCGACTGAGTTCAAACTCATTATGGAAGAAAACATAACCCTACGTGCAGACCGCTTGCACCTGTATAACATGATCAGCAATCTGATAGATAATGCTATAAAATATTCCGATGAAAAGGCATATATTTACATTTCTGCAATACGCTGCAACAATCCATGCAACGGTGACCGTAACGCTTATGTAATGCTAAAGATACAAGACAAAGGAATAGGTATTCCTGCCGACAGACAAAAACATCTGTTTGATAAGTTTTATCGGGTTCCGACCGGTAATCTGCATAATGTAAAAGGATATGGATTAGGACTTTATTATGTAAAAACAATGATAGAACAGCATAAAGGAACTGTTTCCGTGGAAAGCAGCACAGGAAAAGGCAGTACCTTTACACTTAAAATTCCCGAATAAGCAAATGGAAAAGATACACGTTTTATTAGTAGAGGATGAACAGACTCTTGCCATGATTATCAAGGACACACTGGAAGAACAGGATTTTATCATTACTACCGCCGGAGATGGTGAAGAAGGCTTAAGAAAGTTTTTCGAACAGAAACCGGACGTATTGGTAGCCGATGTCATGATGCCCCGTATGGATGGCTTTGAAATGGTACGCCGCATCCGCCAATCGGATAAACCAACCCCGGTATTATTCCTCACCGCCCGGTCTGCCATCAATGATGTAGTAAAAGGATTTGAACTGGGAGCTAATGACTATCTGAAAAAGCCATTCGGTATGCAGGAGCTTATTGTACGCCTCAAAGCCTTGATGCACAAAGCTTTTGTGGAAAAAGAAATAACCAATACCTACACCATCGGAGGATATCAGTTCAACTCCGTCACCCAACAACTGGATTTTGCAGGGAACATACAAGAACTCTCCCACCGGGAATCGGAAATCCTAAAACGCCTGTGTGAGAACCGGAATGAAGTGGTGAACAGCCAAAGCATCTTGTTGGAGCTATGGGGAGATGACAGCTTCTTCAATTCACGCAGCCTGCATGTATTTATTACGAAATTACGCCATAAACTGTCCAAAGACCAAAGCATACGGATTGTGAATGTAAGGGGAATAGGTTACAAACTGATTATAAACTAACACTTCTTCCCTCTAATCAAGACTTTCTGCCCGCCGGACAAGGTAGTGGCAAAGATATAATCATCTCCTCCCTCTTTCAGTTTCAAACGTTTGCGAAGTTCCGCAACCGATAATGGAAAGTTGCGGATCGTAATATTCGCCTTGTCCATATCCATCAAGAACGCTTTCAGTTCCTTTTTTCCAAAACCCGATACGGCCTCAACCCGGAAACGACGTCCCGGAAAATCCGGAACCAAAGAAACAGAGGTATATAAATGGCTGTTGAGGTGAAGTTTCGCCACAGGATAGGTTTGTGTGAGAGAACGAAAAGCACCGGCTTTCAGTATAGCGGCATTCGGTTCATACAAATAAGTTCCGACTTCATCGGCCAAAAGACAGGGCGATGTTTTTTCCTGCTTCAAGGTAAAGGTGTAATGCCGGCTCTCCCCGTTGCCTGCAATATGTTCGCAATGGATGCTTACCTCCGATGAAACGGACTCTTTTTGCAGTATCAGCAATAACTCCTTGCACTCGTTATTCACAGCGACAATGTGTACCGCACGAACTGTTTTCAACTCGTTCAATGCCAATGACAGATCCAGCATAGGCGATAATTTCACCATCACTTTCTTTGCCTTATCAACCAGCAAAGGCTCCAAAACAGTAACATCCGGCTCGCAATCAGAGATGGCAACCGTCTTTCCACCGTGTCCGTCTCTTCTGGCAGGGTCTAAAAACAAGCAATCTACCGGAAGCATTTCCTGCAAATAGGATACCCCGTCCCGGTTGTGTATCCGAATGTGCCCCAACCCCAACAAAGGGAAATTATGCAAAGCCAGCTCACAAAGTCCTGACTGCCTTTCCACATAATCAGCCTGCTTGAAATTCCGGGAGATAAAGCTGCAATCAATGCCGAAACCTCCGGTTAAATCGGCAAAAGTATCGCCTTCCAACAAAGAGGCCTTATACAAAGCAGTTGCTTCGGAAGAACATTGCTCCATAGACAAATGAGGGGGATACCATAATGCAGAAACCGGATACCATGAAGGTATCTTGCGGGCCGCCACCTGCCGTCCGGCAATTTGTGTGACAGCTGCCGCCATGTCTACATCGGGATATTTCTTACTTTGCAAAGCCAGTGTACGCGTATCGTCCTCCTTATGTTCTTCGATGAAATGGAGTGTTTTTGCTGATATTTCCATCCTTTATCTAATTACTTTATAGTTCCGTTTTGCCTCTTCACGACTGCGGAAGTTGAAATGCCACCACTCACTGCGCAAAGGTTTATAACCCGCATCCGTCATGACCCGGCGCAGCAGCAAACGGTTTTTCCGTTCCTGCGCTGTAATGATTCCCTGCTGTACCATTGCCGCCTCGGTATCTATGTGTGCTTCCTTGCCCAAATGATCCACCTTGGTCCCCATAGGCAAAGGATTTCCTTTTTCATCTGCAATACTCACATCCACCGCCAAACCATAATTATGCAACCCTCCTCCCCGGGCCGGATTGGATACATATATATTTTGGGAAGTACCTTTTACCACATTCCACATTTTCTGCTGCACGGACATGGGACGGGCGGCATCATAAATAATCAGAGAATAACCGGGATACAACTCTTTCAACCGCTTTTGCGCTTGCAACAAGGCTTTGGCAGCCTCGGGATGAAGATAGGCCTCCTGCAAATCCTCATAAAGGACTTTCCCGGTAAAATTGTCGGCACGGGTATACATCAAATCTATTTTCAATGTCGGGTCCATCCGGCCTACATTCACCAATCCCAAAGAATCAAGATAATGCTCCATCCTGCTTTGCGAGAAAGCGGGACAGAGCATTATCAGCAATGATATAAAAATAAAAACAGACTTCATCTACAGCGGTATCTTTCTTACTATTATAATACAGACCTCAGTAACTCAGGAATCTCAATATTACAGCATTCCATCTCCTTCAGTATTTTCTTTCCTTCCTCCGTAAGCGAGAAATACATCTGGCGTTTGTCACAATCTCCCAAATTACGCTCTATATAGCCTTTATCCTCTACAGATCTGATAACCTTAGAAGTATTCGAATTAGAAAGCCCCAATTGCTCTGCTATCTCTCCCGAGGACAGGCGTTTCTTTCTGGAGAGACAGCACAGCAACATTCCTTCGTTCAGACAAAGGTGGTGCGCCTTTTCAAACCGTGTTTCAAATTCTGCAATAGCGCGATAGAGATCTCTTATTTTACATAAAGTTTCCATATTGCTCTTTCTTCTTGATGCTATTGCACAAAAGTACTTATTTTTTCAATAAAAACTCATCAATAGCCTTTTTAAATGACGCTTTGGGCATAGCCCCCTGTGCCATCTCCGGCTTTCCTTCCATGGGGATGAACAGAATGGACGGAATACTCCGTATACCAAACGCGCCTGCCAGTTCCTGTTCTTTCTCCGTGTCCACTTTATAAATCACAATCTGACCATCGTATTCTTTTGCCAATTCGTCCAAAATAGGAGCTACCATTTTGCAAGGACCACACCAGTCAGCATAGAAATCCACAATAGCCGGTTTGTCACCTTCATATTTCCACTCTTCCGGGTTTTTCTCGAAATTATATACTTTCGCCAAAAATTCAGCTTTAGTCAAATGTATGACCTTTCCATTTCCTTCTGTTGCCATAGTTTCTTCTTTTACAGGGTTATTATTACTGCTTCCTCTGCCGCAAGCTGTTGTGGCAGCCAGCACAAGGGCTAAAAAAAATAAAATCGTTTTATTCATACTTATTCCTCCTTCTTTATCTTTCTATGCTCCGGCATAAATGAACTGAGCAACAATCCCCCCATTGCCGCCCCCCAAATGGAACTGTTGACAGGAGAAGAAGTGATAGGGCAAGTCCCAGTGGTGCAACCTACATACCGCCAATACAAATATCCTCCTACCATTCCTGCCACAATACCAAGCAATGTCCATCCATACCTTTTTATAAACTCTTTTTTCATACTCTTCTTCATAATTAAAACCGGACTCTGTTATGTTATCTCCTTTAATTATTTCCTTAGGAAACTTTTTCCAAATATATTCCATACTTTCCTATATAACAAATTTCCTTAGGAAAATATTTAAATAATAACTTTCCTTCACGATTCGGCACCTACATTTACACAATATTCAGCAACACAAAAGGTCAAATCATTATACAACAACTATTTCCCGGCCCAAGACAGCACCACAGGACTCTCTACACGCACTCCGTATTCAGCCGCTTTTTCCAGTATATTCCTCGCCAACTCAGGCTTCTGATCATCACTAGCATAACGGAAATAGGCTTCCGCCGCCCGCACATGTGCCGCATCGGGCATCGGGAAAGCACGCTCTTCAGGAATTCCGAAATCAGAACTGCTCAGTTCTCTACGCTCTTCGGCATCCAACCGGTCTGATTCTACTGGTTTCATAAACTATAAGGTTTTAAAGTGAATAATCTTCATAAGAAAACAGAATGAATGGAATAAAGATGGCAGGAAAGTGTTAATCTATCACATTTTTCACGGATTACTTAAAATAAGAAAACTATTAATGCTGTTATTTCCAATGATTTATTATTTTTGTACCCACCTAGATAAACACAATGACCATGAAAAACAAACTATATTTTATTATAGTAGCCACGCTGCTGTGTCCAACATCGCTATATGCACAATCCGGCACTGACAAACGATCCGTTCTGTCCTTTCAGACAGGTCCTACCCTCTACACCGGAAAGCTGATAGGAATAGCAGGATATTCCTCGAATTTGCGCAACGGCATAGGTTGGTCAGGAAGTTATACTTACCTGGTAGGAAACAAGCCTGCCATTAGAGCCGGATTCGGAATACTTTATCAAGGCAGCCGATATACAGGCAACACGACAAATACCACAGACAAGATTCAAACACACTATTTTGCTCCACAGTTCTCCCTGCATTGGCTGAAACAACAATTCGATTGGTATTTTACTACCGGAACCGGATACCAGTTATATAAAGACGACAGTATGGTATATGATAAACCACGAAAAGTATCCATGAACAAATGGGCGGCAAACTTTGGAGTAGGCGGAGAATACCACCTTTTCACCCATTGGGGGATCAGTGCAAGGATAAGCTATATCCTGGCGTATTCCGGTGAATATTCCGTCCGCTATCATCATAAAGAATGGATGGTACAACCACATTATCCGATGAACGGTTCGGATGACATTTCTCAATTATCTTTCTCGGCAGGTATTAACTATCACTTTTAAAAGATTCAGACCATGATTAAATATCTTATTACAATAGTATTAACTGTCGCGTTATGCTGTGCCTGTAATGGAGAAGACTTTTCAGCAGATCCTACTCTCATGCCACCTGCCACTCAGACAGGCGCCAATACCTTTGGCTGTCTGATAGACGGCTGGATATATACAGGACAACGCTATGGGCCGGACCATAAAGCATCCTACTATCCTGCTTATAATGAAGATGAAAAAGCAACAGTCCATGTATACGTTTGGGTAGATACCAATACGTCTATTTCTTTCAATATCATTGACCCGAAAGAAAAAAATATCACCGTTTACAGTGATATTGAAAAGATGGATAATGATCAGACCATCTATACCGACGCCGTTTTCAAAGATGGAAACAAGCAAGAAGAAAGACTGGAAGACGGCATTGTCAATATTACCCGCTTTGATTTGAACAACAGAATAATCAGCGGAACTTTTGAAGGAGGAAGAGTGACAGAAGGGCGTTTTGATTTAACATTCTAACATATACCCGTTGACAAATTAGACCCAGCTTGCCAACGGGTAAATTAATCTCTTTCTTATTTTATTCTATCATACTGATCGTTCGCACTAATCTCCGTGTATTCAGGCGCATCAATCATTTCCACCAAAGCGCGTAACACAGGCCCTTCACCCATCGGATCATTTTCCTGAGTGGGACGATTATAATAAAATACGGTGGAAGGCATAATACCTGTACCGACACAAATAGCCGTCACATCACCATTCTCTGAAATTTTTGACAACATTCCTTTGAATCCCTGCCATGCTACATAAATGAAATCCGGATGCAACCATCCTTCCTTCACACCTTTAGCTATGCCAAATACAAACATAGAACTACCGGTAATTTCTTCATAAGAATCTTCTTTATCCAACAACTGATGCCACAAACCGTTTTTCCCTTGATACCGCGCTACCCCACTAGCCTGCATCTGGAAATTCTTTATCACATCCTCACGCATAGGATGATTTTCCGGCATTCTTGCCAACAGATCGGCTGTCGCCATAAAAATCCATCCATTGGCCCGGGACCAATGCGCCACTCCATGTTCCTTATTATCCGTATGATAGCAATGATAATAAATCTGTTTTTCAGGACACCACAAATATCGTGTATAATTCAATATCTGATTGGCAGCATCATCAAAATACTTCTTTTCACCAGTAATCTCTCCCATGCGGGAAATAAAAGACACCGCCATAAACGCATCATCTGCCCAAATTGTATTTTCATGAGGCCATAAACGGGCTATGGTTCCATCGGCCAAACGAGGTTCTGAAACCATAATATGATGATTGGTTGTTTCAATATATTTTTGGAAAGCATCATCCGGATGACGCTGGTTCAAAGTTATCAAACTAGCCCCCATAGGACCGTTGTCATCCAAACGCTTGTTTCTATAAATCATATGCCAAGTAAGACGGGGAACCGCTCTCCATCCTCCTTCACGGAAAGTCTTATCATACAAACGATGAAAATAGGACTGGTTAGTCTTATCAAAAATGAACTTCATATTCTTCAGCACATAATCCTCATATTTCCGGTTCTGTATTTTATCACCCAACTCCATCAAAGCCATATTTGTTACTCCGTTTGTGTAATGCCAATTCAAATATTTACTATTGACACGCATATCCGGGTTTAAAGAAACATTATCCAAAGAAGTGTATACTTTACCTGTTTTTACATCCTTGAATTCATAAACCGTAGAAGCAACAATACGATCGGCTATCTTTATAGCCATCTCTTTAGCCGCAGCATTGTCCTGTGCCAATAAAGGAAACAATCCCATTGCAAACAATAAAATGCCTGCACAACCATAACGTTTAACCATACAACCTAAATTTAATTTTTTATTTTTATACTAACAACCTCTATATTCCACCGAAATAAAAAGTCCGGCTATCTTTAATATTCTTCAAAGATAAAGCCATCTTCCCGTTTCGTACAAATTTTCATCCTACTTTTTAAGGGTAATATCCACATTTTCAGTTTTAGAGTATATAATGTGCTCATGATTTTATACTAAGAGAAAGAAATTCTGTTCATGATTCCTGTAACAAGAGTAACAAATGTAAATCTACCTCATTATCAACACGCTAATTATTTCTGTGTAAGTTCTGAGATCAACACTGAATTTATTATGTAAATTTACTAAAATGTTTGCATGAAAGGTTTAGCTCCACACACGCTGCAAGTTTTTGAAGCTGTTTCTAAGTTGGACTGCATCAAATCCTATCTCTTGGTAGGTGGCACTGCCTTGTCATTGCAAATGGGAACTCGGCAAAGTGAAGACTTGGACTTTATGAAATGGCGTACCTCTAAAACAGAGAAAATGGAAGTGGCATGGTATCAGATAGAGAAACAATAGTGAAACAACAGCTATATATTAGGAGTAAATCAACCAAGAACAACAGATTTATATCTGGAGGATCTGCAAACAAAAAAGGCTGTATTCCGTTAGGAATCAGCCTTTTAGCTTGTGGACCAGCCTGGGCTTGAACCAGGGACCTCCAGATTATGAGAACGATAAAATGATATTCTGCGATAGTTAACGATTTTAATCTTTATTGAATATCAGATAGTTATGTAGATTGTCACTCTCGGTGAAACTCACTAAATCCCCCTAACTGAAATAGTTTGTTTACGCATTGTTTACGCAAAAACGAGGGGAAATATAGAGAAGTATATATTGTTATTACCTCATTTGAATGGGCGATATAGAATCCCATGCTTTCCACATATTCTGCTATAAACAAAGAGCATGATTGACGTTATCGCCAATTATTTATAAAAAAGATGCTCTTTTTTGATATGTCTCTTCGTGATTCTCAAGGCTTATTTGTACTTTTACATCGAAAAGGATGTCTTTTATGGAAAAAGAAAGGATTAACAGGCTGAAGATTGTGCTTGCCGAAGAGCAAAAAAGCAGTAAGTGGCTGGCAGAGCAATTAGGAAAAGACAGGGCTACTGTCTCCAAATGGGTGACGAATACCATGCAGCCTGACGCAAGAAACCTCCTGCGTATAGCAGAGGCTTTGAACATTGATGCAGGTAGGCTGCTCAACCAAAAACATTTGAACAATGAAAGAAATAGATATTATCCAACAGATTAAACTTGGCGAGGTCAGTAAGGTGCAGTTCAAAGAGCGGATTCTTGACAACTATGATATTGGTTGCGAATTGGTGGCGTTCAGCAATGCACGTGGTGGTACACTGGTTGTTGGCGTGAAGGACAAAACTGGTAGTGTCAATCCTTTGTCGTATCAAGAAGTACAGGAAACCACTAATATACTTGGAAATATCGCATCAGAGAATGTTGTTCCTGCCATCCTTGTTGATGTAGAAACTATTTCTGTGGATGGCGGAAGCCTTGTTGTGGCTCATATTAAAGAAGGGGTGAATAAGCCTTACCATGACAATCGGGGGATTGTGTGGGTGAAGAACGGTGCCGACAAGCGCAAGGTGTTCGATAATGCCGAGCTTGCCGAGATGATGACCGACTGCGGCAGTTTCTCGCCTGATGAAGCAGGTGTTCGGGATGCTACGATTAAGGACTTGGACGAGAATACCATCAAAACCTTTTTAAGCAACAAGTTTGAAAAAGTATTGGTGAGAAAAGGTTTGGTGGGTGATGCATTCCGTGAAATCTCTTTAGATACAGTCTGTTCTGCTATCGCCAGTGGGCACGATGGGGAGAAGTTGCTGCGTAACCTACGTTTCATCCGACCCGATGGAAAAATCACAGTGGCCGCAATGTTATTGTTTGGGAAGTACACTCAGCGTTGGCTTCCAGTAATGACGGCAAAGTGTATCTGTTTTGTGGGTAATAGTCTTGGCGGTACACAATTTCGTGATAAAGTGAATGATGCCGACATTGAAGGCAATCTGTTTCATCAGTTCGAGACTATTATGGATTTCTTCACCCGGAACTTGCGTCATATACAAGTTGGGGATGAATTCAATTCGAAGGGAGTGTTGGAGATACCCTACACCAGTCTTGTTGAGTTCACCGTAAATGCTTTGGTACATCGCTCGCTGAATGCGAAAGCCCCTATCCGCATCTTCATCTTTGATGATAGAGTGGAGATACACAGCCCGGGAACTCTCCCTAATGGGCTTTCCGTAGATGATATTGTTGTGGGAACTTCTATGCCACGCAATATGTTCCTTTTTACAAATGCCATTCACTTGCTTCCCTACACAGGAGCGGGTAGTGGTATGCTTCGTGCCTTGTCTGAGGATGTGAATGTCTCGTTCACCAATAATGACAGGACAAATGAGTTCGTGATTACTATAAATAGGCCAGTAGGTAACCAAGTTAACGAGAAAAGTAACCAAGCCAGCAATAAAAGTAACCAAGTTAATGGCAACTTAGACACTAAACTTGGAGACTCTGACACCAACTTAGATACTAACTCTGACACTTTTAATGCAGACTCTGATACTAAACTTAGACACTCTGACACTAGCTTAGATACCAACTCTGACACTTTTAATGTAGACTCTGACACTAAGCGTCCTAAAATAACAAATAAACAAAGGGATATAGTAAACTTCTGTAGTGTGCCACGTAGCAGCAAGGAAATTCTTGAAAGGGCAGGTGTGACATACCATAGCAAGAATATCCAAACATATATCATGGCTCTTGTCGAGGCTGGTTATCTTGAGATGACCAATCCCGAGCATCCCAATGCAAGCAATCAAAAATATAGGAGAAGTAAAAAATGAACTCACATATATTCACTAACAAGAACGGCAACACACTGATGTGCGAATTTGAAGGAGTCCTCAGTAACAATCCTTCAATAAAGAATCTTGATGCGGTGGTAGGATTCCTCCGTGCATCAGGCTATTTCTCTTTGCGGCCTTTTTTAGACAATATCAACAAGGCTCGTGTGTTAATTGGTATAAACGTAGATAAGTACATAGCAGAAGCTGCTCGTCAAGGGAGAATATTCTTTGGGGCAGAAGAAGAGGTTAAAGCCGACTGCTTGCAGCAAATACGTAGAGACATCGAACAATCCGGATACAAAAGGGAAATAGAAGACGGTATCTTTCAGATGGTAACGGACTTGGTAGACGGGAAACTGGAACTGCGTGCGCATCCATCAAAGAAGATTCATGCCAAGATATACGTATTATATCCTGATGATTTCAATCAGTACACACAAGGAATTGCCATAACTGGCTCCAGTAATCTATCCGGTAACGGACTGGGCATCACAGAGGATAAACAATACGAATTCAATGTAAAAATGTCACAGTATGAAGATGTAAAGTTTGCGAAAGATGAATTTGAAGAGCTTTGGAAAGAAGCTGAAGGATGCGAGATAACTGCTGAAGATCTCAAAATCAATATAGAGCGTACTTATCTCAAAGGTGATATATCTCCTTATGACTTATACATAAAGATGCTCATTGAGTATTTTTCTGACCGTGTGATGGATGCGGACGATGAGAATCCACTTAATGTTCCAGAGAACTACACTAAATACGATTATCAAATGGATGCCGTAGTGGAGGGGTATCAGAAGCTTCTGCGCTATGATGGTTTCTTTCTTGCCGATGTTGTGGGCTTGGGTAAAACTGTTATCGCTACAATGATTGCCAAGAAGTTTTTGCAGGAGAATGGGCGCGACAACACCAAAATACTTGTGGTATATCCCCCGGCTGTGGAGCAGAACTGGAAAACCACTTTCAAAGATTTTGGCATTGACAAATATACCAAATTTATTACAAATGGCAGTTTGAACAAGGTTCTTGATGAGGATAACTATGACTATTGGAACGCTGACGAATACGATCTTGTCCTTGTGGACGAAGCGCACAAGTTCCGCTCTCACACTACAAACGCTTTCGAGCAGTTACAGGAAATCTGCAAGATGCCACGCATCAACCAAGGGCATATCAAGGGCTACAAAAAAAAGGTGATGCTCATTTCGGCAACCCCAATGAATAACTCACCAGCCGATATTTATAATGAAATCCTCCTTTTTCAAGACCCACGCCATTGTACCATAGATGGAGTAGCTAATCTTACGGCCTTTTTCAGTCCGCTCATCAAGGAGTTTAAGCGATTTCGTAATGAGCCTGAGTTTGATTTGACCAAATTCAAAAAACTGGCTGAGCAAGTGCGCGACCGCATCATAAAGCCTCTATCAGTTCGTCGTACACGTACCGACATCGAAAATGTACCACGCTACAACAAAGATGTGAATGGTTTTCCCAAAGTGGAACGCCCAATAGAAAGTCGCTATGAACTGAATGAGCATTTGGCAGACTTGTTTGAGAAAGCTATGCTCACGCTTACTAAAGACCTGAGTTATGCATGTTATCAAGCTATTGCTTATCTGAAACCTGAAGCCGCAAATGGCTTATATGACAATGCAGAAACCATTAGCCGCTCCTTGGCCGGAATCCGCAAGAATGGACTAGTGAAACGTCTAGAAAGCAGTTTCCATGCGTTCCAAGTTTCCATTGAGAACTTCAAGATTGCAAATCAGAATATGATTGACATGTTCAATAACGATAAGGTGTTCATTGCTCCAGATCTTGATATTAACAATTTGTTGGCAGCAGGATGGAGCGAGGAAGAAATAGAAGAGAAACTGAATGCCAAGGCACAGGACAACCCGAAGAATGCAAAGTTTACAGCAAATGATTTCCGTCCGGAGTTTATTGAGATGCTTCGAGCTGACCAAAAGATTCTTGAACAAATGTATATTGACTGGTCGGTTGTGACAGATGCGGATGATTCCAAATTTGCCAAATTTAATGAACTGCTGAAACACGAGTTATTCAGGGTAGAACGTAATCCAGAACAAAAACTTGTTGTGTTCTCAGAATCTATAAATACAGTAGAGTATCTTGCAAAACGTATAAACCGCAAAGACGTATTGGTTATCTCTGCTAAAAATCGTAGTAATCTCTTCAAAACCATTCGAGAGAACTTTGATGCCAACTTCAAGAACAAGCTCAACGACTACAATATCATACTTACCACAGACGTACTGGCAGAAGGCATCAACTTACACCGATCAAATGTAATCGTCAACTATGATACACCATGGAACTCTACACGGTTGATGCAGCGTATTGGACGTGTAAACCGTATTGGATCTGTATCGAAACACATTTATAACTATGTCTTCTATCCATCACGTCAGGGCAACAGAGAAATCAATCTTAATCAGATTGCCCTGAGCAAAATCCAGACATTTCACTCTACATTTGGAGAAGACAATCAGATTTATTCGCAGAACGAAGTGATAGACCGTAACCTGAGCAAGCTCTTTGACGAGGCGATGAAAGAGCAAAAGAAAGACCTTAACCAAGAGTTGCCTTATTATGAAGAGCTACGCACATTGTATAAGACCAATCGCCGTGAGTATAACCGAATAGCAAAGCTGTCACTTCGTAGCCGTACTGGTCGTGCGTCGCGGGCTGTTGATGGTGTTACGCTGTCTGGTGATACTCTCGTTTTTTTGAAAACCAACTTCCGTAAGGTGTTCTTCCTCGTATCAGAGAATGTGAAAGAACTTTCTGTGCTTGACGCATTGAAATACTTCAAGGCTACGCCTGAAGAGCTGGCTGTGGAACGCATAGAGCAACACCACAACCATGTTGAAAAAGCATTGCGCAAGTTCCACACTATACAAGAGGAAGAAATCAAAAATCAAGAATTTGGTCAAGATGATCCTTCAAGTCGTGGCGCACAGGTTAGTACCGCACTTAACCTGCTCTCTAATTTCATGCGTGAGATTGATGACAGCGAACTGTATCTGAAAGTCGCTCAACTGAAAACACTTGCAGAACGCGGAGTTATCACTTACATCTCCAAGCGTTTACAACGAATTCAGAAAGACCTACGCCGTGTTAGTGGCAAAGCACGCATGACACACGATGAGGCCTTGAACGAGATTATACAGATGGCAAATAAATATGCCCCATACTACATGGCAGAGGCAGAAATGCTGAAACAAATAGAATCGGAAGCCGAAATCATATTATCTGAATCATTTAAAGAAGCATAAATTATGAACTACAAGGAAGTAATTGAAGCAAAATACAGCCGTGAGGCATGGCAAGGATTGCTTTACGATATTTTTCACAACAAAGTGAAATTCTGGCGCACACCTACACCTATCCATGTGAGTAGCCGTTTGGCTAAGGAAGCTCTTAGTTTGGGAAACATTTCTCTATCAGATGGCGAGACAATTGCCGTCTATGAAGTAGAACTCAATGAGAAAGTTGATATAGAAAGGAACCGCCACGGCATCCGTGATATACTTACTACAGACTGGCGCAATATGGGCTATGCTGGTGCATTCGTTTTTGGCTACCGGAAAAACGAAAGTGTACTCCGCTTCTCATATGTAAGTGAGACATGGGGATTCAATAAACAAGGCGAATATGAAAAAGTATCTACTGACACTATGCGCTATACTTATCTGTTAGGTGAGGGACGCGGCTGTCGTACTGCTATAGACCAATTCTCCACGTTGAAGAATAGCAAACAGACGCTTGCCGACATTACTGAGGCATTCTCTGTTGAGGCACTAACTAAACAATTCTATGGAGAACTTTTCGACTGGTATCTTTGGGCTATTGACCCAGTTACAGGTGTCTCTTTCCCGAACAACACTTCCATTGAAGATGATGACCGAGAAGATATAGAAACAAAGATTATCCGCATGATAACTCGTATCATGTTCATTTGGTTTATCAAGCAGAAAAATCTTGTTCCAAATCGTTTGTTTGATCCTGAGTATATTCATACGATACTGAAAGATTTTGATGAAGAAAGCACTACCAATGGTAATTACTACAATGCTATTCTTCAAAATCTCTTCTTTGCAACGCTCAACCGTGCAATTGAGGATGAGGAGGGCAATAAACGCAAGTTTGCCACCGCATCTAAACGAGACATCAAAACACTCTATCGCTACGAAGAATTGTTCACTATTTCTGAGCAGCAAGTGATTGACATGTTCGCAGAAGTGCCGTTCCTAAACGGTGGTCTCTTTGAGTGCCTTGATAAGACAAAGACCATTGATGGTGTGGAACAAGCATACAACTATGATGGTTTTAGCCGTAACGACCGCACATTTGCAGATGGTCGCTATCGCTATCGTGCCATTGTTCCTAATACTTTGTTCTTTGATGAGAAACGAGGCCTCTTCTCTATTCTTAACAAGTACAACTTCACCATTGAGGAGAACACGCCCGAGGAACAACAAGTTGCACTTGACCCTGAACTATTGGGTAAAGTATTTGAAAATCTGCTCGGTGCATACAATCCTGAGACAAAGGAAACCGCTCGCAATCAAAGTGGCTCTTTCTATACACCTCGTGAGATTGTAAAGTACATGGTCGATGAAAGTCTGATTGCATATTTGGGCGAATCAGACTTCAACCGCTCACTGTTTGCTCCTAACTTCAAATACGAAGTAGCTCATGTGGAAGAGTATAAATCAATTGCTGAAAAGTTGAAAGCTGTCAAAGTGCTTGACCCAGCTTGTGGCTCAGGTGCATTTCCAATGGGATTGCTCAACCGTATGGCAGAGGTACTTCAGCGCATCGAGCTTAATACAAACGTGTATGAACAGAAACTGGCTATTATTGAGAACTGTCTCTACGGTAGTGATATTCAGAGTATAGCTGCACAGATTACCAAGTTGCGCTTCTTTATTTCACTTATCGTAGATTGTGAGCGTGATGCCTCCAAACCAAACTTTGGAATACCTACATTGCCAAACCTTGAAACCAAGTTTGTCGCCGCCAACTCTCTCATTGCTAAGAAAAAGCAAGATAGACAACGTAATCTTTTTGAAAATCCGGAGATCGAACCTACTAAGGAAGAGCTTGCAAAGGTGCGCCATGAGCACTTCATGGCAAAATCAGCTTCCGCCAAGCGTCGACTGCGTGAGAAAGACCAGGAACTACGCGAGAAGTTGGCAAAGCTCTTGGCAGATGACAATAATTTTGCACCAGAAGATGCAATACAACTTGCCGCATGGAATCCTTACGACCAGAATGCAGTGAGCAAGTTCTTTGACCCAGAATGGATGTTTGGAGTCACAGATGGTTTTGATATAGTAATAGGTAATCCACCATACTTAAGAATTCAAGAACTGCGAAAATTTAATAATGATTTAGCAGATTATTTATCTGATAATTATAAATCTGCAGTGGGTTCTTTCGATTTATATGTAACATTTGTAGAACGCGGACTACAACTTGTAAAGCCTAAGGGAGTTATGTACTATATTATGCCAGTAAAATGGACAAATTCTTCTTTTGGAAAAGGTTTGAGAAGTATTTTATGTGAAAAATCTTTTATTTCTTCTATCATAAACTTCGAAGCTTATCAGGTATTTGAAGCATCTACTTATACGGGAATACATTGCTTTAAGCAATCTAAGTCTTTGGCGTATTTGGAGCTTGATAGGGATATGAAGAATAATCAAGAATTACAAAATTATCTAAGTTCTATTACTTATAATGATTTTGTAAATATAAACATAAATACTTCAGAGGCATGGGTATTAACCAACAAAAAGGTAAATACTGTGCTTGAAAAGCTTAACAAATGTCCATATCGTTTGAGTGATGTATTTGATAAAATTTTTCAAGGAATCGCAACGAGTAAAGATGATGTTTATTTTCTGTACGATTGTCGAGTAATCAACCCATTTGAAATAGAAGGCTATTCAAAATATTTAAAGAAGAATGTTGTGATAGAGAATGGCCTAGTAAAACCTTTATTGAAGGGTGAAGATGTGCATAGATATGAGCCTCTTTCTTCTGACAGATTTGTTATTTTTCCTTATGATTTATCTAATGACAAAGCCAAACTTTTTTCAGAACAACAAATTGCGACTTTATTTCCTAAAGGGTATCTTTATCTAAAAGAGTGCGAAGACGAACTGCGTGGCAGAGAAAAAGGGAGGTTAAAAAATGACATACTTTGGTACAGATATATATATCCCAAAAATTTAACATTATTCGCAAAGGAAAAACTTGTTGCTCCAGAGATTTCTTATGGTGGTAATTTTTCGTATGATTTAAATGGTCAATATTATAGTACAACCACCATTTACGGATATATTAAGAAAGAGGACATCAGTATAAGTTATGAGACATTATTAGCGATAATGAATTCTCGTTTATGTTGGTGGTTCCTAAAAAACACAGGTACAGTTCTTGCAAATGGTTACTATAGATATAAACCTGCATATTTAAAACCCATGCCAATTCCCAATGTATCCATAGAAACAGATTCAGCTATTAGGACAATGATTAAGAATTTATTGGTGTTAAAAGATGAAAAGGAGAAAAAAATAGTAGCAGATAAAATTGAACAAGAAGTCTTTAGTCTGTACGGATTAAACAAAGATGAAATATCAATAGTAATATTATGATGTAAGTCACGTAGCCTATTATATTCAATAAGCTACGTGACTTTAATTATCGGGTTGCATATAAATTAACTGTTTTTACATCTTCACTTGACAAGCCATATAATTGGTAAATGATTTTGTCTATATCTTTGATATAACTAGCAATTTCGTCCTTTGTAAGTTCATATTTACAATGTAAAATATCATCAACTATATTTTCTACCATGGAGACTTGTCTCATGTCAATGGCTTCATAATTTGGAACAGGAAATGGAGAAACATAGTTTGTCTTAAATGTATAATATCCACCTCTTAAAACATATCCTGTATTCTGTATAAAAAACCAAAAAAGATTTGAGTTTAGGAGTCCAAGGAGAAATTTGTAACTATATAAGCAATTCGCCTTTTTAATATAACCATATATTTTAGTTGTACTATAATATTGACCGTTTGAATCAAACATAAAATTCCCTCCAAAAGATATTTCTGGAGCTAGCAATTTGGGTATTCCTCCATAGTTTATACCTTGCCCTCTACCAAACATAAACCATTTGTCATTATTAAACCTCCATTACAATATTACAATTTCCATTTAAATATGAATATAGTAAATTTCTACTAATGCCAAGTTGTTTTGCAATGTCTGTTTTGCACATACCTTCTTTTAGCATGTTATTGATTATTGATTCTTTTCCGCTAAGTTTATATTTTTTATTTTTGCTTCCTTTTGGACGACCAAGAACAACACCCTCTGCTTTCTTTCTTGCCAACGCTTCTTTTGTACGTTGGCTTATGAGATTACGTTCTATCTCTGCTGACAGACCAAACGCAAATGCTAACACTTTGCTCTGAATATCATCGCCTAAACGGTAGTTGTCCTTGATAGTCCATACGCGGCACTCCTTTGTCATACAGATATTAAGTATCTCCATTATCATAAAGAGGTTGCGTCCCAATCGTGAAAGTTCAGCACAAATGATTAGATCATCTCCCTGTACCTTGTTAAGTAATTTGCCTAACTGACGCTTGTCGTATGCCTTAGTACCACTGATGGTTTCCTCAATCCAACCATCAATCTTAATTTTTTCTCGCTCGCAGAAATTGTTTATTTCAAAGCGTTGGTTCTCTACTGTCTGCTTATCGCTGCTTACTCGAATGTATCCGTAAATCATTGTTGTTATTTATTTAGTTATATAATTTAAAATTGTCTCATTGAATAAAGCGGATATTCAGCTAATGAAGTTAGCCCCTGTTATTATAGTAAAGGTGCGAGATTTCTTCCTGTTAATTTGTGATTTAACTTGCTGGTAATTTGCAGACAAACATAAAAGCCATCAAAAATTTTCCAATAATGGGACGGAAATGCCGCCCCATTTATACTACATTGCACGTGATTTTCATGTAGCACAATATACGACCAGTCCTAATCCCAATGTATAAACGAGCAAGAATATCACCAAGACCTTCATCCAAAAGTCCGAGTACCATACACCCTCATTCCGTCTGAGGATTTTGCGCATATTGGATTCATGCTCGGTGATAAGTTTCGTTTGTTCGACTTGATGATTTTTCAACACTGAAGTCCAACTTTCTATAGAATGGTCTATGAGTTGCCTAAGTTCGGCAAGCTGTTCAGGAGTGATGGTCGCCTTGAAGTTTGTGTTTCGTTCTGCTTTCACGATGGCATTACAGATGCCATTGACAATATTATCGCAACTGCCAGCTGCCGCTTTGAGCGCACCCTCAATGCGGCATTCGGCAGCAATTGCCTTCTCCAAATCCTCATTGAACTTTATCAGCGTTTCCTTTGCCTCTCTTATTTCTATGAGAAGTTTATCAATTTCTTGTTTTTCTGACTCAACTTGTTGGTTCATTTCGACGTTCTCCAACATGTCATTGACATTTATAGGCGAAATACCCCTTGATCTTCCTATGCCCATTTCCTTATATTGATAGTAAGTGAATTATCTGTGAAGTCTTCTCCTGCGCTTGCACATTTGATTTGCCATTCTTGCGCAACGGCGTGCCCATTCAAGTTCATCTTCATCTTTATCTCGTCCCCAGCCTCCTGTGTCAGAACCGCCACCGCCACTTGAAGCAACTATGCTTGTGGCTGCATCCAAATACCCAGCAAAGAGTAATAGAGCCGTGTGTTGTATCTCTTCAATCTTAGCCAACGGCTGAGCTTCCTCCAAAGAACACTCCTGTCTGATGATATTGTCAGTGGCTTCGGATATATCCACATGGTAGCTGTGATATTCGTCTGTTGCTATATCATAGTGCTTTAAAACAGGCTGTGGAGCCATCTTGGGTTGTATAACAAAATCAGTGTTGGCTGTCCGTGTTTGTTGGGGAATAGAATTTGTCGACTCAGACTTCCGTTCCTGAAGATGCAGTTTTGCCCAAGTAGTCTCTATTTTTGAAGGGGTCAGATTTCTCCCGATACCCAACACAGATGATTTATAATTTGAGTTACCCCGTTTGACTGAATAACCATAAACTTTTCCTTTATCATTTTCTTGTATGTGTACTTTGTAACCCCGTTTTGTCAGTTCCATTTCATATTGTCGCCAACTGAACTTATCCATTGCACGAAGTATCTCCATACAACAATTTGTAATCTCCTGCCTGTGCCGTATTCCGATTTCTTCGGACTGCACCCATCCTCGTTTTTCGTTGATGATATTCGCAGCTATGACTGCCCTTTCGCCAATCTTATGACTATCATTGATTTTCCCGTCCATGTCTACACGGTTGGCATCAATGTGCAGGTGGAGAATGCCACTTTTGGAATCACGATGCAGGGCGACTATGTATTGCGAGCCTTTGAGGTTGACCTGCTTTGAAGAAGTCCGTTTGGTCTTGCCGGAGAGATCAATGGCATCAAACACGCGGATGAACTCATCTGCCAAACGTACCCAATCGTCCATAGACCACCCACGGCTTTCTTCTTCGGCTGGGGATAGTTCAATTCTTATCACGTTTCTGCCAAGAGGTCTGCCCTTGTTGATTTTCTCGGCAAACATCTTCTGCACGAGCATCATCCGACCGTACATTGCTTCTGGTGAGATATCATCAGGCAACAGATTGGCTTTGACTATATCCGCTCTGTCTTTATTGACGGAATACCTTATGGCATTTGCGCCATGCGGTATGGTACTGGCTTTTGCTATCATAATGGGTAAGGAAATTTATTCGGTAAGATAATTCTCTATCTGGCTCCAGCGGTTGATTAGTTGCGTAGCAGCTCTCATCCATTGTTCCACAAACCGGGTATCGCTGAAATACATTGCACGTTTATCCGCTTGAATGGACTTTACTGCTGCCGCAATACGGATAAGGTCGCCCCTTGCATCCGTCAGGCTGCATAAGGCTTCTACCTCACGCTCAGACAGCCGTTGCCGTGGGTGCTGCCCTAAAGTAGTGCGGCGCACATAGTTGCTCATGGACAAACCGCAGGTCTTGGCAAGTTCTGCCGCCTTTGCATATTCCTGTTCCGTAACTCTGGCTTCAAGCCGCAGGGTGCGTCTGATAACTTTCTTGTCGTTTTCATCATCAACTTCGTTGTCGGTATTCTTTTTCTTCTTCATGTTTTGTTATGTTATGGGTGAGACATCAATCTAAAAAGGGACAGCACGGTGGGAGCTTGCGACTGCCGGAATACGCCTATGTAGTACGGATGAGCGTTGCGAATTTGTGCGACATAGGAACTTCTTGCAAGACCACACACAAAAACATCGGCATCACCGCCATATCCAATATGACTAAATCTGACTATCTGCCGAAATATCCTCATTAAATTCTTCCCCTGCCGTAGGCTGTGGAGGAGCCGAATTGGTAGGAACAGAAGAAAATGGAGATAGCAGTTCGCCTTCATCTGATATAACAGGCATTTTGCCTACGAAGGAAAAACTGCATCAGAAACGTAGGTTTCATTCATTACTTCTGTCTGCCTACATTCATTCGAGTTAGGTAGGTTTTCCTCCATACGGCTATCCGAATCCTCCTGCGGAGTCATTGATAAAACGGGCACCATATCATCGGATAATGCGTAAGCATCCTCTCCTTCCTCTTGCCGGTCTTTTATTCGGACATAGAAAGGATTGTCTATACGATTGCCATTTTCCATCCATGCCGATATACATTTCAGGGTGTGAACGCTTGTTCGGTTGCTCTGCGTGGATGCGACAATTCCCAACTGGTTCATCTTGTCAAGTACGCGGGATATGGTCTTTTTGTCATAGCCTAACTTGCAGGACAAATCCACTTCCGAAAGGATGGCTTGCCCCACTTGTAAGGTTGTGGAAAATCCTTTTATGGCATAATCGTTTTCTTCCAACACAGCCGCTTCAATAAGTCGGTGCAATATCTTCATGCGGTCAATACCGTATTTGCTTCCTGCCAGATATGCAAGCTGTTCTGACGAAAGCACTATACAATAATTCAAGTCTGTTTTCATCGTCTGTCTATTTTGAAGATGTTTTACAATTGGTGCAGCCAAAAGAGAAAGTCAGCGGTGCATACCGCAACCTTTTTCCGGCATATAATACTCCTTGTCGTATGCTATGTGGTCAAGCACGTTTTGCAGCCTGTCCAGCTGTTGGCTATCCAATACACGGATGGCAGCAATGGTAATGTTTTGTGAAGCGATACGGCGGTGTTCACAGTTCCGTTCCGACATACTTCCGTTCCCGTCGGCATGAACACTTCGCAGGTAATCGTTTACCGCCTTAGTCTGTTCTTTACTTGGAAAGGTGGAAGGGTAACGGTCTTGAACATACGTAACCATGTGGCTGACCGCATTTGCCAGCAAAGGGTCACATTCTTGTAGCTGTTTGATAAGTTCTTTTTTCTTCATATTGTTGGTTTATATTGTCCCGTGTCCCAAGCGTTTTTTATAACTTTCTATTTTGCTTACTTCCTGTTTTTATTCTTTTTTGAGGGCAAAAGGGACAAGGGGACATTAGTTTTTTCTTTTCCCTTATTTTGAAATTAGAATGGTAATTCCTGTTCACTTGGCAATGTCGCACATGACTCTTCACTTAGAGCGTCCACCCTCACCCATGGGTATTTTGTCCGTCCCGTCTTATCGCAGTAGGCTGGATGTAGCCCCTTGACCTTCTCCTGTTCACTTCGCTTCCAGTTCGGAATCATGGACATCAGGCGGTTGATGTATTGCGAAGTGTATTTGGACGAATTTCTTCTGACCAAATCATTGGGCAGTTCCTCTATAATTTGCCGGGCACAAACCATGTTGAGTGAGGTCATTGTGGAATTTGGCTCTGAGTATGCTCCTTTCTGATAAGCCAGTCGTGTCGGAATCATCCAGCTTGCATATTGAATGGGAACCTCACGTTCCAGATACATTTCTATGTCCTCCATGATTGGGTCAACAAGAATGTTGGAATGTTGCATCTGCACCTCGTTGGCCTCATTCTCCATATCCGGTGACAAGTAGAGTTTCATTCCTTGTCGATAATAGGCGTATGCCTCTGCCCAAAGCTGAGGAACGGAACACTGTAGTTTATCCAGCCAATCCGACACATGACCATTGCCTTTGACCGGGATAATCCACCATCGGCGGTTTCCATTGTCTCCTTGCAGGAAGTTTGCCTCATTGGTGGTAGCCGCAAAAACATTATGTCGCATGAACTCTACCACCTTATGCCCATAAGCCGGACGCATATAATCACTGCAACGGCTTAGAAAAGCCTTGGCTGCTTCCGCATCATTCGCACGTTTCAAGCCGTTCAACTCACTGATTTCAATAATCCAGCCATTGGTTATGGTTTCCACTTTCTCCTTGTCACCACTGGCAAAAGAGAATGAATCGTTGAACCATCTCCCACTGATGGCTTTGAAAAAGGTGCTTTTCCCGATACCTTGGGGACCGGGCAAGGTCAGTACGTTGTCAAACTTGCAACCAGGATTGAATACTCTGGTTACAGCCGCCACAAACCAAAGTTTTGTTTGTTCCCTGACAAGTGGGTTGTCCTCTGCTCCGAGATAATCTATAATGGTTGTGCCTATACGAGATTGCCCGTCCCATGCTTCTTGGGTGATAAATTCCTGCACAGGATTGAAACTCCGTTCAGAGGAAGTGGTCTTCAGCATTTCAAACACCTTGTTCTGTGTCAGGCGTATTCTGTATGTTCTTTCCAAGTAGTCTTGTATCTTTCCTGCCGACTCTTCATCAATTTTGTTACCATTGACATTGCGGAACAAAGGGCAGAAACACACATCGTCCTGACAGAAGGTATCGTACCTTATCTGACTAAGATTCTCATCCAGTGTGAAAATAAGCCGGAGATTACTGATGGAACGAACCGGATTTCCGTAACTGTCTGTTGCCAGATTCTTTTTCCAATTCTCTTCCATACCGCTATTCTTTGATATGGATGCCACCTGCTTCCTTTGCCAAAGACAGTGCAAGGTCTGCATCCACTACGATTTTTCGTCCTATCTGTGTGATAGCCTTGTCTATGATACCGCTTTTCTTAATGCGGTTTGCCGTGGGTACACTGCATCCGAACACACGGGCGATTCCTTCTATGCCATAGTAGTTGCCTTTGGATGCCACTTGGGGAGTGGCCGCTTCTGTACTCTCCACACTTTTGGTGATGAGAAAGCAAAGCTCCTCACCCGTCATCATGGCGATGGGCTTTTGGAGTAGTTGGGTAAAATTGAGTTTTTCTTCCATACCTTTACTTGTTTGGTGATTAAATACTTTAAGCCTCGGCTCAACTCTGTGAAACCGATTTCGCAAGCAAAGGTAGTGTATGAAACTCTGTGTGTTGGTCGGTTTATTTATACCTTAATTTTACCGACCGAATTACAACAGATGTTTGCTGTAAAAAACGGATAGCTGGATTTCCCAACTACCCGTTATTGGCAAAATAGTCCGTCCAACGGTCTATTATCCGTTTTGCTTTGGTGTAACTGCTTCCTCTTTGGGGTGAGTTCAAAGTAAGTTCCTTGATTTCCCCGTATCGCTTTTGCGGTATATCGTGCCCATAATGCCGTTGAGAGAACTGTTCTATGGCACGGTGGAATGTCATGTATCTTGTGGACGCTTTTATCTTGCCAGACTTTACCAATGATTGCAACAGATAGGCAAGACTTATGTCCTCTGTATTTTCTTCAAGAAACAAACGGATACCCTGCTTGATACGTTCCTTGCCGCCCCAAAGAATATCATCCAATGATTGTATCACCTTTCTATTGCCTCGCCTGCCTTTTACTTTTCGTAAGGCAAACATCACCTCCTTCCAGATTTCCGGGGTACAGTCTTCTATAGTATCTTCCCAGTCTGCTTTGGTTTCTGCGCCCATCTCTATACTTCTATTGGCAAGCATGGTAACACATGATTTCGCCAAAAGTATATCGCCATGGTCAACCTCTTCACTGTTTAACAAACGGTTGAATAACTTGGTCATACGTAAAAGGCCGTGGTCAAATACCACGAAATAATACATACAATAAGCCAAATCCTTTTTCTTTTCCATTACACGGTCATACAGGTTAGCCATGAACCCACCAATGAATACTGCATGAGAGAGGAAAACAATTTGAGAGATATAGGTCAGAAACTGATAAACCATTTTCTTTTTCAACTTACTTAACAGAAAACAACCTTTGCTGTTTCTCATAAGCAAATCTAACTGTTCAGTCAAATAGGTTCTCATTTCCAATGGCAGATGGTTCCAAATTTCGATAGACGTTTCAGAATGAACCATCAACAGCCCGGACTTTGGAGAAGTAAGAAGTTCTACCATACCTGTTTTCACATTGATGCCTATCCACAAACGCTTGTTGGTTATACATCTGGCGATGGTCTCGGTATATTGGCCAGCCCATTGTTGGTTTGCAATGTCTGACACATCCTTGACGTTCACAAAATCAGAGAGCCAGTTATACATCATCAAGGCTTCGGGTGGAACGCAGTCACGCATCATCAGATACATATCCATTAAAACAGACATATTACCTTTAGCCACAGCATCCATGCGCTTACAAAAATCAGCATACACTTTCTTGTTATCCGATTTCCATGCACGGATAGCCATATCAGCCGCATCCTTCCTCTTGGAATAGGATTTTATCCTTTCTATGAAGTTTGTCATTGCATTACTAATAAAAGTTATTTGAATAGTTTAAGCAGTTCTTCTGTGGACATACTTGCCAACTTCGCCAATAACACATCCCTTTCAGAGGAATCCTCCAAGTTTAGTAGTTTTGAATTGTTCTGCATCTGTATATCAAGAGGATAATACTCAATATAGATTTGAGTGATAGCATGATCAGAAGTTGAATGCCCCATGCTTTCAGAGATATAATCCATATCCACTCCGGCATTATGCAGATTAGTAGCAAACGAGTGTCGGCACCATGTGCCGGACGGACAGATGGACTTATCCCAATTCAATGCCTCATGGCAAATCTTAATGACGCGGTCTTTCACGTTTGAGTTCTCTTGCATGGTGTATTTGCGGCGTAACTCTTCCGTTTCCGCTCCTTTTAATATATCGGGGAACACAAAACTATCCCGAGTCGGAGGTGCAGCTATCTCATCCAAGATATATCGTAAGGGAGGGATGATAGGGACTATTACCTCTGAACCGTCAGCACTCCGTCGGGATGTTTTCTTTCGATTGAAGCGGAAAGCCTTGCCATTTGTCTGATAATAATAACTATTATAGGTCAAGCGACCAGCATCAGCCATATTGAAACCGTTGCAAAGGTATTGGGCAAGAAATAATCCCAATGAATAATGCGCACGTTGCATATATTCTTCCGACCAATGTTCTGGGTATTTCTTTGAAACGAAAAGGTTGTATAGTTCCGTCATCTGATTCACGTTCAGGAAATTCTGTTTGCGCTTTGCACTCTTGGGAATGCTCACAAGCCCTTTCTCTTTTTTGTTGGAAAAAGGATAGGGCACATCTTTGAGGTAGCCTTCATGTACACACCTGTTCCATACGGCACGGCAACAACGCAAATAGATACCGGCCGTAGTGTCGCTGATTTTTCCGACAATCGCACCATTTTCGTCTTTTACCCCATTGTGCATACCATCCTTCCACTTCTGAAGTTCTGCCGCACAGATGCAGAAGCCTTTAATTGCATTTTCTCCAAGAATCTTTCTGAATGATTTGAGAGAACACTCATAACTCTCTGCCGTAGTGAAACGTGCTCCTTCATCTTCTGTACGCAATTCGTGAATGACTTGCTCCCATATACTAATAAAGGATTGTGATTGGGTTGTGTCCTCTTTGGATAGCACCACTTCTTCACCCATGATACATTGACGTACCATCTCAAATGTCAGGATGCCGCCTTTGTTCAGATTAATCAAGATTTCTTTGTACTTAGGGGCAATGGTATCTTTCCACTCCTTCTGAAATTTGTAGTTCTCGCTTTTACATTTCGTCGCATTGCAGATGTCCGAGAACTTTTTCTCAGTAAAAGAACTTCCAACTGTAAAGTAGAAGAACTTGCGGTCTATCGTGAAACGTAGGGATAAAGGGAACTCATACGCATTTTTCCTGCGGGTACGTGCATCCAACACGATAGAGACAGAACAGTTACGCTCTTTGAAAAGTGGCAATGACTTGGTTAATTTTTCCATTGCATTCATTGTTTATGTTCAACATAACCTCTGAATACAGCCGCTTTGCAATGTGAGGCGTACATATACAAAACGCTGCATATAACCACTGAGCCTCTATCCTTTGACGGATAAAAACATTGTCGTTATATGCAGCGGTGCAATCTCGTTGTCTTCTGTCGCTGACTGGTAACCGGGCTTCTGCTAATCGGTCTCAACCCCTGAAGCAACTCTCACGTATTGTTTGAAATAGAGTATCTTCCGACTAATACTCCCTCTACGCTTCGATTCATCGGAATGGGATGACCCTCCCACGATGGTTAGGCAAACTCACTTTTCCTTTTTGGGGAAAGAGCACCCGTTGATCATGGCTTGCCATAAATGCATTGCATTTGCAAAGTTATAACATTATTCTGTAAATCAATATATAAATGGAAGACATTTGAGTTTATTTGACTGTAAAGTGTCGTCACACTAACAAAACTTCGGGTAAAGATGCTACAGGATTGCATGGAGCATCATAGAAATTCTATGTGTAAAATACGGTCAACTCAAACAGTTTGTTTACGCATTGTTTACGCAAGGCAAGAAAAAAGGAGTTACGAGATTCGTAACTCCTTGATTTTGAAAGTGGACCAGCCTGGGCTTGAACCAGGGACCTCCAGATTATGAGTCTGTTGCTCTAACCAACTGAGCTACAAGTCCGTGCCACAATTTCCTATTAGCAGGTGCAAAAGTAGTATATTCCCTTGAAACTTGCAAGATTTATCGCCCAAATTTTGATAAAAAGATTTAATTCCCTTATTCGTAAGGATATAAATTGTATTTTTGTGCACCATTAATTAATTTTGCTAAGCCGTATGGCACAAAAAAAACAGGAAACAGCCCTAACAGGGCTTTCGGACAAAGAAGTCCTTATCAGTAGAGAGAAGTATGGGAATAACCTCTTGACACCTCCCAAACGTCCTTCCATGTGGAAACTTTATCTGGAAAAGTTCCGCGACCCGGTTATACGTATTCTTTTAGTCGCAGCATTCTTTTCCTTAGTGATTGCCATTATTGAAAATGAGTATGCGGAAACAATCGGCATTTTCTTTGCTATTTTTCTGGCAACCGGTATCGGATTCTACTTTGAATACGATGCGAATAAGAAGTTTGACTTACTGAACGCTGTAGGCGAAGAAACACCAGTTACAGTAATCAGAAATGGGAAAGTACGGGAAATTCCCCGTAAGGAGATTGTAGTAGGTGATATCGTAGTTCTGAATACCGGTGAGGAGATTCCTGCCGACGGAATCTTGCTGGAAGCTATTTCCCTGCAAGTGAATGAATCCAACTTGACAGGAGAATTAATGGTCAATAAAACCATCCATGAAGAACTATTTGATGAAGAAGCCACTTATCCCAGCAATGAAGTGATGCGTGGCACCACAGTGGTTGACGGACATGGAATAATGAAGGTAGAACGTGTGGGTGATTCCACCGAAATAGGTAAGGTAGCACGTCAGGCCACCGAACAAAGTGAAGAAGAGACTCCATTGAATATCCAATTGACAAAATTGGCGGGTTTCATCGGAAAAATAGGTTTTACTATTGCCACACTTACCTTTATCGTTTTCACAGCTAAAGACCTTTACTCCTACCTCAGCGTAAATGAAATAACAGACTGGCATGGGTGGATAGCAATAGCCCGCATTGTATTGAAATATTTCATGATGGCTGTCACTTTAATTGTAGTAGCCGTTCCTGAAGGCTTACCGATGAGTGTCACCTTAAGTCTTGCACTAAATATGCGCCGTATGCTGAAAACCAATAATCTGGTACGTAAAATGCATGCTTGTGAAACAATGGGGGCCATTACTGTGATCTGCACCGACAAAACAGGTACATTGACACAAAACCTGATGCAGGTACATGAAGCGAAACTTGATGCCACCAAAGCAGATTTAATAGCTGAAGGGATCAGTGCCAACTCCACAGCTTTCCTTGAAGAAACAGGAGAAAACAAGAAACCATCCGGAGTAGGTAATCCTACTGAAATAGCCTTATTGCTTTGGCTGAATGAACAGGGCAAGAACTATTTGGAATTACGTGAAAATGCAAAAGTTATCAATCAACTTACTTTCTCTACAGAACGTAAGTATATGGCTACATTAGTAGATTCACCTATCCAGCAGAAAAAGGTACTCTATATAAAAGGAGCTCCCGAAATTGTGATGAGAAAATGCAACCTCTCTTCCGAGGAACAGGCTCATTACAATGCCGATCTGCTGGCCTATCAGAACAAGGCAATGCGTACTTTAGGATTAGCTTATAAATTTATCCCCGAAGACTTCGGTAACGATTGTGCCGAACTAGTCAATGAAGGGAATATGATTTTCCTAGGTATCGTAGCTATCAGCGACCCTATTCGTCCGGATGTACCGGAAGCCGTACAGAAATGTCAGTCGGCAGGTATCGGTGTGAAAATTGTTACAGGCGACACTCCGGGAACAGCTACCGAAATTGCCCGCCAAATAGGGCTATGGAAACCTGAAGATACAGACCGGAACCGCATAACAGGGGTAGAGTTTGCTGCATTAAGCGATGAAGAAGCTCTGGACCGCGTACTTGACTTGAAAGTAATGAGTCGTGCGCGTCCTATGGACAAGCAACGTCTGGTCCAACTGTTACAGCAAAAAGGAGCCGTAGTAGCAGTAACCGGAGACGGAACAAACGATGCTCCTGCACTGAATCACGCTCAAGTAGGTCTTTCTATGGGAACCGGTACGTCAGTAGCCAAGGAAGCAAGTGACATAACCCTATTGGATGACTCGTTCCACAGTATTGCTACCGCAGTAATGTGGGGACGCTCTCTTTACAAAAACATTCAGCGTTTCATCGTATTCCAGCTGACTATCAACGTAGTCGCATTAGCCAGTGTTTTATTAGGGGCTTTCTTTGGTACAGAACTACCACTAACCGTAACACAAATGCTTTGGGTAAATCTTATTATGGACACTTTTGCCGCCATGGCCTTAGCATCTATTCCCCCCAGTGCAGACGTCATGAATGAAAAGCCACGCAAGACCGATGATTTCATCATCACCAAAGCCATGCGTAAAAATATACTAGGTGTAGGCTTCTGCTTCCTTGCCATACTGATGACATTAATTGTCATTATCAAACAGATGCCAGCAGATTTAGTAGGACAAGCTTTGACGCAATTCTTCACGATCTTCGTGATGCTGCAATTCTGGAATCTATTTAATGCCAGTGTTTTCGGAACCAACCATTCTGTATTCAAGGATTCCCGTCATGCATTAGGCATGCTAAGTGTGGCTATCATTATTTTAGTCGGACAAATTCTGATTGTCGAGTTCGGAGGTAAAGTGTTCCGTACCGAACCTATGAATTTCATGACTTGGGTTTATATTATCGCAGGAACGTCATTCGTATTGTGGATTGGTGAAATCTACCGTTGGATAAAACGAATACAGAAAAAAGACTAAGAAAGAGAATAAAGCACATAAAGAGTTATGGACAGTAAGATTAAAAATGTCGTTTTTGATTTAGGAGGAGTATTAATAAATCTGGATTTTGACAATTGCTTGAATGCTTTTCGTAAAGCAGGATTTCGAGATATAGAGAAACAGGCATGCCAGTTCAGGGGAAAAGGTTTCTTTTCCCAATTTGAATTGGGTGAAATCAGCCCGGAAGAATTCCGGAAAGCCATTCGTAAGGAGGTCAGCGAAGCCCTGTCCGACCATGAAATTGATGATATGTGGAACCTGATGCTACTTGATATTCCTCGTGAAAAGCTGGACTTATTGCTAAAGTTACGCGAACATTATATGGTTTACCTGCTTAGTAATACCAACCGGATACATTGGGATTATGCCTGTGAGCAAATGTTCTGTTATCGGGGATTCCGTGTAAATGACTTTTTTGAAGATATTTTTCTGTCTTTTGAAATGCACAAGGCCAAACCGGAAAAAGACATTTATGAGCAAATGATGAAAGAAGCAAACATCTTGCCCGAAGAAACGTTTTTTATAGATGACTCGGCAATCAATTGCCAGGCAGCAATATCGCTTGGCATACAGTCCTATCATTACCATATTGGAGAAGATTTAAGTTCACTTTTTGAATAATGAAAATAATATCAGATATAAACCATCAAACATTGCCTCCTTCAGTTGCCACTATCGGCTTCTTCGATGGAGTGCATCGCGGACACCGCTTTCTTATTAATCAAGTAAAAGAGGTCGCTGCCAAGGATGGGTTATATTCTGCATTGATCACTTTTCCTGTACATCCCAGACAAGTGATACAAACCGCTTATCGTCCGCAATTACTTTCTTCACCAACAGAGAAACTCGAATTATTGGAAACGATGCAAGTAGATTACTGCTTTCTTCTCCCTTTTACACAGGAACTTTCACTGTTTTCGGCTCGAGAGTTTATGCAGTTGCTACGTAACAAGTTCAATATCCATACATTAGTTATAGGCTACGACCATCGTTTCGGTCACAACCGCAGTGAAAATTTTGAAGATTATTGCCGTTATGGTGAGGAACTGAACATATATATAGTACGCGCGCGAGCTTACACAGACAAAGAGGGAAAAATCAGCTCTTCAGTCATCCGCCAACTATTAAAAGAAGGTAAAGTAAGTCAGGCTGCCAAATTCCTGGGGTATAACTACTATCTGGATGGAACAGTGGTAGATGGCTACAAAGTAGGCAGAAAAATAGGATTCCCTACAGCTAACCTGCAAGTGGATTGTAGCGACAAGTTAATTCCCTCGGAAGGAGTTTATGCAGTATATGTATATGTGGAAGGAAAAAAATGGGCAGGAATGTTGAACATAGGACACCGCCCTACTATCAATAACGGCAACAATTTAAGTATTGAAGTGAACATCCTCAATTTTTCGGAGAATATCTACCACAAAGAAATGCGCATTGAGTTCGTAAAGTATCTTCGCCCTGAAGAAAAATATGACACTATAGATGCACTCATTGCCCAAATGCATAAAGACCGGGAAAAAACGGCCAAAATTCTTCTCTAAATACAAGGGAGCATTGTACAGCCTTCCCCTTTTCAAACTACTCTTTCTACACATCTTCGTTTACAGTCAGTTTTGCCTGCTCGAAAACAGTTCATTCTATGTAATTCGGGCAGACAAAATCGCCCCTGCCAGTGAACGCAAACGCTATCGGAAGAATTAATTCACCGATACCAGTCACTTCTTGCATAAAATCTGTTTCTTCATACACTTCCATCCTATAAAGCACGAAAAAAGATATATTTTTATCGTTTTTCGATAATTTTTTTTCGTTTTTCTTTTGTAGTATCAAAATAAGATATACATTTGCATATCGATAAACGATAAATGAATATCGAGAAACAAGAAAGAATAAACACAAACATTAAAACACGAAGTAAAAATGAAAAAGTCAGTATTAAAATCAGTTTTAGCAGCAATTGCAGTAGTAATGATGAGTTGTACAACAACAGCAAACGCACAAACAGGAAACACAAAGTACATCTACGGTCAGAATGACACAAACACAACCGTGTACACACTGAATGAAGACGGCAAAACATTGACACGCAAACTGAAGTATGAGTACAAACACGATGAAAATGGTCAGGTAATTGAGAAAAAAGCTTATCGCTGGGATGCTTACCGGGAACTGTGGAAGCCGGCCTATCTGCTTACCGTAACTCCCGGAGTCTATGAAATCAAACTCAACTACGCTGAATGGAACGCCAAAGAGAGCACTTTCAACCATAACAAACAAGAAAGTATTTACCGTGAAGGCAACAACGCAAACTTGTTGGCCGACACACAAAACAAAAAGTAATGGAAACTTTGAATGAAACACAAACCAAAAATAAGAATGCGACCAGCCTGTGGCAAACCATAGGAATGTACATAGGAATGATGGTCGGATTTTTATATCCGCAAATAGGATTAGGCTTGGGTATGCTTTTGGGAATAGCTTTGGGAAGACTGGTCCTGAGCAAGATTCCTGTCAACACCCCACTGGCCCAAAGAGCACAACAAAAAAGCGCAATTATCCTTATTTTAGCATTTCTTATCCTATTCATGAACCATTGGTACGTTCCATGCAAACATGCCATTGCTCACTTGATGAACTAAAAACAAATCAACCAAATTTAAAAGACAACCAGATGAAAACAACCATGATTTTGATCGCACCAAGGAGAAACCCAAGGATGCTTACTTAAAGAAACAGATACCCTCAGGACGGATGCGGAAGTCCGTCCTACCCCTTAATTCAAATCCATTTTAAACCAATAAACATTCTATTATGGGACGCGCAATTAAATTAGTACTTTATTACTTCGCTTATCAGTTAGCTTTCACCTTCCTGGTAGGACTTCCGGCGGGAATTATTAAAGTGATGAACGAAATTTCAGAAAATGATAATCTGGCTTATGCCGCAGGTAAGAATACAGCCTCTATGACAGGACTCGTTATGGTACTGGCAGGAATAGCCATGATCTGGCACCTGATCTACTTTAAATACGTTCAATTCAACAAGACAAGCTGGACTGAAGTACCTGCAAAAACCATTTTATTGAGTATTCCCTTCATTATAGCAGCCATGTTCATCTGCAATGTAGCCAGCGAATTCATAGAACTGCCCAACCTAGTGGAAGACACATTCATAGGAATGAGCCGCAATGTATTCGGCATCATCGCCATTGCCGTCATGGCACCTCTGGTAGAAGAGTTGCTGTTCCGTGGAGCCATTGAAGGGCATTTCCTGCAAACCGGAAAAAGACCCGGTATGGCAATCCTCCTGTCAGCACTCATTTTCGGTCTCATCCATGTCAATCCGGCACAAGTACCTTTCGCCTTCTGTCTGGGATTGGTATTCGGATGGCTTTATTACCGCACAGGAAGCATTATACCGGGAATGATAGGGCATTTTCTAAATAACTCCCTGGCTACCATTGCCATGGCTACATCAACCCAAGAAGAGTTGAATGAAAAAACGGTTGATATGATTGGCGCCACACCTACTTACATCCTTTTGGCAGCCGCCATAATCATCCTAGTCGGCATGTATTTCTATCTGAACAAACATTTGCCACAGCCGGGAACATCCTCTGAAGTCACTAACACACAAGCATAAATATAACAATGAAAACAAAATTAAATATCCTATGTTTCCTGCTGCTGATAGCCTTTGCCGGATGTATGTACAACGCATTCCTGGGAGGTATGGAAGGCGCCAGTGATGCCTCACGCGGTGACATAGGAAACAAACTGCAACCCTTGTTTTATGTGAACGTTGTTCCTACAGAAGGAAATGAATTGAATGATTCAATCCCCAGTGTCATAGAAAAAGGGAACTTCCTGAAGTATCACATAACAAGTATAAAAATAGAACAGGAAAATACACCCAAAGACGCCCTTATTCAACTAGTTATGGGAATAATAGCCATACCCTTTAGTCTGATCACCTTGGGCGCTCTTTATTGTTTCATCAGACTGATACTTTCTATCCGTAAAAAAGACCTGTTCAATCCCAGTAATGTTTTCCGGGTACGCCTCATTAGTGCAACCATCATTGTAGCAAGTATCATCAAAACACTGGCACAATATATCAATTATGACATAGCTACCCACAGCATCCAATTATCCGGATACCAGGTAGAAAGCGTACAGATTCCTTGGAGCATGTTCCTGTCAGCCCTATTGCTGGCCATTTTTGCCGAAATATATGCCCAGGCCATCAAACTGAAAGAAGAACAAGATTTAACCATTTAAAAAAACAAAGCAGACTATGAACAAGTTCAGAATATTAGGTGTCATAGCCATTATAGCCATCATTGCAAACTTCTTTGGAGGATTGGATGAAAATTGGAGAGATTTCAAGAAAGGATTTGAAGATGGACATAACAGTGCAATGGAAATATATGAGCCTGGACGCCACATTATACCCCATCATGCAACCTCAGTCAAACTGAATGTAGAGCCGTTACCTGAAACTACTGTCGATTCACTGAGCAACAACCGCGTGGACTGGACACTCCCCTACACAGTGACTGAAATAGAAACGTATGCCAAGCCATCGGCCTGGCACATCCTTGTCATGGGACTTGCCATACCCGGAATATTCCTTTTTCTCATCGGTTTCTGCTCATTGATCCGGTTGCTCATTTCCATCTCACGCCGCGAAGTATTTACATCTGCCAATGTACGGCGCCTCCGTTGGTTTGCATACACCAGTGCAAGCTTGGAAATCCTCATAGCTGTTGACGAATGGATTGTAGGAAACGCAGCAGTTGAGCAAATCAGCCTGCCGGGCTACAAAATCATCAGCTATGCCGGTTATTCTCCCGACTGGGTAGCTGTGATAATTCCCATTCTTTTTGCCGAGATATTTGCTATCGGGGCAAAAATGAAAGAAGAACAGGATTTAACCATTTAAGAAAAATGCCATGAAAGAAAAAAATACTTTCCCCTCAAAAAGAAAAAGCATCTTTTATTTGATACTTTGCCTGATAGCTACTCTGTTTGTAAGTTCATTCATCTATTTCCTTGTGTTACATCCATCGTTGGACAACAAAATAGTAAGGATATCGATCAACATTGGATGGACTTGCTTCTGTCTGTATGCCTTTAATAAACTGACACAACGCCACACCCTTTGGTGGCGCGCAGTAGATGAGAACCCGAATAAACCCAAAATGAATTGATCTATGCCAATTATAGTAAATTTAGACGTAATGATGGCGAAACGAAAAATTTCGCTGGGAGATTTAGCCGAAAAGATAGACCTGACTCCTGCTAACCTTTCCATATTGAAAACCGGGAAAGCGAAAGCCATCCGTTTCTCTACCCTTGAGGCTATTTGCAGGGAACTAGATTGCCAGCCCGGAGATATTTTAGAATATAGAGAAGAAGATGAATAATATAAACAGCCACATATACAAACACTCTGACACCATAAAATTCTCATATCTTTAATCCGGATACTCTGACCGATAAAGCATTTCAATTGCCATACCGGCAGAGTATTTTCACCTTATACCTAAAATTTTCTTATCACTTCCCGACACGCTTTAGCCAATATTCCCTAAAAATACACTACTGATAAAAACAAATATTGCATAAGCGCCATATAATCCCATGATTATCCGTATCTTTGCAGCGAATTAGATATTTGAAAATAAATGAAGACATTTGAAGAGTTAGGCGTTTCCCCGGAAATACTAAAAGCGATTAAAGAAATGGGATATGAGAATCCCATGCCGGTACAAGAAGAAGTAATACCGTATTTATTGGGAAACGGCAACGATGTAGTAGCCCTAGCACAAACAGGGACTGGAAAAACAGCCGCATTTGGTCTGCCGCTTATCCAAAAAGTTGACGTAAAGCACCGTGCACCTCAAGCACTAATTTTATGCCCCACACGCGAATTGTGCTTGCAGATTGCAGGCGATCTGAACGATTACTCCAAGTACATTGACGGGCTGAAAATCCTTCCCGTATATGGTGGTTCATCCATCGAAAGCCAAATACGCATGTTGAAAACAGGCGTACATATTATTGTGGCTACTCCCGGACGACTAATTGATCTAATAGAAAGAAAGGTTGCCAAACTAGAAACGATTACAGATGTAGTAATGGACGAAGCCGATGAAATGCTGAATATGGGATTTACTGATAGCATAAATGCTATCCTTGAAAAAGTTCCTGAAGACCGGAATACCTTGATGTTCTCGGCTACCATGAGTCCGGAAATCTCACGCATCGCCAAAAAATATCTGCATGACGCAAAAGAAATCACTATCGGTACCAAAAATGAGGGCAGTAAAAACGTCAATCACATAGCCTATTTAGTACACGCTAAAGACAAATATGCCGCATTGAAACGTATCGCGGATTATTATCCACAGATTTATGGCATCATTTTCTGTCGTACCCGTAAAGAAACTCAGGAAATTGCAGATAAATTAATACAAGACGGTTATAACGCAGACTCTTTGCACGGTGAGCTCTCACAAGCCCAGCGCGACTTAGTGATGCAAAAATTCCGCCAACGCCATTTACAGCTTTTAGTTGCTACCGACGTAGCAGCCCGTGGCCTAGATGTAAATGACCTTACTCATGTCATTAATTATGGCTTGCCCGATGATATAGAAAGCTATACTCATCGTAGTGGTCGTACAGGGCGTGCCGGAAAAACAGGTATTTCTATTGCCATCATCAACCTGCGCGAAAAAGGAAAGATGCGTGAGATAGAACGAATCATCAACAAAAAATTTATCATGGGTGAGATGCCCAGTGGTAAACAAATTTGCGAGCAGCAATTGATTAAATTGATAGATGACATAGAAAAGGTAAAAGTAAACGATGAAGAAATTGAATCCTTCCTACCCGGAATCTATCGTAAACTGGAATGGCTTTCAAAGGAAGATCTGATAAAGCGCGTGGTGTCAATGGAATTTAACCGCTTCTTGGAATACTATAGTAACGCTCCGGAAATAGAAATTCCCAGCACAAATGACCGTCGCAGCGAACGTGGCTCCAAAGAACGCAAGGATCATGGCAGTGCTCGTGAAAAGACAGAGCGTAAAGCAGAAAAAGGATACACCCGTCTATTCCTGAATGTAGGAAAGACAGACGGTTTCTATGCCAACCAAATCATAGAACTGATTAACCGCAACATGAAGAAGCAACGTACTACCATCGGACGAATAGACCTGATGCAGAATTTCTCTTTCTTCGAAGTAGCAGAAAATCAGGCACAGGACGTGATTAAAGCATTGAACAAGGTTAATCTGAATGGCGGCCGGAAAATTGTAGTAGAAGTTGCCGGTGACAATAATGGCAAAAACGACAATGGCGAACGCAGAAGCAGTGCAGCAAGGAATGCTTCATTCGGCAAAAAAAGTGACAGGTCCAATAAAAAAACGACCTCAAAAGAAGGAAGACCCAGCCGTGCGGAACGTGGCTACATTGAAGAACGCGGTCCCAAAACGAAAGACGATTGGAAACAATTCTTTAACAGCGATAACAATAAGAAAAAGAAATCCAAGAAATGAGGAAGCCAACTTCATGAAAGAGAATTGGGCATAGTAGAAATATGCAAATAACATCCACTTCTCTCGAATAATAGCGGAGCAGGCAGAATTGAAACAACCTGTCATTTCAAGGACATTCCGCAAATAATACGATAAATCCAACTGATTCATTATGAGTCAGTTGGATTTATCGTATTATTCAAAAAAAGATTTGCCGAATATCCTTGTTTACATCGAATTAATATTAACAGTTTTTTTGCCATCTTTCCGGATGAAAGATTATATGACAAACTATCGGAACTTTGACATACCCAAGCTTCCTGACATTTCATACTTTTCTTTTAGTCTGTCAATTTCAGTTCATCGACCAAACGGGAAGCTTTCCCATATTTTTCAATCATGTAAAGAACATAGCGGATATCCACCCCGATACAACGCTGCAAATTAGGTTCAAAAACAATATCTCCACTCATTGCTTCCCAATTCCCGTCAAAAGCAAGACCTATTAATTCCCCTTTTCCATTAAACATTCCACTACCGGAATTCCCTCCCGTAATATCATTATCCGAAATAAAGCAAACATTCATATTACCATCTCCGGTAGCATAACGTCCGAAATCCTTCCTTCTCAAGCATTCGACTACAGAAGGAAGCACATCGAAATCACTATCTCCCTTATACTTCCTTATCTTGTCAAAAATACCTTTTGTTGTCGTAAAATAAGAATATTCAATAGCATCTTTCGGTGAGTAACCACCCACCATGCCAAAACTCAGACGCATAGTAGAATTAGCATCCGGATAAAACACCCTATCTGCCTCCATCTCACGCATTGCTTCATTCAACAAACGTTCATTTTTCTCAATATTCACACTAGCTTCTTCCACCGACTGATTGAATTCATAAAATTTCACCAACATATCAATAGCAAAAGAAGCCGCAGGGTCATCAAACAAGACATAAGTAGTATCCCCTTTCACCACCTGTTCAAACCCATGCGGTGTCTTTAAAGAGGAACGAGCATACAAATCATCTACATAAGCTTGGTAATCACCTTTAAAATCTTTCTCTATCAATGGATAAACATCAGGTAAAAACTCCTTGCCTACCTCAGCCGCATATTCTTTCAACATAGCCACAAAGACTTGTTTATCCACACTTATATCCATATTGGCATAAATCTCCAACAATTGCCGCATATTACGCTCCAAATCACTCTCCTCTGCCTCAAAATCAAAATTCAGTACAGCCAAGGCTGCCGTAATCAACTCCGGTCCATTAGCAAATGTTTCTCCAAAATATGCTATAGCCCGCGCCGCATTTCTACGATTACGATAATTCAGCTCCAGTTCAGTCAGAACCCTTGCATATTTGCTTCGCTTATCAGGTTCCCGACGGATCCATTCTTGCAACTGGCGCTCCAAAGCTTGTTTTTTCTCTATCACTTTCAACTCTTTTACCGCTTGATTCATGCCTATACTATTCTTCCAATAGTTAGAGCTTTGTGCATACTTGGAAGCATATTTAATGCGAATATCATCACTTTTTTCCATTGCATTTTTCCAGATAGCCTGCTTGATGGTACGGACATTAATCATAGCGGCATTATCCGTATTAATCCTTTCGTCTATCCCAAATGAAGACAAATACCTGCTGGTAGAACCGGGATATCCCATAGTCATGCAAAATGAACCTTGTTCATACCCGCCCAAAGAAACAGGAGCAAAATAATCCGGATGATAAGGCACATTCTCCGGAGAATAAGCTGCCGGTTGATTATTCTGATCAGCATAAATACGGAAAACAGAGAAATCCCCGGTATGGCGGGGCCATACCCAATTATCTGTATCCCCGCCAAACTTGCCTACAGAAGAGGGAGGAGCAAACACCAGACGAACATCATAATAATCTTTATACACAGACAGATAAAACTCATTACCACCATAAAAAGGAGTTATCTCAGCACGCAGCAACGTATCATTCGCCACAGCTTCCTGAGCAAGCAATGTGGAAATAGAATCCACAATCAGCGCACGGTCATTTTCCTTTGTTCCGACTGGAATAGCTTGCAACACACGCTCCGTCACATCCTCTGTGCGTATCAGAAAACTGACAAATAAATCCGGATTAGGAAGCTCCTTACTTAAGGAGTCGGCTACAAAACCATCTCGCAAAAAATCATGCTCCACAGAACTATGCTGCTGAATGGCATCATACCCACAATGGTGGTTAGTAAAAACCAAGCCATCCGGAGATACAACAACCCCCGAGCAAAAACCTCCAAAACTAACAACAGCATTAGCCAATGCTTTTCCTCCGGGATTATACAATTGTTCAGATGAAAGTTCCAATCCCATTTCTTTCATCACTTGTTGAGTTTGTTTGCTAAGGCAACAAGGAAGCCACATTCCCTCATTACCCCATATACATAAAGGCAGGAAAGACAGCAGCAATAGTAGTTTTTTCATGGTTTTATTCTACAATTAATTTAAGTTTTTTCGCCCCGACACGTGCCTTCAACCATTCGGAAATCTTTTCCTGTTCTTTTCCTACAGGTTTTTTACTGAATTTCATCAAGACTATTGTCAATGTGTCCGTTTGGGTTGAGTCTACCTGCAATTCCACAGTCTTCGCCATGGCTATAGCTTCTGCTGCAGGATAAAGTACTTTAAGTTCGGGAATTATCTTTTTATCTACGGTATTGTATGCGGCATATACATTAAGTTCGTTTTCCAAAGACTTAATCTTTTCCTGCTGCTCCAGCAAACGTTTCTCACTATTCTTATAAAAGTCCTCCATCACTTGCGCCTTTATACTGCCAATATCCATCGCATCATTATTCATTCCTTGAAGAACAACCAGTTTGGTTCCTGCCAGATTAAAAAGTTTCAAGTTATCCCTTGCGGTTGCTATTTCTGTTTCCGAAACCTCATTGCCTATTAGCACAACACGTATTTCCTTCTTCTCGAAAGAAATCTTCCGGTCTATTACTTGGGTATTATTAAAATTCAGCTCCTCGTTGATAAAGTTGTTGGCAGAAGCTTCATAAATAGTACTTTTTACAATGCCATAAGTCAGATAAACAGCAGGACACATCGTAGCCAAAGTAATAAAAATAATATATTTCTTTACCAATTTCTCACGCTCCTTATCCACAAACTCCTTACGTTGGAAATGCATGACACGCACCCCGATAAAAGTAGCCAGACTGATAAATACTGAATTGATAAAATACAAATAGAACGCACCTAAAAAATAAAGTAAATTTCCGGTAGCAAGCCCGAATCCGGCAGTACACAAAGGCGGCATCAAAGCCGTAGCAATAGCTACCCCCGGAATAACATTCCCCTTCTCCTTTGTAGACAAGGCGATAATACCGGCCAAGCCACCGCATAAAGCTATAAGCACATCATATATAGTAGGAGAAGTACGTGCCAGCAACTCCGATTGTACTTCATCCAACGGAGTCAGCGAAAAATAAATCGTGGATGTAATCACACTAAATACAGTCGCCACCAAATAACTTTTCAGAGAACGTTTCAACAGTTCAAAATCATTCTGTCCGATAGCCAGCCCCACTCCCATAATCGGCCCCATCAGCGGAGATATCAACATAGCACCGATAATCACTGCCGTAGAATTCACATTCAAGCCCAATGAAGCAATAAAAATTGCGAATATAAGAATCCACAAATTAGTTCCTTTGAACTCAACACCGTTACGAATACTTTCTACAATCAAGGCTTCATTATCCTTATCCTTGCGCAAATCAAGATATTCACCAAAGAACTGCTTTATATAAGGCACATTCTTCAAATCATTCTTCAGGTCACTCATAGCTATTTCTTTATGTATCGGTTTATAACAGGTATCTGCTGCAAGGGGAAGTCCGTTTTCACAATATATGCCACAAACAATAACAACAGTAATGTACGAACACCCAACAACAAGAATATATTTTGAATAGGAAGATAAACTGAAACAATGTAAAGTACCAGCGCTAACGCCACATAGTTACCTATCGCTTTCAAATCATAATTAATAGGATATTTTTTCTGCCCTACAAAATAAGAGAGAAGCATAGCTACTCCATATCCGGCAAAACCTGCCCACGCACACGCCATATAGCCAAACACCGGAATAAGGAAAATATTTATCAGGATAATGATACTGCATCCCACCAATGAAAAATAAGCTCCCCATTTTGTTTCATCAATCAGCTTATACCAAAAAGAAAGATTGAAATAAATACCCATAAACATTTCGGCAGCCATGACAATAGGTACAACTTTAAGCCCTACCCAATAATCACGTCCTAAAATATAACGTAATATATCAAGGTAAAACATAACAGCCAAAAAGGCCAGCAAAGTGAAGATAATGAAAAACTTCATCGCTTTGGCATACATTTCCCGACTATCCTTTTCTTTACTCTTACTAAAAACAAACGGCTCGTATGCAAACCGGAAAGCCTGTGTCAGCATGGCCATTATCATAGCTATTTTACTGGCAGCCCCATAAATACCCAACTGGATGGTCGCCTCCGCCTTATCAGGATAAACAAACGGAAAAATAATTTTATCGGCTACCTGATTTAAGATTCCGGCAATACCCAGAATCAATATCGGGAAAGAATAATGCAGCATACGCCGCAACAACTCCCTGTCCAGCACATATCTGAAGCCCACCAATTCTTTCCACATACACAGCATCACCAAAGAAGTACAAGCCAGATTTATAGCAAAAGCCACTCCGACATTCTCTCCTTTCATACCTACAAAATAAGCGATATTCAAGGCAATGCTGGCAAAAATGAACAACAATTTCAATGCAGCGAACTTAACAGGGCGTTTCTTATATCGCAAATAAGCAAAAGGAATAGCTTGGAAAGCGTCCATTGCGACTACAATCAGCATCATCCCCATATACCACGGATGCTCTCCATATCCCAAGAAACCTGCTATGGGATGCAGAAAAGAAAGACAAACGATTAAAAACAAGAGCGCAGTCGCCCCTACCGAAAGCAAAGTAGTGGAATAGACGCGCATCGGATCATCCACCCCCTTATTGGCAAACCGGAAAAATCCGGTTTCCATACCATATGTTAAAAGCACCATCAGCAAGGCAGTTATAGCATACATATTGGTAATGATACCATAGCCCCCCGATTCCACAGGCAAAGCGTTGGTATATATCGGTACTAACAAATAATTCAGGAACCGCCCGATGATACTACTCATCCCATATATGGCTGTTTCCTTGGCTAATGCTTTTAATCCTGCCATCTTTTAATCATCAAATAATGTCTTCTGACTATTATAAATGCTCCGTCCCAGGTGCATATAGGCCAGTTCCGTGACCTCACGTCCACGCGGAGTACGTTTTAAGAAACCTTCTTTAATCAAAAAAGGTTCATAAACCTCCTCTATTGTTCCGGCGTCTTCACCCAAAGCGGTTGCAATAGTAGTCAGCCCCACAGGGCCTCCCTTAAACTTATCTATAATAGTACATAAAATCTTGTTATCTATCTCATCCAGTCCATACCTGTCAATGTTCAAGGCTTCTAAAGCAAACCGGGCAATTTCCACATCAATCCTTCCGGAACCTTTCACCTGGGCAAAATCACGGACGCGCCTCAACAGCGCATTTGCAATACGGGGCGTTCCACGGCTGCGCGAAGCAATCTCACCCGCCGCTTTCACGTCACAAGGCACATTCAATATAGTAGCTGAACGACGGATAATGCTTGTCAATACATCATCGTCATAATACTCCAAATGAAGATTAATTCCAAAACGGGCACGCAAAGGCGCAGTCAGCAACCCACTCCGGGTAGTGGCTCCAACCAAAGTAAACGGGCTCAACTCCAACTGGATACTACGCGCCGAAGGTCCCTTGTCTATCATTATATCGATACGATAATCCTCCATGGCAGAATACAGATATTCTTCTACCACAGGGCTCAACCGATGTATTTCATCAATAAAAAGCACATCATTGGGTTCCAGGCTGGTCAGTACTCCCGCCAAATCACCCGGTTTATCCAGCACCGGTCCTGAGGTCACTTTAAAACCTACTCCCAGTTCATTGGCAATGATATTACTTAAGGTCGTCTTGCCCAAGCCGGGAGGTCCGTGCAAAAGAACATGGTCTAACGCCTCGGCCCGCAGACGCGCCGCCTTGACAAAGATGCGCAGATTATCCACTACCTTATCCTGCCCGCTGAAATCTTCAAAATTCAGCGGACGTAAGGCATTCTCAAAATCGCGTTCCTTAGTTGTGAGCTGTTGCTCGCGTATATCAAAATTTTCTTCCATTTTTTTGTTTATGACACAAAGGTACAAAAGATATTATTATTATAGAAAGAAAGATGGAGGAATTCATTTTCAGTCCCTCTCTGGTCCTTCTTTTCAACATTATTATTGTATTAATTATTATTCATTATGGGAATTACATTAGGAAAGAAACAATTGAACAAAGGAAGAGTTTCGCTTTATTTGAATTACAGTTATAACGGGAAGCGCCGCAAAGAGTATTTGGGCATCATCCTGGACGCTCCTACCAGTGCAGAGCGAAGAGCGGAAAACAGAAACAAGGTACTAATTGCCAGGCAGATAAGAGCAAAGAAGGAACTAGAATTCTTATCTGTTGAATATCATCTGAACGATATAGAAAATACATTCGATGATATACTTCCAACAGATAAAAGCAATGTTCCCGATTTCTATATTCTGATAGGACAATACCTGGATACCTATCACAAAAAGGACAAGAAAATGGTCAGGGCATGTATCACCCATCTGCGACTGTTTACAAGAAAGAAAAGCTTACCTGTAACCCTTCTCACAAAAGATTTTTGTATAAATTTTCTTGAGTATCTCAGGGATCATCTCCGAGGTAACACTCCCATCGGATATTTCAAGAAATTCAGAATGTGCATCAATAAATGTATAGAAAAAAAGTTAATGACCTCTAACCCTACAGATGGTATCCGCCTGATGCAGTTTGATGAGGTAACCAAAGCAATCCTCAGCTTAAAAGAGATTCAGAAACTTGCTATCACTCCATGCCCCAACAACGAAGTAAAAAGGGCATTCTTGTTCTCTTGCTATTGTGGGCTGCGCTGGTGTGATGTGCACCAACTGCAATATAAAGACATAGATTTCTCATCAAACCGCCTTACTATTCTACAACAGAAAGTACAGTCACACTCCAAAAACGCAATCTTGCATCTAAACTTAAACCACACTGCCATCAAGCTCCTGCAAAGACATAAAGGCATTAACGAGGAGTTGGTATTCGGGCTCCCCTCCTATTCTTACACACTAAGAATTTTAAACAAATGGGTCAAAAGGGCTAATATACACAAGCACATCACCTTCCACTGTGCCCGGCACTCATTTATCACCAACATTATGGCAAATGGAGCTAATATCAAGACCGCCGCCAGCCTTGCAGGACATTCTACTACCCGGCACACTGAAAAATATGTTCATATCATAGATGAACTCAAACAAAAAGCAGTAGATAGTTTACCGGATATTATTGTCAATTATAAATAAAAAAGGACCTGAAACGGCCCTTACATCATTAAAGTTGTCACACATATAACTGGTGTTCAAACAATTAGTATTACTATATAGTATCCGGCACGAATACGACCTACCTGAGTAATGCGGTGAACAACTACTTCGGATGCAATTTCAAGCAGCTCCTTAACAAGTATCGTGTTGAGTATGCAAAGTCCTTATTACTAGAGGGTACGTATTCAGCCAGTTCTCTTTTTAGGAAGTGTGGTTTTGCATCCCAAAGCGTTTTTTATGCCGCATTTCATAAAATTGTAGGCGCATCTCCCTTGCAGTTCCTATATAAAGCACCATCCGGACACAGAAAAAGATTTAAAGTCCTTTTATAACAATAACATTTTGAGTTTTTAAATTTATAAATTTAAAGTTTTTCTATTATGAACAAAAAATTTTTAAGTGCAATCCTGTTTGGAGCCCTTATGGTCACTTCAACAGGAACATTTGTATCTTGTAAGGATTACGATGACGACATCGACCGCTTGGATCAAGAAATATCCAATGTGAAAGATGCAATCAAGGCCCTTGAAGACAAAGTAGGCTCAGGCAAATATGTCGAAAGCTGTACTCCGTTCACTGATGGTAATGGTGGTTATGAAATCAAATTCAGTGATGGAGAGACCATTAAATTATACAATGGTGCAAAAGGAGAACAAGGTGAACCGGGTAAACCAGGTACTCCGGGTACTCCAGGTACTTCTGCTGATGATTATGTAGTATCAGTAGAAGAAGGTGAATCAGCTTATGAATTAGTTATTACTTATGCTGATGGCACTAAAAAGACTATCAGTATGCCTAAAGCTACTTCTGTAGTTAGCGGAGTTAAGTTTATCCCTACTTTCCTTTCTGAAGGTGAAGCTGCCAGAATCCATTTCCCTACCATCGTTACTGATAGTGTGGCAGGTAAAACAGAGATTACAGGTGCAGATTGGGGTACAAATAACTTTAGCACATTTAAAATCGTTTACTCAGGTAAGGCAGACGTGAAGTATCAGGTAAATCCTAACAGCGTATCATTCAAAGATATGGAAGTGGTAGGATTTGTTCGTGATACTGCTGAAATATGGAACTACAATACGAATAACAAGAATTGGGAATTGTTCAACGCTGGACAAAAACTGTACACTGATGGAAAAATTACCGTTGAATCTTATAAAGAAGGACATGGTATGTTAAACTTCCGTGTAAAGGACTGGGCTTTTGCTGAACAATCTAATCTGGACGAAAGAACAGTATATTCATTGAGAATTAAGAACAATGACCAAATCGTTCATTCTGATTTTGTTCCCGCCAAGCATGAAGTAATTTTGCAGAAAAACGTACATTTGGTTAAAGTAGCTGATGCATTTGACCAAACTAACGCTCCTGCTCAGATTAAAAATGCAATTGCTCCTAACAAGGTAAATTATAGAGAATTCATCAAAGATGAATATTATCTTAACACCTTGAATCCGACCGGTACTGAAGAGGCTAAATTGAAGGCTTATCAAGCAGATAAAGCTAAGTTCGAAGCCAATGCTGAAAACCAGTTATATAAAGGAGATGCTGAATCTAAAGATGATGCAGAACGTATTGTTGTAGAATTGAACTATACAGGTGATGGACATTCAAAAAATTTGAAGGACATCGTAACTTCATTCTTTGACAAACGTATGGGTAGAGCCCAAGACGCTCAGTATCCTCTGATGGAGAATGGTTTTGATGACTATTCATTGGTGTTTGAACCGGTTGACTTCTATTATGATGGCGTTAACCAGACAAAACGTTATTTGGATGTTACCAAAGATGGTGTTGCTACAGTAAAACAAACTCCGGACCCGATTTGGGGCGCAGAAACAGATGCCAACCACACAGCTGCTATAGACAGAACTCCTATTGTTCGTGTGAAACTGGTAGCACCGGGTGAAGACAATGGTAATGTAGTTAAAACAGCAATCATCAAGATTCACATTGTACGCAATGCAGTTGTTGCTCCTGAAATTAATATTACAGAAACAAAAGACGTCACTCTGAAACATATCAATCAAGTTCTTGACATGGATATGGATAAGATATTCAACCATAAAGATGTACAGTTGAGTAAAGACGAATTCCGTAAGACTTATGATTTCGTTCCTGAATTTGCAACAGCAGATGAGGCTAAACAACACGCTGTATATGCATGGGATGGAAAAGATAATGCAGACTATTCATTAGATCCGAACTTTAAACCTGAAGAATACAATCAGTTGTTCGTTACAGTGAAGAATACAGCATTCTCTCGTCATGACGATCACGACGTTTACACTGTTAAGGGTACATACAAGCCAAATGCTGATCATAAGGGATTATCTGACATCCATGTTACTTATACTATCAATGTGAAGTATCCGGATGTAGTTGCTCCTGAAAAGACTAAGTTGAACTGGGTAGATGATTCTTACTTCATTGCTCACGGTAGATACGATAACTTTGATGATCCTAAAACTTATGAAATGGTTGCAGCATTGAATGACGAATTCGATTTGATCAACTATAATCCTTATAAGGGTCAGACTCATGATAAGGATTGGGCTAGAGCTACCTTGTCATTCGAATTGGTTGACCAGCATAATAACGCATCTAAGATAGGTGACGGTCACAATTCCGGCATCCGTTTGTATCAAGGTAAAGACAACAAGTGGTATATCGCTTTGGAGGCTACAGACGAAGGACGTGCTTGGATCAATGCTGCTGACGCTAAGGATTTGAAGAAGATCAAAATGCGTGCCGTAGTAAGCTTCAATGAAGATGTTGACGGATTGTATGGTACTTGCAACAAGGAAGCCAATGCTCATAACAAGTATGCTAAAGAAGATTACAATAACTTCTCTTGCGATACTATCAATATGGTAAACAATACTCCTTGGGCTAAAGATCATACTACTACTTATACTGGTGCTCCTGCTCCTGAAAATGGACGTTCTACAGTGGTTATCGATGAATTTGAAGTTGCATTTGTAACTCCGATGGTATTCCACGCTTACGAAGCAGGTCCTTTGTATGACAAGTATCAGGAAGCTGAAAATACAGTATCATTGAAGGATGCATTCTTCTTGTCAGATTATCTGTGGTCTGAAGGTGCTCAGGCACAATTCAATAACAACCATGTTATCTATGATCACAAAGATATGGCTAAGAATAATACTTTGGTTCAGACAGGTGATCAAGCTGGTTGGTCAAAGAAACTGGTAGTTGACCATAATGTATTCGATGTTAATACAACTGTTAACTTCAAGGTTTCTAAGGCATACTTTGCTGACGGAAGTGAACTGGATGCTGAAAACATGAAGAAGATCAAACTTGATAATGCTAAGCAGACTATCACATGGATCAACAATGGTGAAGATATTGCTCAACCATTTACTATTGATGTAGAAGTTTGTGTAAATCACAAGTGGGGCGGTATCTGCGACCATACTTGGAAGAAAGGTCTTGGACATTCTGTTGGAACTATCCAAATCCAAGTTAAGAAGCACAATGACAAGTAATTAATACGCTCATTGTTTATAAAAAAAGAGGGGGGCAAAATGTTCCCCTCTTTTAGTTTTTATAATCGTTTATCCAATTATATTGTGTATGAAGTATATATATGCTGTCTGTTTTCTGTTATTAGTATGTGGCTGTCATAAAGAAAATGACACCCCTGTTGTTTTACCTGCACGGACACTATTGGTTTATCTGGGAGGAGATAATAATCTTGATGCCGAAACCTATGACAAACTTGTTCAAATTAAAAATGGATGGGAAGACGGGACAGATGGAAATATAATAGTGTATCAGGATACACCATTTAAGGACTCTCCACGATTGATGGAAATTGATGGAAAAAGTGAGAAAGGCTATATTACCATACATACCTATGACCAAGAAAACTCAGCCTCCCCCCAAGTGCTTAAACGAGTTATAAACGACGTAACTCGGCTTTATCCTGCTAAAAGCTACGGTCTAATCGTGTTTTCCCATGGCAGTGGCTGGCTTCCTCCACATACATTGGTTAATGGCTCGCGGTCTATCATCATCGATAATGACAATGAAATGGAAATAACAGATTTTGCCATGGCCCTCCCGGACCATTTATTTGAATTCATAATCTTTGAAGCATGTAATATGGCAGGTATTGAGGTGGCTTATGAATTAAGAAATAAAGCAGCATATATCATGGCTTCCTCTGCCCCAGTAGTATCTCCGGGATTTACTCCTATCTATGCCGGCAGTATTTCCTGTCTGCTTGAAGAAAATTCTGATTTGCAAAGATTTGCAGAAAATTATTTTCATTATTGGAATTTGATGGAAGGCGATAAACGTTCTGCTACCATTAGCATAATAAAAACTGCCGGATTATCAAATTTAGCGAATTTGATACGACAGATCAATACAGAAACATCCGGCTCTTTTCTCCCGGTCGGTAACCTTCAAAATTATGATGGAGTTTTAAAAGCCCCATTCTATTTTTTTGATTTCGCTCAATATTATCAATCATTATCAGATGAAAATACATACAATGCACTTCAAGAGTGTATCAGCCAATGTGTGGTTTACAAAAGAAATACTCCTTTTTATGCTACGGAAGAAGGAACATTCCCTATCACCGCCTTTTCAGGTATGACCACTTTTATCATGCAGAGAGAACTTAATGACTTGAATGAAGAATATACAAAACTACAATGGTATAAAGATATTAATACACATTAGATAATATGTATAACACTGACAAACAATGATATAGCAAATTCAGTAGAAGAAGTATATCTTATTGCAGAATAGATAGATTCTAAATACTTTTCAAAGTATCCTTTAAAGGACAGAATGCCAATATATATGGACAGAAACAGGTGATTATCCATTAATAAGAAACGGAAAAACTTGTCATAAGCAGAAAAAACAAATCCTTTATTTGCTTTGTTTGTCATTTACTAATATCTTTGTTTTATCATTCATTCTAGAACCGCAACAAAATATGAAATACCCTATTGGAATACAGAGTTTTGACCAAATCCGTGAAGATGGCTATGTATATGTGGATAAGACCGGTTTGATTTACAACTTGGTAACACAAGGCAAGACTTATTTCTTGAGCCGTCCACGCCGTTTTGGCAAAAGCCTGCTGGTAAGTACCCTTGCCTGTTATTTCCAGGGACGCAAAGATTTGTTTGCCGGACTGGAAATCGACGGATTGGAAAAGGACTGGTATGAGTATCCTATCTTCCGTATAGACTTTAATGGAGGACTGTATACACAACCCGGAATTCTGGAGGCTACCATTGAAGGCTATTTAGGGAACTGGGAAGATATTTATGGCAAGAATCCCAATTATACAACCATAGGAACCCGTTTCATTGAAATACTTCGCCGAGCTTATGAACAGACAGGGCGGCGTGCGGTGGTTCTGATTGATGAATATGACAAACCTATTTTGGATGTATTAGATACGGAAGCTTGTTTTTATGATGATTATGGAAAGCAAGTTCTGTTGGAGAACCATAACCGGGAAATATTGAAATCCTTTTATTCTACCTTTAAAGGAGCCGATCAATACTTGAGATTCGTATTGTTGACCGGAGTAACAAAGTTTTCCCAAGTAAGTGTTTTCAGTGGATTTAACCAGCCTAAGGATATCAGTATGGATGAACGGTACGAAGCCTTGTGCGGTATCACCCAGAATGAGCTGGAAGCATTTTTCGAAGAACCCACCATACAGTTGGCTGCTAAATATCAGTACACAGTGAAAGAAATGAAGGAACTTCTCAGACGGCAATATGACGGATATCATTTTGGAGAGAGGATGACCGACATTTACAATCCGTTCAGCATTCTTAATGCTTTTGACAGTATGGCAATTCGTGATTACTGGTTCTCTACAGGTACTCCCACCTATTTGGTTCGTCTGCTGCAACACAGCCGCGAGCAGATAAACGAACTTGCCGGACGTTATTATGTTCCCTCTTTGTTTGTGGATTATAAGGCTGATGTGGAACAGCCTCTACCCATGATTTATCAGAGCGGATATCTCACTATTAAAGAATATAATAGACGTATGGGAACTTATCTGCTCGATTTTCCCAATAATGAGGTGCGTAAAGGGTTCTTGTCCGTATTGGCAGCACATTATTTGAAACCCGGAGGTGGAGAGGTCAACAGTTGGATTATCGATGCTGTTACTTGCCTTGAGCAAGGGAACACCTCCGCTTTTTGTGATTCTCTGACCGCCTTTCTTGCAAGCATCCCGTATGACTCTCACGCTTCCTTGAAGGAATTGGATATGACTGAGAAACATTTCCAATACACTTTTTATCTGATTCTCCGTTTGATAGGAGTTTATTGCCGTGCAATCCATTGTGAGAATCGCCAGAGCTTCGGACGAGTGGACTGCATATTGGAAATGGACGAATATGTTTACATTTTCGAATTCAAGATGGACGGAACAGCAGAGGAGGCTTTACAGCAAATAGCAGAGAAAGGCTATGCCCGATCTTATTTGACCGATAACCGTAAAATAGTCTGTATCGGGGTGAATTTTTCTTCCCTTACACGTACTGTGGAAGAATGGAAGGAGATAATTTACAAATAAGATTTAGTCATAGTCAGCCTGAAGCGTTAAACTACAGGTTATCTTCCATCATTTTTTATGGGAATATACCGGTAAGAATGTTCATGCTGTTTCCGGCATAACTCATTTAATTTTCATCTTTTTATCATTTTGCTTTTCTTTTTGCAAAGAATGAATTATTTTCGCAGCCGAACACAAGTTTAATTTCTTACCGACAATAAGCAGACATGCTTTAATCCTCGACCAATTCAACTTGTCCTCATTTTAATTTTAACGGATAAGCTGATGTTTTGTCCCTCACTATTATAAAATAAAAGAATGAAAAGATCATTGTATGTATCGCTATTGACGTTCATGTGCTTCTCTGCCTGCCAAGGTAGTGAGGAATTAGAGCAATCACAAGAAAAAGAGTACACGGTATCCATTATGGCAAGAATCGGGAAAACAGTTTCCGGAGCACGCTACTTGCAAGATCATGAAAATGCCATCGCTAGTTTTAGTAAAACCGATGATATAGGTGTTTTTATGGACAATGACAGCGCCGTCCGCTGGATATTCGATGGAACTTCCTGGACTACAGAAAAGAGTGTCTTTTGGAAAGATAAAAACCAGGAACATACTTTTTACGCATATTATCCCCACTCCGGTTCCAAAGCCGAAAGTAAGGAAAATATAAAAATGCCTTCTCTCGACAGCCAGAACGGGACTTGGGAAAATATTGACCAATATGACTTTCTAGTAGCATCCAGGAAGCTTTCCTACGATACCGACCTTGGCAATGTGGCCTTTTCGGGCGATTATTCATTTAAGCACGTTTTGTCACTATTAAAGATAAACATAAAGGGTGAAGGAGATATGGCACAGGCCGTTATTGACAAAATCAGACTTGAAGGAAATGGGTTGACGACCCAAGGATACTACTCCTTTGAAACGAACAGCATCACCATCAGCGAAACTCCCAAGGAAACCTTCCAGATTACTCCGTCACACACCATGAACAATCAGGATGTTTCTTTTTATTTTATCCTGAACGGGGGCGAGAATGACGGAAACATTGATCCGAAAGCCGTGAAAAACCATTCTGTTAATCTCACCATTGAATATACCCGTAACAACAAATATTACATAACACGACGAGACGACCTGTCTCCGGGCTTATTGTCCGGATGTATTCATAAATACAATATTGTAGTAAAAGACGGAAATGTAATTATAACGGGAGGAAGTATTTCGGGTTGGACTCCGGGAAATGAAGAAGAGGATATAGTTATAAATGGAGAAGAAATAAACCCACAAACAAATAATATGTTATGAATTATAGATTAACCGAATTAAAGGTGCTTCTGTTTCTATTGCTACTGTCTGCTGTTTCTTGCCAACGCCCGATGTATGATGAAGAAGACGATGAAGACGGAGTCTCGCAAACAAATCTTCCTTTAAAGATATCTGCCAGGTCTAGCGGAGAATCCCAGATTAATTATCCGGCCTATATCTATGCGTTTGCAGAGGACGGCAGCTGTTCTGCCAGTCTGAAAATGACAGATAACGCCCAGATTGAAATGAAGTTACCTCCTGCCCGATATACTATTGTTGCAATAGCCGGTTTGGGAGAAGAATATATCGTTCCGAAAGATCCTAGCCTTGATGATGTAATTGTTATGAAAGAAAATAACAGAAGCTCACGCGCGCTAATGATGGGCACTTCAACTGTGACAATTGCCAATAAGAAAAATATATCTGTTTCTGTAACCCTCTATTATGCTGTATCTTTAGTCAATATCAGTTTGGAAGATATACCGGCAAACGTTAAAAAGGTGAGTTTGCAGATTTCGCCTTTATATTCTTCCCTGTCGTTTACAAGGGAGTATTCCGGCAAAGACAAGAGTACGGAAATTATTTGTGAGTTTGAGCCGGGTGGAATTTGGAGTGCAAAGCCTTTTTATATTTTTCCGGGGAGCGGCTCTCAGACCGTTTTTTCCATAACCTTGGAAGATAATAGTCAGACAAAGACGTTTGGATACACTTTCAAAGGAAAGCCGGAAGCGAACGTACCATTGAATATCGGGGGTAGCTATTCGGGTGATGTCACGGTAGGGGGCAGTTTGATATCAGGTGAATGGAAGGCTCCGGTAGACATCAAATTCAATTTTGGCGGTGCTGATGAAGGTAATGGCGGTAGTGAGCCGCCTCCCATTAATCCGGATCTTTCCGGGCTACCCGAAATTGGCGGTATCTGGAACGGCGGTATTGTAGCTGGCATAGAGAATGCAAGTTCCACAGGGGCGGATATTTTGTTGATGAGTCTGGATGAGTGGAGTGGATTCGCTTCCGATGTGCGGAATATCATACAGGAGGAAGCAGACGGATGGCATCTTCCGACTGAAGAGGAGGCAAAAATATTGCATAAGACGTTCAGCGGATCATCACTGGATGAACTGAATGAAACCATAGAGGGATTAAGAAACGGAGACCCGTTATTGGATATTGAGAAACGGTATGTATATGATCATAACGGGAGCATATATGCATTCGGATTTAAAACCTCATCCAAATTTTTACAGGCAGGGAGTACGGTGAAATACAAAATACGTTTGGTATGCAGCGCTCATTATGATGCCGGATGACCCATTCATATACTAGAAAAGGGCATTCACACTTCTTGACAATATATGCTTGAGAGTGTGAATGCGTCTAATCGACTTCCATACCGGGAATCTCATTTCCATAGATAAATTCTCAATTAATTGAAAGTTAACATTCTACCACCCGGTATACATTTCCCTTGGTGGTATGTACCCGTTCGCCCAGCTGGGGCAGGATACGGCTCAGGCTGTAGGCGGTCATCCCTCTCATGATCGAAGGATGGGCGGCCTTCATACGTTCAAACAGTTGGGTGGCGGAGAGGCTAAGCACTTCCTGCGGATTGTCCTCTTCTGTAGCAAAGCGAAAGCAAAGGCGGAACACCTCTTCTTCGGGTACATGCTTGTAGAATAGGGCATTATGTTGCTGTATAGTCTGTTCCTCTTCTTTATTGAACCAGCTTCGTTCACCGGATAGAAGTTCTGTTTTAAGCTGGGCGTACAATTGCTTATGCTCTACGGACGTGGTGCAGTCTATGGCATGCTTCAGACTGACGCAAAGAAAGCGGCGTGAGCCGGTGCGGTCTACCAGCAAATCCTCCCGGTTGCTGGTGCCGATGAACGAGGCAATACGGGGAAGCGATGAAGCGCTGTGTTTGTAAGCCTTGCGGATATTCAGTGCGGAGGCTTGCATCAGGTTCTTCAGCAAAGGCATTTTGGACGCACCTAGTTTGTCGAATTCATCCAGGTTGATTAATCCGTAGGCAGCCAGCTTGGCTTCGGCGGATGCCGGGGAGCTTAGGTCGTAACTTTCCGTGTAGTAGGATTTCAGCCTATCGGGCATCAGCAGACGGCAGAACGTACTTTTCCCCAATCCCTGGCGACTGCTCACCAGCAGGGGAGCCACACTGTTGGCGCGGTTGTTATCCGGATTGAGCTGCATCCATTGGGCAGAGAGTCCCAGCATCCAACGGTGGAAACCGTTCACCCATACCGGGTCGTCGGACACCCTGCGTGCCAACGCGGACACCCGGTCCGTGCCGTCCCATTCGGGAAGCTGTTCAAAATAGGCAGTAAAGGGATGGTATTCACTGATGCGGCGTGAGCGCACAAAGCGTTGAATGTCCCTGTCCCAACAGTCTATGCCCGTTTCAATAGCCTCCAGACTTAGTGAGTTCATCCATCGTTCGTCCACTTTGGCGTAACGCAGATGAGTATCGGGAATGTTGTTTTCTACACTTGCCACTTCAGTTTCTTCAGTAAGCACATTGAACCGGAAGCGGTAGCGGGAGGTGAGGAAAGCGGTCACTTCCTGCATCAGGGTATGTGATTTCGCTTTCTTGCCAGTATCTTCTGAGGAGATTGGTTCCGCTTTTTTCTGAACATCTTTTTTCAAGTGAGCGGAATCCTTCTCTGTCTTTTCAGTTGAGACTGTCGGATGTGTCCGAGAATCGTCCATACTCCCCGGCAGGTTATCCTTACCGTTTTCAGTGAGAAGAACCTGTGAGTCGGCCATCTCTCTTACTCCGTCTTCGTCCGACACGATGTAGTGGTAACTGCCCGTGGGAGCATTCCCGTCGGTGCGCGGAGTCCAGTTCAATGCCAGAACTACTTGGCCCTCGCGGATATCCAGCGCCAGACGCACGCCGGGTATAGTCCGGCAAAGCGGCATCAGCCCGTTGAGAGCGGATACGAGATCACGACGCGGTGTTCCGTCAATAGGAACAGGGCTTGACAGGAATTTGCTTCCGAAGAAGACTGTTTTGAGAGTAGCGAATACATTCATGAGTTACTTTTTTAAGTTTGGCAAACTACAAATATACAACATAAAAAGGCGTTTGTCAAGAGGGGGCGGAAATATGGCAGATCTTGGTGCAGGATTCGATGAAACTTGGTGCAAGATTTAATGGAACTTGGTGCAAAATTCAATGGATACAGGGCGCAATACATACGTATGTGTAGGCCGATGCTTGCGTATGTGTGACCCGATGCTTATGTACGTGTGGGCTTACACGTTACTAACATACGAGCTGACACGTTACTAATGTTGGGGCTTATACGTTACTAATGTTATTGTTGAATACGCCTTTATGTTTTTAAAATACACCTTGAGCTTTAAAAAATACGTCTTCAACTTTTAAGAAAACATCTTCAGGCTTTTAAAAAACAACTATACGTTTTTAAAACACGCCAGCTTGTTCAGTGCACAGACTTAGCCTGTTCAGCTTACAGACCTAGTCTGTTCCGTGTATTACTCCCCCACTAATCCGATACGCTCCCTTTTCCCCTCATCCTGTCATCTTATGTAATATGCACAGAAAATCAGCCGGTTAAATCTGAAACCATTTCCCCTCACTTCCATTTCAGCCCGTATCGTTTTATTCCTTCACAAAAAATGTGAAAGAGCAGGCTGAAAGGAGGCTGACAGAGCAATGACAGGAGCCCCTTCATAGCCGGAACGCCTATGGGCAGGGAGTTTCAGCGATAGATGAAAGGAGAAAAGGAACAACCGGATTTTATCGCTGAGGCATTTAAAATGAAGATAATCTCAGCATTTCCACCTGCGAATGAACAGATGATCATCCATGTTTTGAGCCTGATTTATGATTGGTATGAAAGATTTATATCTTTCAGGCTATGTAACAATAATCCTCCCGGTATTTCTATACTCAAGATAAATTATATCACAATTCTTGCTGCTCCAAACAGAAGGTATATTTGCAAAATATACAAATGATGCTTCCGGCAACGGAGTAATTCTTTCTTCGCTTTCTTTTTAGGAATTCATCTAACGAACAATTTTATTATATGCAAAACAATTGCGAGGCCTGTTTATGAAACATGTGTTGATATTAAAATAGTAATTACTGTGGAAAATCAACTGTCATCCAACACATTAAAAACACATTAACCAATGCCACTATAATAGCATTACATGATTTCTATTATCTATATGTACTAAAACAATATATTCTGTTAGAAAATCTGACCAGTAAAAAAGAATATTCATCTCCTGAAAGCCGAGTTCTGTTCCAATTATTAAATAAAATATTAAGCTAATTCAATTTAATAGAAGGTGTGTCGTAATGCACGATGCACCTCTTTTTTGTTCATCACTATACAAATCTGTTCATTTTCTTTAAGCTGCGATCTTTTGAAGATTTCTTTGATTTATGTGTTCCCAGCATCTAAAAACAGCAGTTGTAAGCTCATAAAACAGTCTAATCAGCCAG